>JAZSID010000004.1:0-45170 GCA_045533625.1 Acutalibacteraceae bacterium | reverse complement strand
GGCATTGTTTCAATTTCAACGCCTGTGATATAGAGTGCATTTACTGTGATATTGAAGTTTGCTGTCTTTCCTTCATATGTAACTGTTACTGTCTTTGTTCCTGCTGTTGCCATATCAACTGCACCGACTGCAAAACCTTCTTTAATTGTTGCAGTTGTACCGTTGTTATATGTTGCTGTAAGTGTAAGTCCTGTTGCATCAAATGCTTCGTTTGTGAAGTATGTTGTCTTATCAGGATTTGTTGCAACTTCAATTGATACGAGTTCAATTGCCTTGACATTTACTGTGAATGTAGCTGTCTTGCCTTCGTATTCAACTGTAATTGTCTTCTGTCCTGCTGTCTGTGAATCAAAGCCTGTTACTGTGTAACCGTCAACGATAGCTGTTGTGCCGTTATTGTAGTTAGCCTTGATTGTAAGTCCTGCGAAATCTGCATCCTCACCTGTGAAGTATTCTGTCTTCTCTGCAGGTGTTGCGATTTCGATTGATACGAGTTCAACCGGCTTGACTTCAATTGTAAATGTAGCTGTCATTCCTTCATAGTCAACAGTAAGTGTCTTCTGACCGACCGCAGATGAATCAAAGCCCGAGATTGTATAACCTTCAGTGATTTCTACAGTTGTACCGTTTGAATATGTAGCAATAAGCTTAAGACCTGTATAATCAGCTTCATCACCAACGAGGTATGACTGCTTTGTAGGATGATTCTTAATTGTGATACCGATAATATTAGGCTCTTCAACTATAATTTCAAACGAATCTTCAAAATCTTCGTAAGCAACTGTAATTGTTACATCACCTGTTACACTTGTATCAAAGCCGATAAATTCAAGATCACCGAGGTCAAGTTCTGCAACATCACCGTTGTTGTAATGAGCGACAACGGTGATTCCGTCGGGTTCAAATTCAGTATCGCCAACAAAGTATGTTATAACAAACGGAAGTTCTGTAATTTCGATTGATGTCATTACGATATCAACAACTGTAACTCTTGTAGTTGTTGTGTAACCTTCATACGTCACTCTTACTGTCTTGGAACCTTTGACTGAAGTGTTGACACTGTTCAATGTGAAACCTGAATCAACAACGGCAGTTGTACCATTATTATATGTAACAAGAATCGACAGACCTGTGGGATCAAAAGTTTCTCCAACAAAGTACGTTGTCTTATCGGGAGCAGTGTTGATTGTAATTTCGATTACCTCAACAGGATTAACCTTGATATCAGTTGAAGCCGAGTATGTTCTGCCGTCATAAGTAATTGTACCTGTGATTGTTACAGTACCTTCAGAAACACCTGTTACAACACCGTTTGCGTCAACCTCAGCGATTGCGTCGCTGCTTGATTTCCATTCAACTGCGCTGATGCCGTCCTCGTTAGGCTCAAACATCGCACTAACATTTGTTGTTGCACCCGCAAAGATCTGGTTTGAATCTGCGCTGACGATAACTGTGATATCCTTCTGCTCATAAACAGGTTCAATGATAAGGTTATTGGTAACCGCTGAGAAATCAGTATCCCAACCTGCGAATGTATGACCGAACTTCTCGGGAACATCTTCTACAGCAGGAGCAGTTGCTGCATTACCGTATGTGATGTTCTGTTCAGAAATTACCGTTCCGTCTTCGCCACGGAAGATAACAAGACATGTGTCAGCTTCCCAATCAGCTGTAATGATATCAATGTTTGTTCCGAATGTGTAGCTGTAAACCTGCTTTGAGTAAACAGAATTAACTACACCGTGAGCTGAACCGCCGTTATTAGACTTAGCTGTCCAACCGCAGAACTTATAGCCTTCCTTAACAGGAATACCAAGATCCTGAGTTTCGTTATAAAGACCGTAGATGGTTGTCTTCGAATCGATATTTACAACATTAAGATTCTTGATTGTAGCTTTTGCGCCTGCAGCAACATGAGGATCGTTAGAAAATTTAATTCTCAACTGACCGACAGCATCGTCATTGGGACCCGTTGTAAACGTTACACCTGAACCTGTGAGATTATAATAGTTCATTGTTGAACCGTTACCTGAAACATAGGACGGACTGTAAAGCTCAAACTGAACCTGCTCGCTTGTAAGCCCGCTGAGTTCATAAGTGAACTGATATGTTGAGTTTGGCTGTATATCAATATAATAAGGAAGAAGCTGATACTGATCGTATGTAAGTGTGCTGTAAGATGTTGTTGCAACAAGGCTTGACACACCGTTTGCAGTATAGCTTACAGCTGTCTTTGTACCGGCTGGTGCAGAGTAAACTGCAGGATAACCCTGAGTTGTATCAATGTAGAGTTCATTAGAATCAGCCTTTGAAAGACAGATATCACTGATTCTGATTTTCTTACCGTTTCTTGCATCGCCGAGAAGCTCAAGCTTGAGGTAAACTGTACCGTGATCAACAGAATTTGTTGAGATAATATCTCCTGAAGCATCTACAACATAAGTTGATGTTTCGTAACCGTTACCGCCTGTGAACGCTGAGTTGTAAATTGAGAACTGAACATTTTCAGGATCAGTACCTGTAACATCATAAGTCAATACATAATCCGTTGAAGCAGCAAGTTCAGCGTAGAACGGAAGGAACTGAAGCTGAACGGCTGTTGTAGCCTGAGAACTCCATACGGTGATATCATTTGCTTCAATTTCATAGTTGAAATCAGTATCTGTATCCGCATGCTCGGTATAAGAAGGATATGAAATACTTCCCAATTCTGTAGGCATATCTTTTACCTTAGCCTTAAGGTAATTGAACTTACCGTCTTTAGTGTTAACGATTGAAGTAACCTCACCCGGAACATAGAAGAATGTGTACGAAAGATATTCGGTAGTTGTCTTTGTTTCAACGATCGAAGAATTTGTTCCTTCAATAAGAGCTGAATAGTCACCGCCGACTACCTGACCGGTTGCA
Source organism: Acutalibacteraceae bacterium (assembly GCA_045533625.1). Taxonomy (GTDB): domain Bacteria; phylum Bacillota; class Clostridia; order Oscillospirales; family Acutalibacteraceae; genus CAG-488. The sequence goes on along the minus strand of JAZSID010000004.1, from coordinate 42,263 downwards.
GCCTTCTTACCTGTAGCATAACCGACAAAATCATAGCCCTGGAAATCAGGAGCAGCAAATGTTACATCGTCACCGAAATTATATGTTTTAGTGTAGATCGAAATGATATCTGCTGCTGATGCATCGTAGATGCTCTTAATAACGTAATTACCGTCAGCATTTTTCTCAAGAGAAGCAACACAAACTGTTGCCATTGAAGACTTACGGATACTTTCAAGGTCATTAAGAGCCGCATTAAGAGCTGATGCAAGACCTTCTGCCGTGTATGATACACCTGCAGCATTGATTGTTGTCATTGTGTCAAGGTTTGCGAGGAAATAACCTGCTGCCTCATACAATGCAAGGAACTTAGACCACTTAGCATCATTTGTGTTGTAGTAAGGTGATGTTCCGTCATTAAGACCGATATAAGCAGACTTTCCAATTGCTGCATTATAAGCATCACGGAGAGTATCCTTGTTGTTTGCAGTAACATTAAGTCTGAGGATACTGATATTGAATCCTGTATCCTGACCCTGCTCATTGTACAAGCTTGCCTGAACGTTACAAGCATTTGTTGAAGTCATACCTGCAATGCTCTTCTTGATTTTACCGTTGTACTTGATGCCTTCTGTTCCGCCCTCGCCTGTCGGATAATACGGATCTTCACCGCTTGCTATAATAGAATTGTAATTATACCAACGAGCTTCACCTTCAGAAGTTGTATTAAGCTGTGATGTGTAGTGACTGTCACCGTTTGAATTCTTAACATCAGAAACGATCCAAGCACCCGTAACAGCACCGCTTTCACTCCAGTTAGATGTTCCCATCAAACCAACCGTGAGATTAGGAATCTGATCGAGGTTTCCGTAACGGCTCGTATCGACCATAAGCTGTGTCTGCGGCGAAACACCGTAGTTAAGGAAGGTTATATCGCCACCTGTCGGGCCTGAATTTCTGTTTTCATAAAGGTTGAAAGACGGAATTGTGAATATTGAGTTAGACATATTATCAGTTACGAAATAGTTAACGTCAACATTATCAATTGAACTGCCGTCCCAAGCAAAATAACCATTGGTCATCGGGAAAGTAGCCCACTGAGCATACTGGTCGGTATCCTTATTGTAAGAGTTACTCATAACCTTGTAACCCTCGGGGTTAGTTGATGAGAAAGGCAGGATAGATCTGTTATTTCCCTGTGCAACAACCGGATAGTATTTGCCAACAGCATAGTTGTTAAGTGAATGGTAACCGGAAATCCAAGAAATCGCACTGTTGTCATGGTCGTAGCCACGGTCATTCTTAATGAACATAGCATTACCTGCCGGCATAATGTTCGGTTTATAAACATAGGTATATGCAACAACCGTTTTTGTCAATCCGTCAAGAGAATCAACAAACGTTGCTGTCCATTCAATATAACAACCGGATTCAGTTGAAATAAGATAAGGTGATACACTTTCGTTTGTAATAGTTGTATCAATTAAATTTGAATTCAACGAATAACGTGTTCTTGATGAATCGGTACGTGTATTGACAGCACTGATTGCATTAGAATATGTAGAGAACTTGATAGAACTGTTCATATTGACATAGCTCTTTGTTGTGCTGGTCTGTGACGTAGATGTATAAGCCTGCATTTCACTTAAATTAGCGTTAAGATATTTGAAGGAGATCGAAACGCTGCTTGCATTCTTATAATAGAAATAGAGATTGCCCGATGATTTTTCACCGGTATTAAGCTTTGAAATTTCATGAGTGTTCTTGTTGATTTCAGCATCAACAAACCACTGAAAATTAGCCCTTTCCTGATTTTTGTGTGCAGTAAGCGAGGGTTTAAGATAAACCTGCTCGGGTACATAAAAATACACCTTATCGCCTGAACCGCTATCGGTGACAGTAATTGCATCATTCGCTGCAAAGGTCATAGTTGCACCGATATCAAAAAAGACAAGAGTCGTCATCAAAAGTGCAATTGTCATCAACAAGGATAAAGCACGTTTTGAAACAAGTTTTGCTTTTTTCATACATAATTCCTCCTTTGGATAAATATTAAACGCCTATGGATAGTAATATTTTAACATATTTATAAAATTATTGTCAACAAAACAATCCACTATGATGCTTATTTCGTAATTGTCTACAAATCAATGTGATATATTTAGTTTACATCTTACAATTCATTTGCAAAATAAAATTTCAAAAGCTTTTCTCTGCTTCTGTAATCAGGCAAAACAGATTCTATGAACTTGTAAAATTCTGTGCTATGGTTATGAAAAGGTATATGAGCCAATTCATGAACAACCACATAATCTATTGCCTCCGGCGGATAAAGCATCAACATATATGAAAAACAAAGTGAATTTTTCGTACTGCAGCTACCGAAACGCTTTTTCGCTGAGGTAATCTTTATTCCCGTAGGTTTGACATTCATAATCTCCGAATAATACCGTACACGTTCAGGTAAAAATTCTTTGGCCGATTTTTTTAACTCAGCAATCTTTGTTTCGTCAAGTTTTGGTTTATTCAACATAACCTTTTCTTGACGCTCCAACGCAGAAATAAGCCACTCAGTTTTTTCTGAGATAAAACTATCAATCGTCTTCTTCGAACACCATAAAGGCGCTCTCAGAACAACAGAACAATCTTCTTTAACCTCAAGGGATAATGTTCTTCTTTTGCTTCGTATTATTTCAATCTCTTTCATTTTTTCACCCCAAGTAATTCTAACACAAAAATCACATATATAAAAGTATTAATTAAAATTGATTTTTAGATTTACATATGTTATAATATTTTGAATTTTGTAAAATCTTCGTTCAAATACAAGGAGGAACTTATGAAACACTTAATGTCAGGAAACGAGGCTGCTGCCCGTGGCGCATACGAAGCAGGCGTAAAAGTCTGCTCTGCATACCCCGGCACACCGAGTACCGAAATTTTTGAAAATTTACCGCAGTACAAGGACAGCCTTTATTGCGAATGGGCTCCTAACGAAAAGGTTGCCGCAGAGGTTGCATACGGCGCATCAATTGCAGGTGTACGAGCACTCTGTTCTATGAAGCACGTCGGACTTAATGTAGCAGCTGATCCGATTTTTACTGCTACATATAACGGAGTAGGCAAGGGTTTTGTTATTATCAGCGCTGATGACCCGGATATGCACTCTTCACAGAATGAGCAGGATAACAGATATTATGCTAAGGCTGCCAAAATGGCGATGATTGAACCATCTGACAGCCAGGAAAGCAAAGACTTTATGAAAGAAGCTTTTGCCATTTCAGAAAAGTTTGATATTCCCGTTCTTTTCAGAACAACAACAAGAGTCTGCCATTCAAAAAGCCTTGTTGAATTCGGTGACGTTGTTGAAACTGAGCCTTATGAGTACAAGAGAAATGTTTTTAAATACGTAAGTGCACCTGCTAACGCAAAGGCTCACCACCCTGTTCTTGAGCAGAAACTCAAAGATATGGCTGAATACGCCTGCACTTCACCTCTCAACAAGCTTGAAATGAACGGCACAAAGATCGGCGTTGTTACAGCTTCAGTTGCGTATCAGTATGCAAAGGAAGTTTTTCCCGAGGACACATCATTCCTTAAACTCGGATTTACATATCCCCTTCCGATGAATCTCATCAAAGATTTTGCTTCAAAGGTAGAAACTCTTTACGTAATTGAAGAGCTTGAACCGTTTATGGAAGAGCAGATAAAAGCTGCAGGAATCAAATGTATAGGCAAAGAGCTCATTCCTAATATCTATGAGCTTAACCCTGAAATTGTTGCAAAGTCAATTTTCGGAACAGAAGCACAAACTAAAGAACTTTCAGTAAAGGCTGTCGGCCGTCCTCCTGTGCTCTGCCCCGGCTGCCCGCACAGAGGCTTCTTCTACACTATGAGTAAGAACAAGAGCTTTGTAATCTCAGGTGATATCGGCTGTTACACTCTTGGCAGTGCCAAGCCTCTCAGCGCAATGGATTCAGTTGTCTGCATGGGCGGTGGTTTCTCCGTAGGTATGGGTATGTCAAAAGCATTTGATATGCTCGGCGATACAAGCAAAAAGGTTTTCGGCATTGTCGGTGACTCGACATTCTTCCACAGCGGTATGACAGGTGCTGCAGAAATTCTTTACAACAAAGGCAATATCATTCCCGTTGTCCTTGATAACAGCATTACGGGTATGACCGGTCAGCAGGAAAATCCCGGTAGTGGCGAGAACCTTATGGGTGAACCTGCACCTTCAATCTCAATCGAAAAAGTTCTTGAAGCTTTCGGCTATCAGAATGTTATCATAGTCGATCCTCAGGATCTTACCGCAATGCAGAAAGCAGTTGACGATGCTCTTGCAAGCGAAGTCCCTGCGGCTATTATCACAAGAAGACCCTGCCTTCTCATCAAGCGTATCAAACACAACATCAGCAAGTGTTCGGTTGACGCAGAGAAGTGCCGTTCGTGCAAGAAGTGTCTTAAGGTAGGCTGTCCTGCAATCTTTATGAAGGACGGCAAAGCCACAATTGATACAACTCTCTGTGTCGGCTGTACTGTCTGCAACCAGGTATGCCCGTTCGGTGCTATTGAAAAGGAGGGCGAATAAAATGAACAATGTTAAAAGTATTATTCTCGTCGGCGTTGGCGGACAGGGTGCAATCCTTGTAAGTAAGGTTCTTACCCGTGGTCTTATCAAAGCCGGTTACGATGTCAAAATGAGTGAAGTTCACGGTATGTCACAGCGTGGCGGCAGTGTTTCAACTCAGGTTCGTTTCGGCGAAAAAATCTACTCCCCCATTATCGGTAAGGGACAGGCAGATATTCTTGTTTCATTTGAAAAAATGGAAACTGTAAGATATGCAGATTTTCTTAAGCCTGAAGGCACTGCCGTTATCAACGATTACGAAATCGTACCGATGAACGTTGCCGCAGGTGAAGAAAAATATCCCGAAGGTATCATTGAAGAAATGTCTGCTAATTTCAATACAGTTGTTCTTGATGCCGCTAAAATCGCTATGGACCTCGGAAACGCAAAGTGCATGAACATCGTGCTTTTCGGCGCTATGGTTAAAGCGCTGAACCTTGATAATATCGATTGGGAAGAAGCTCTTAAGGAAACACTTCCCGCAAAAATCCTTGAAATTAACTTAAAAGCATTCAGAGCAGGTTACGAGGCATAAGGAGGTCAATTAAATGGTTTCTGAAAAAATGCTCGCTTTAGGCAGCAACCGTTCAACTATACGTGAGCTTTTCGAATACGGAAAGATGAGAGCCGCAATCGTCGGTGCTGAAAATATATACGACTACAGTCTCGGTAATCCGAGTGTGCCGGCTCCGAAGGAAGTAAACGAAGCTCTCGTTGATATCATCACAAACGATGCTCCGATTTCTGTTCACGGTTACACAAGTGCTGTCGGTGACAATGACACACGAGATGCTATTGCCACGAATCTCAACAGACGTTTCGGCACAAACTATACAAGAGACAACCTCTATCTAACCTGTGGCGCTGCAGCTTCACTCCTCTGTGCATTTCGTACTGTTATTATTAACGAAGCAAGTGAAATTATTGGAATTGCTCCGTACTTCCCCGAATACAAGGCTTTCGTTGAGTCAAACGGCGGTATTTTCAGGATGGTACCTGCCGATGAAGAACATTTTCAGATTAATTTTGATGCTCTTTGTGAAATAATCAACGAAAACACTCAGGCAATCATCATTAACACCCCCAACAACCCCTCAGGTGTTGTATATTCGGAAGAAACAATAATCAAGCTTGCTGAAATTCTTACACAGAAAAGCGAAGAATACGGTCATCCAGTTTATCTTATCTCTGATGAACCATACAGAGAACTCGTTTACAGTGAAAACGGAGTACCTTTTACTGCAAAGTATTACAAAAATACAATTGTTTGCTATTCTTACAGCAAATCACTCTCTCTTCCCGGCGAAAGAATCGGTTATGTTCTCATTCCTTCTGAGGCTGATGATTTCACCGACCTGTTCAATTCAATTGCAGGTGCAGGAAGATCCTGCGGTTACGTTTGTGCTCCGTCACTTATGCAGAAGATGATTAAAAGATGTGCAGATGTTTTGCCTGATATCACTTCATATAAAAAGAACCGCGATTACCTTTATTCTGCTCTTAAAGAAATTGGCTATGAATGTGCCGATCCCTCCGGCGCTTTTTATCTCTTTGTAAAAGCTCCTAACGGAAACGCAGACGAATTTAGCGAAATCGCGAAGAAGCATGACCTCCTCCTTGTATCAGGTTCAGCTTTTGGCTGTGAAACATATTTCCGTGCATCATATTGTGTTGATTACGATATGATCGTACGCTCTATCCCCGCTTTCAAAAAATCATTTGAGGATGCGACGAAATAAATGCAAACTTTAAAATTATACGAGACAGATTCATATATTTCTGATTTCACAGCAGAAGTGATCAATTGTGAAAAGAACGGAAAAACATACGATGTTATTCTTGATAAAACAGCCTTCTTCCCTGAGGGAGGAGGTCAGTCTGCCGATTGCGGAACAATCAACGGTGTCGATGTGATTGATGTACAGATAAAAGACGGTGTAATTACCCATAAGACCAAAACTGCAATCGACCTCGGCACAGCATACTGCTGTATTGATTGGAATATCAGATTCAGAAGAATGCAGAACCACACCGGTGAACATCTCCTTTCAGGTATTGCACACGAAATGTTCGGCTGCACAAATGTCGGTTTTCATATGGGGAACGAAATTACGGTTGATTTTGATGTTGAGCTTACCCGAGAACAGATTGATCTTATTGAGCTCAAAGCTAACAAAGCAATCTATGAAAACGTTCCTGTCAAAATCGATTTTCCAGAGGAAGATATTCTTAACAATCTCGATTACAGAAGTAAGCTTGAGCTGACTGAGGATGTGCGAATCGTTACAATTGAAGGATACGATGTATGTGCGTGCTGTGCTCCTCACGTTAAGACTACGGGTGAAATTGGTATTGTAAAAGTACTCAGTTCGATGCGTCATCGAGGCGGTACAAGGCTTCAGATTATATGCGGACTTGATGCATTTGAGGACTACTGTACAAAAGCAGACAACCTATATGAAATTGCTGTCAGACTCTGTGCAAAACATAACCATGAGCTCGAGGCATTCAACAAACTCTGCGACGAAAACAGCGAACTGAAACAAAAAAATATTACACTTGCTAATGAGTTGATTTCAGTAAAAATTTCAGCTGCGCAGAAAATCAACGATATTGCTGTATATTTTGAAAACAGTTCTGACATGCAGTATGTAAGGAATCTTGTTCTGGAATCCTCAAAACTTCACAAGGGTATTTCAGCTGTATTCTCAGGTAAAGACGGAAACATGAAATTTGCCGTAGCTTCTTCTAAAAAAAGCGTTAAACCTTTGGGAGATTTATTAAGAGCTGAGTTTTCAGCCAAAGGCGGCGGCTCTGACGAGCTGATTCAGGGTAATATTTCAGCAAACAAAGAAGAAATAATCAGTTTTCTGAGCAAGGTGGAAATATGAATATTTGCATTTACGGTGCATCAAGCACATTGATTGATAATTCTTATATCGAAGCCGGTGAAAAGCTCGGAAGAGTTATGGCTGAGCACAACCACATCCTTGTTTTCGGTGGTGGCGCTGCAGGCCTTATGGGTGCTGTTGCAAGAGGTATGACCGAAATCGGAAAAGGAAAAATTATCGGAATTGCGCCTTCTTTTATGAACGTAGACGGAATACTTTATGAAGGCTGTACAGACTTTATATACTCCGAAACTATGAGAGAAAGAAAACAGCTTATGGATGAAAACTCCGATGCTTTCGTTGTTACTCCGGGCGGAATCGGCACTTTTGATGAATTTTTCGAAATTCTTACACTTAAACAGCTCGGCAGACATAACAAACCAATTGCAATTCTTAACACAAACGGATACTACGATCACTTAAAAAGCTTTCTTCAGAATTGCATCGATGAAAAATTTATGAATCCTGCTTGTGCTGATTTAATTCATTTTGCAGATGAACCCGAAGAAATCATCAATTATATTGAAAATTATATTCCGAAAGAAAACACAGTATCTGTTTTCAAACCAATCAAATAACTGATAAAGCCTGCGTAAGATCAACTTACACAGGCTTTAAATTTTATTGCAATCTGTTCGGATTGTCTATTCTGTAAATCTCTTTGTTTTCAATATCCATATTCGGAAGAATAATCGGCGGTATTCCGGCGTTGGCTGTTATCGTAGTAACAATCGTTCTTGCATACGGAAACAGCTCCTTATATGTCTGTACATGAATAAGCTCACGCTGCATTTCAGGGTCAAAAGAGAAGATACCGCAAATAACAAGTTTGATTGAGAAATTTTCGGGATTCTCTTTATCATTGATATTTATCGTAAACTTACCTTCGCAAATATTCTGATTAGTATACCTTACATTATATGAATAGCTGTTTTTAATTTCGATTTTGGTCGTTGTTTTAATTTTATTCACAAACTGAATTTCTTCTATTTTATACGCTTTGAAATTTAATTTTCCCATAATTATTACCTCACTGTTTTTTATTATTCTAACACAAACTCAATAAAAATACAACAATCTAAATTCACTTAATTAATAATAAACGGTTGCATCTGTTTACCTTTTATCGCTAACTTTACTGCCTCAGGGATCTTATTGAAATCGGCAATTAACGAATTTTCTTTGTTTATACAGTCATCCTGCCTGAATGGGACAAAAAATATGTTTTTATAGTTCATCAGCTGACCTATGTTTTTTGCCGCACCACCAAGACCGTCGTTTGTAGAAACAGCAATAAGCACAGGACGTTTATTTCTTAAATGCGATTTTGCCGCCATCGTAACAGTTGTATCTGCAATACCTACTGCAAGTTTTGCAAGCGTATTTCCCGTACATGGTGCAATAACCAGAAGATCAAGTAAACCTTTCGGTCCGATCGGTTCGGCCATAACAATTGAATGAATAATATCCTTTGAGCAAACATTTTCGATCTCTGTTATGAAATCTGTCGACTTACCGAATCTTGTATCAGTAGAATAAACAATTTCCGACATAATCGGAACAATGCTGTAATTAAGTTTTTTCAGTTCATATATCTGCTCAACAGCAGTTTTGAGTGTGCAAAACGATCCGCACATTGCAAAGCCAATAGTTTTATCCATATACCTCCTCCTTAAGAATTTTCAGAACAGTATCAGCAATATTTTCTCCTGCACTTTCAGGAACAAACCTTCCGGGCAGACTTTCAGCTAAAATATATCTGAAATTATATACATCAGTTTCATTAATATCAAAACCGTAAGGCTTTGATGCAACCTCAATATAGATATTTTCGCTGTTAAGTTTTGAAATGTATTCTTTTGAAATAATGTTGACAGGAACGGTGTTAATCAAGATATCTGTCTTATCAACAAAACCATCAATCTCATCAATTAAAATTGCTTTTACACCATCTTTCTTCGCTTCAAGCAAAGTTTCTTCTCTACGCGAAGCAGATACAACTTTGAAACCGCAGTTTTTTAACAAACGACAAATTGCTTTACCGCATCTGCCATATCCGATAACAACAGCATTTAATTCAAGTAAATCACAATCAATGCTGTCAAGAATTAAGCGTAGAACGCCTTGAGCCGTTAACCGTGAATTGTTAAATAAAAATGATTCATCGTAGTAATAACTATAGTAATTTTCAAAAGGTGTAGCATCAATATTTCCGCAGAAAACCCTTTGAAAGCTATCCAGCTTTTCCGTTAACTCACCAAGAGTTATATCTGTACCTTTAATTTTTGTATTTGCAACTGTCGGAAGCGGTAAAATTATATTGTTGAAATCTTCAAAGTTTTTATCTACATTGTACATTTCAGCAATGTATCCCATACGCCTCAGCTTATTGCAACAAGCAATCATTTTTTTATCATTACCTAAAATTAAAAATTTTTCACCCTTCATTTTCATACCTCCACAGTATAATATGATATTTTACGTGTAATGATAATATTTATTTTAAATAACTATTTATTTTTAAGAAATTTTGTTTTATAATATTATGAAAGTTAAAGGAGTTGAACTTATGTTTGAAATAGATAATTTACTAAAAGAAGTCAAACGATTGCACTTTATCGGAATCGGCGGTTCGGGAATGTGCCCGTTAGCTGAAATCCTTCATAACGAAGGCTACCTTCTGTCAGGCTCTGACAACAACGAAACCGACACACTCGCAAGAATCAGGAGTATGGGTATTCCTGTTACGCTTGGTCAGAAAGCCGAAAACATTGAGGGCTCTGAAATGATTGTCTATACAGCCGCACTCCTCCCCGATAACCCTGAATTGGTAGCTGCAAAGGCCTCAGGAATTCCGACCTTTGAAAGAGCAGAGCTTCTTGGTGCGGTAACTCGTATGTATGATGACTGTTATTGTGTCTGCGGTACACACGGCAAAACAACCGTTTCTTCAATGCTTACACAAATTATGATACAGTGTGGCAAAGACCCTTCTGCGGTCATCGGCGGTAAACTGCCTCTTACCCAGTCGAACGGCAGAGTCGGAAAAACACAGAATATGGTTTGCGAAGCCTGTGAATTTAAGGACACTTTTCTGCGTCTTTCTCCCGATATTGCAATAATACTTAACGTTGATGCAGACCACCTTGAATATTTCAAAACGCTTGATAATATCATTCTTTCTTTTAATAAATTTTCAAAAATGACTACAAAAGCTCTCATCGTAAACGGTGACGATGCAAATTCACTAAAAGCTATTGAAGATATCAATGATAAAAAGATTATCACATTCGGAATTGACAAAAAGAATGATTTCTATGCAGAAAACATAGTTGTCGATCACGCTTTTGCAGGATACGATATTTACAAAAACGGAGAAAAACTCGGACACATAAAACTCAAAGTTCCCGGTGAACATAATGTTTACAATTCGCTTGCAGCACTTGCCGCAGCTGATTACGCAGGAATTGAAATGAGTGATGCAATAAAATCGCTTGAGCAATTTGGTGGTGCTTGCCGCAGATTTGAAGTACTTGCTGAAATTGACGGAATAACAATCGCTGACGACTATGCACACCATCCCGCTGAGTTAAAAGTAACGCTTGATGCAGCAATGCAAATGGAGTTCAACAACGTATGGGCAGTTTTCCAGCCGTTCACTTATTCAAGGACAAAAGAGCATATGGATGACTTCGCTAAAGTGCTTCAGATTCCTGATAAATGTGTTATGACGGAAATTATGGGCTCAAGAGAAGTAAACACCGAAGGAGTTTACACTTCACAGCTTGCCGAAAAAATCCCAGGCAGTGTATGGTTCAATACTTTTGAAGAAGTTGCAGAGCACGTCCTTGCAAATGTAAAATCAGGCGATCTCATAATCACTCTCGGTTGCGGTGATATTTACAAAGCCGCAAAAATCATGATAAATAAATTGAATAATAAATGAATAAAGCAGCGTGTCAGATTTTTACTGACACGCTGCAGATTTTAATTGAATGTATGTTTATCGAAATCTTCTTCAAAATATCCTTTTACCAATTTTGAAATACTTTCAGCATTTTTACTTGCAGATTCAGTATCATGTTGAGAGGAACCACGATTAACATGTTCTCTTCCGATCGTACCATCAAAATAGCTGGCTACTTTTTCTGACGGAGTCTCGTCAAAAGCTGTTACCTCCGTATTATACTCAAACGTGGAATCATTTATTTCAAAACCTCTGACAGATGATGTAAGGTCGCTTTCATCAGGCATTTTCGATTCCCCAAGCGAGATCGGTTCTTCAAACTGACGTTCAGGATAAGTTGGATTTCTATCCTGATTTATTCGCTCAAAATGCTTTCTGATAATACTCGGAGAATAATTATCAACACCCATTTTCAAAGATTCCTTAGTAAGCGCAAATTCGTCAGCAGCAAGTTCATTCTGTCTGTCACGTTTAATAAAAAACGGAATAAACATAGCTATCGAAACAACTTGAATTATTATAACTTCAATAATATACCACTTTTCGGGCAATCTGTTTTCTGTGAAGAAAAATGAACTAACAACAAAGTTCGTAATAAAATGATCCGCCACAGACATCCATACAGTACCGTTTACACGATAAAACAAACCCCATTTTAAGCCACATATCAAATTATAAAACAAATGACCGCATATTAGAAAAAACGACATCAAAGGTCCCTGAAATTCAAATCTACCCGTAATCCAATAATATGTAAGGGTTGGCACAAATGAAATCATATAAATTATACTTTGTATAAAAATTGAAATCGGAACACCATATTTCCCTGAAAACTGCGTTATAAGATATCCTCTGTAAAAAATCTCTTTAAAGGCAGCAACAAGCAACAAGGTAAGTATATATACAACTGCGTTAATTATATACTTTTGTGAACCGTCATAATCACCAAAACCTGACGGTCTGAAAGAAAGCGTTAAATTTTCATATCCGCGGTATAAGAAATATATATATTTCCCGAGATAAACAACAAAAATCGGTACTAACGAAAAGAAAAGACCGTACAGAACCTCGAAAAACCAACCGTATGATTTAAAGCAGAACTTTTTCAAACTGAAGCCGAGAGCACCTGAAAAAACAATAAGAATTACTATACCTAAAATTCTTGCAAAAATATTAGTCGAAAGCAAAGGCAAGCTACTGCGGATAAAGAAAACATCCACAACCTGAAATAAAAGAACTCCAACCGTCACAGCACACGCTATTCCGACACGTTTATTGTCTGTCAATCCTCTCACCTCCTGCTTAAATCTTTATAATTATATCATAAAAATTATGTGTGTCAAACAGAAAAGAAAACCGATATTCAGTTGAAAAACGCTGAAAAATATGTTAAATTAAATTATATTTCTTTTTAGTGAGGATTTAATATGACAGAAATCAAACCGCTACATCTTATAGTCATTACAGACGCACATTACTATTCAAAAAAACTTGGTGTTGACACCGAATCATACAAAAAATACGCTGCCGGAAACCAAAAGTTGGTTAAAGACAGTGAAGAAGTGCTTAAGGCAGCGTTTGCGCAAATAGCAAAAAGCGACTGTCAAAATATTATCTTCTGCGGAGATTCCACCTGTGACGGTGACCCGGACAGCCACGCTGAATTCATTTCTTTACTGTATGCACTGAAAAAATGCGGCAAGCGCGTTCTCGCTATCACATCAACACACGATTTTCAGGACAGTGGAATTACCCACAAGTATACAGGTCCAGTACGAGAAGATATTCCTGCTGTAAGACGAGAAGAAATTCCCCGTATGTATAAAAGCTTTGGTCCCGATGAAGCTGTTTCTGTCTTCAAAGATGGGCTTTCATATTTCGTTGACCTTGATGAAAACTATTCGATTTTTGGTTTGAATTCTGACCGTGACTGTATGGGAAGAAGCGGTTACAGCGAAGAAATGCGTGAATGGATTATCTCAACAGCACAGGAAGCCCGCGCAAAAGGCAGGAAACTTCTTGCTTTCACTCATCATCCTCTTGTCTCCCCTTCTCCCTTCTATTCGCTTATCGGTAAAAACGATATGATGGGTGGACATAAGGAAATCCGCGAAATTCTCGCAGATAACGGAATCACTCTTGTTTTTACAGGACACTCACATGTTCATGACATCTCTTATATTTTTTCAGAAAAAGGAAATATCCTTTACGACGTTTCAACATCCGCACTTGCAGGCTATCCCGGATATTTACGTAAAGTAAAAATAATTAAAGACACCGCCGTAATCACAAGTGAACACATTACTGAGCCGGTAGATATAAATTTCAACGGCAAAGATTTACAGGAACATCTTTATAACAAATTTTTCGGCACAATCCGCCTTACGCTAAATGCCGCTGCAAAAGATATTCCGACATTTGCAGACTGCGCCGCCGGTGTCAGTATTCCAAAACGTACATCATACAAATTCGGTTGGATTATAAAGCCAATCGGGAAATTGCTTAACAGATTAACCGTAGGTAATGTTGCTTCGTGGACAAAGAAAGAAACAGGGCTAAAAAAGGAAGACTACGCCCATATCAAGGACGATAAAGTTGTCGACTTTATAATTGACCTTGTTATGCGACTTTACGAGGGTGACGGTCCTTACAACCCTGAAACCCCTGAATATAAAATTGCCGTAGGTCTTATGAACATCATCGACAGTGTTCTCAATACAATTCATCTTCCTTTTTCAAAACTTCTCAAAGGCTATAACAGCCCCTCAGAGCTGATTATTCCGCTTTTACACAATAGCGGAATCTGTGACGAAAAAGCTGCTTTACCTCTCGAAATCACACCCGAAGGTATTGAAAAAATCTGTAACAATCACTACAAAGATACAGTAAACAAAAGCAAAAAAGGACCCGGAATTATAGCAACTCTGATTCTTTTGGTTTTGGTGCTGATTCCATTCCTTCCTCTTATCGCTGTTATTGTTCTTATAGCTTATCTTTCAAACAGAATCAAATATTCAAAAGAAATCCGAGGTCTTTAAAATGAGCAATCCCTTAAAAGTTGTAATCGTCGGTGGCGGTCACCGTTCACTTATCTACGCTGAACTCAGCGAACTTAAACCCGATATGATGCAGGTTGTCGGAATCGTTGATCCGAATGAATTCAGGCGTAACAGCATCGCTGAAAGATTTTCTATTCCTGAAGAATACAAATTTTCAAATGTTGAGGATTTTGTTGCAAGGGAAAAGTTTGCCGATGCAGTTATCAACGGTACAATGGATCATATTCATGTAGAAACTTCACTTCCGATTTTAAAAGCAGGATACGATATTCTTCTTGAAAAGCCTTTTGCCGTAAACGAAAGCGAAATGCGCGAGCTTGTTAACTGTGCAAATGAGTATAACAGAAAAATCATGGTCTGCTTTGTTCTTCGCTACGCTCCGTTTTACAGAAGAATCAAGGAAACTCTTCTTTCCGGAGTGATCGGCGATGTTGTCAATATCCAGACTGTTGAACACGTCAGCTATCATCATATGTCAACAAGCCATATCCGCGGAAAATGGAGAAACGAAGAAGAATGCCACGCTTCAATGCTTCTTGCAAAATGCTGCCATGATATCGACATTATGATGTGGTTGATGGGTGATGATGCTCCGTCAAAAGTTTCAAGTTTTGGCGGTCTTATGCAGTTCAGGAAAGAAAACGCACCTGAAAATTCAGGAACACGCTGTCTTGTTGACTGTCCGCTTGTCGACACCTGCCTTTATTCTGCGAAACGAATTTACCTTGACCATCCTGACCGTTGGTCATTCTACGTCTGGGACAAGCTTGAGGATAAAATTAACACGACCCTTGAGGATAAGCGCGAATTCCTTAAAACAAGTCCTTACGGCATCTGTGCATACAAGTGCGATAACAACGTCGTTGACCATCAGAGCCTTAACGTTCAGTTCAGAAGCGGAGCAACAGGCACACATAATATGATCGGCGGAACAGCAATTCCACAGAGGAAAATACATATCATCGGCACGAAGGGCGAAATCTTCGGTACGCTCGAAAGTGGCATCTTTACAGTTTCACTTATCGATCCCCGTCCGGGCTGTGAGCACAAAGACACAGAAGTTAACGTAAAAGTTTCTGATGATTCACACGGTGGCGGCGACCTTCTTCTCACTGAAGATTTTGTTAATTACGTCAGAGACGATGTGCTTTCAGTTTCGTGTACATCAATTAACGAATCAGTTAAAGGACATCTTACTATATTCAAAGCTGATGAAAGCATGAAGAACGACGGCAAGGTTATGGAAATCATTTTATAAGAAAGAATAAAATCCACATCTTTGAGTATAAATATACTGAAAGGTGTGGTTTTTTGACAGTTACTTCTAATATCAAATGGAAATCTCTTTTAGCAAATGTTGCTATACCGTTAGCAATCGGCGGAATAGCTTCACTTGTTGTTAACGACGGTTTCAGTAATTATTCTGACGTTACAAAACCTGCTTTATCCCCACCACCTTGGATTTTTCCCGTTGTGTGGACAATTCTTTATATCCTTATGGGTATATCAACATACCTGATTTATGAAAAAGACAAAAATCTTAACAGAAACTCTTTTATTATATATGCCGTTCAGTTAGTGCTGAATTTTATCTGGCCGATTTTATTTTTCGGTTTTGATGCATATTTACTTTCTCTCATTATTCTTGTTTTACTCGTTATTTTCGTCGTTGCAATGATAATTAATTTTTACAAGGAAAGCAAAGTCGCAGGGCTGTTGCAAATCCCATATTTAATCTGGCTATTATTTGCAGCGTATCTTAATTTAGGTGTCTTTCTGCTGAACTGAAAATGCTCCGTAACCTGAATGGTTACGGAGCTGATTTTATATGTCCGATTTCATATAAGTGGTCTTAATGTTTTCTGCGCCTACCTGTGTTAAAGCGAGTAAATCATCTTCAATTGTAACGTAATATGAATTTGAAATATTCATTCCAACTATACTGATGTAATTAACTTTCAGAACACAGGCGTTAGTTGTCTTATCGATACTGACATTGTAAGTTCCTTCTGTACCAACGCCTATTGTTTTGATGTAAACCGTCGAATCTTCCCTGAATTCATATCCGGAATTCTTTGAAACAGATGAAATCCACTTGCCGAGAATTTCCTTCTGATACACTTCAATGCCGGGGTTATAAACAGTTTTGTCTTCCTTGCTGTCAGACTCTTCCGAAACATCTTTTGTTCTCGTATACCTCATAGTGACGGATTCAAACTGTGAGTCTGTAAGGAATAGTCTGTCACCGTCAAGACGAGCCGTAAAGTATCTTTCAACAGACAAACCTATCGAAGTGTTATAACGGAGTGTCAATGTATGTGTCTTGGTTTCAAGGTTATAACTGTCAGAATAATCAGCATCAAGCTCAACACCAAGCATCGTCAGAACAGCTTTGCCATCAGGCTCAAATGTAACTCTGGATAACGAGTACTGACCCACCCAGGTTCCCAAAATACTCTCTGTAAAATCCTCAGCAGTTTTTCCCGCTTTGTTACCAAATTTTCCTGTATTATAGGCATCAAGAACAAATACAGCAGTAAAGGCTAACAGTGCAACAACAAGCACTCCGATTATAGTTCTTTTAACAATCTTCAAAAAATCACCTCTTAAAACTCAGTGATCTCAATTTTTTCAATAACAACATCTTCGAACGGTTTATCAAGCATATCGACACGCGTATCGGCAATTGCATCAACAACATCCATACCCTCAAAAACCTGGCCAAAAACAGAATGCTTGAAATCAAGCCACGGCGTACCGCCAACCTTTTTATAATCTTCAATTGTTTCTGCCGGGAACATCTTTTCACCGATAGCTTCCATCTGCCCCATAAGGCTTGCATCAACTGAACCTGCCTGTACAATGAAGAACTGACTGCCGTTTGTGTTCGGTCCTGCGTTTGCCATTGAAAGTGCACCGCGGAGGTTGTGAAGATTTATATCAAATTCATCAGGAAAACTTCTGCCCCAGATGCTCTCTCCGCCTCTGCCCGTGCCTGTCGGGTCACCGCCCTGAATCATAAAATCCTTGATAACACGGTGAAATATTATACCCTCATAATAGCCGTTCTTTGCGTGAGTTGTGAAATTTTCGACAGTTTTCGGACATTCTTTTTCAAACAGTTTAAACTTGATAACACCTTTATTTGTTGTCATAATTGCAATTTTGTCACCTTTTACTGGTGTTGAAAGCTGTGAAGCCATTTTTCATCTCTCCTTTTAAATCTTTCCTGAATTATAACATTTTAGCAGGTAAATATCAAGTCAAATTAAACACCGTCAGATATTTTTAGGATTGTACAAACTGATTTTCTGTGTTATAATTATTATAATTAATATTTAACTCGTCAAGCGTCGAAAACACATAGCCGGTTTTCAATGCATAGTCTATAATTTTTCCCATTGCATCTGCATTATCCTTTGAAACAGAATGAAGAAGAATTATCGCTCCGGGATGCAATCTCTCCGTCACTTTTTCAAATGCATAATCAGCACCCTTTTGCTTATCCGTATTCCAATCCGCATAGGCAAGTGACCAGAAAACACTTGTCATTCCGAGTGAACTGACAAGATCAAGAGCACATTCCGAATAATTCCCCATCGGAAAACGGAAAAATTTTGACGAATAACCGAAGTTCTCGCGCAGATAATTTTCACACGTTTCAATTTCCTGTGCCATTTCTGTTCTGCTTAATTTATCAAACGACGGATGAGTCGTCGAATGATTGCCTACAATATGGCCTTCGTTTATCATCCGTGCTATTAATTCAGGCTCAGATTTGATATTATCAAGAGTGCAGAAAAATGCTGCTTTAATATTTTTTTCTTTCAGAATATCAAGAATTTTGGAAGTATTGCCGTTTTCATAACCGCAGTCAAAAGTAAGATAAATCTTATTATCTGCTACATCACCAAGAGTAATAGCACAATACTTTTTATTCTCAAAAAACTTCTGTGATTCAAGCGAAATTCTGTGTGCCTTTCCGTCTTTGGCCACACCGTAAGAATGTTCAATGAGTTTTGCTGAAATACCGCGATTGTTTTCAGGGTCATTGACCTTAAACTGAATTTTATCAAGAGGTTTTCTGCCCGTAAATGTTTTGTAGTTGCTTTTTTCCGTTGTTGCCGCTGCATTGTCTGCTAACTCTTCGTAATCATTCTTTTTAGTTTTTGACACACACGAAGCGAACGAAAACAAAACAGCAAAAATCAAAAATAACGATATTAATCTTTTCAAAATTATCACCCGATATTATTTTACCCAAGGAAGTGCTAATATGAAAATTAAAAAAATATTTAATATTATTCTCTGTTGCATTTTGGTTGTAACAAGTCTTCCTTTCAGTGTTTCGGCCGAGAATTTACCTGTTGTTGAAACAGAACCAACAGTCACTGAATATGCCCCGGGTGAAATAATTATCACAACCACAGAAGAGCTTATCGACTCATCTTCAACGTTTGTTACATTCGGTGATGAAGATTATACGTTTATCGACTTTGAAGAAGAAGAAATAACCGATGCGGAAGAATTAAACACATATACCACAGAAGAAAGAACATATGTTATTGAAGTCGAAGGCGATGTTTTAAAAAAATGCAAAGAACTTGAAAAACTTCCGGGCATTAAATGTGCAGAACCAAACATCGTATTCCATACAATGGGTTTCACGATGCCTCGTGAAGTTACGAACGGTAGCTTTTATTCAAATTATATGAAATGGTATTTTGAGCTGATGCAGATTCCCGAAACCTGGCAAGAATTTGAATCAACCGGAGAAGGTGTTGTTGTCGCTGTAATTGACAACGGTTTTGAAATTAATGCCATAGATTTCACAAATAAACTTTGGACAGATACTAATGGCAATCATGGCTGGAATACATATAAAAATTCAGCTGATATTTCCCCGATATACAAAAAAGACGGCTCAGCCTTTAGCAATACCGGGCACGGTACACATGTTGCAGGCATTATCGGTGGTACATCAAACGGAAGTGGTATTATCGGTGCCGCATACAGTGCAGAACTTATGCTTATCAATGCTGCTCATTATAACAGCGAAACTTCCGTTCCTAATTTCTATCTCGACGACATTGTCGAAGCAATCGACTATGCTCGCAAAAGCGGTGCCGATGTTATCAATCTTTCGCTTGGAGCTCACACGGTTTCTAATTTACTTGAAGAAGCTGTCGACAGAGCTTACAATGAAGGAATTGCAGTAATAGCGGCTGCAGGTAATGAAGGTACATCAACTGCAACATCAAAAGCAATTCCTGCTTCTTATCCGAACGCAATCGGTGTTATGGCAAGCGACAAAGCTGATCCGACACAATTGGCTTCTTTTTCAAACTATGACCCTACAGGGCTCTATTATGATGTTGCAGCACCTGGTTATGAGATTATCAGCTGTGATATTAGTCTGATAGCAAACAAATATATTGCTAGTTCAGGCACATCACAGGCATGTCCGTTAGTTGCCGCCTGTGCAGCGTTTTATTTATCCGAATATCCTGATGCAACTGTGGCAGATTTATATGAGGACATAAGGAATTCACCCTCAACATTTGTTAAAGCAAATTCAAGTACAGCACCTAATGACACAACAAAATACAAATTTTTATCCGCATATAATCTTCTTGAACACGGAAAAATTGAACCGGAAATCAATTTAAATCTATATACCAATGTTGCGAAAGATGAAACACTTAAATACATTTACGGTCTGGATGAAGGGTTTACAGATATATCCAAATACGTCACAGTAACTGAAGGCACAGGCACTTTGGAATTTATTCCCGGCGAAAACGGTTTGGGAACGGGTTCGGTTCTGAATATCTACGATATTTACGGAAACTTATTTAAAACTTACACAATAGTAGTTTTTGGAGACCTTAACGGTGACACAACTGTTAACGGACAAGACGCAGTTATTATTTCTTGTGTAATGAATTTTACAGACAAATTCAGTGAAGCACAAAAATACGCAGCAGACGTTGACTTTGACGGAACAGTAACCGATAACGATTACATGATAACTGCCGGTTATGGTGTATATCTTGATTTTGTATCGCAAATAAGATAGCAAAAAGGACTGCGACGCAGTCCTTTTTCTTTGGATAAAAAATTTTTCCATGCATAAAATATATTTATAAAATCAAAGGTGGTAGTTTTATGTGTGGAATTATGGGATATATAGGCGAAGAAAATGCGACCGATATAATCATTTCGGGTCTCGAATCACTTGAATACCGCGGATATGATTCGGCCGGAATAGCAGTGTATTCAAATAACGACATCAAATGTGTTAAGTGCACAGGAAGTCCGTCCGGTCTTAAAGATAAAGCGTCCAATCTTTATTCAACAATCGGTATCGGACATAACCGGTGGGCAACTCACGGACGTGCCGATGAAGTGAATGCACACCCGCATATAAGTAAAAACGGTATTTTTTCAGTCGTTCACAACGGTATTATTGAAAACTACGAAAAACTTAAAACCGAACTGATAGATAAAGGCTATAATTTCATCTCAGAGACCGATACGGAAGTAATTGCGCATTTACTGGAGGAAAACTACAAGGGTGACCTTAAAGGCGCTGTAAGCGCTACACTGCCATTATTAAAGGGATCATACGCACTCGCAATATTGTGCAAAGATTATCCCGACACAATAGTTTGCGCAAAACAGTCAAGTCCCCTTTTCGTCGGTACCGGTACCAACAGCGCTTATATTGCAAGCGACATATCGGCGCTCACACAAAAAAGTAAACGAATTTTCAGATTGAACGACGGAGAAATCGGTTTACTTTCAAGAGAAAACTTTAAAGTTTACGATATTGATGGTTGCAGAATAAGAAAAAGTGAAATTAAAATCAAAAATATTGAAACCAACATCAATAAAGACGGTTATGAGCACTTTATGCTCAAAGAAATTATGGAACAACCTGCCGCGATCAGAAAAACATTAAGTGAAATTCTTGACGGGCGCAAAATAAAATTCAAAGGTTTAAAATGGTCCGTTAATGAAATCAAACAAATTAATAACGTCCGTTTCATTGCCTGTGGTTCCGCATATCACGCAGGTATGGTCGGAGCTTATGCCTGCACAGAACTTTTCAGAAGAAACAGCACCGCAGAAATTGCATCAGAATTCAGATACAGTAATCCTTGCATTGATAAAAATACATTAATCGTAATAATCAGTCAGAGTGGAGAAACAGCTGATACACTGGCAGCTCTGCGAATGGCAAAAGAAAAAAACGCAAAAATAATTTCAATCGTTAATGTAGAAAACAGTACAATTGCCCTCGAAAGCAAAAACACTGTCCTTACCAAAGCCGGTCCGGAAATTGCTGTTGCAACAACCAAGGCTTATTCCGCACAATTATCTGTCATTTATTCATTAATTCTGTATCTTGCAGTTGTCAGCGGAGAATTGGAAAAAAGCCAGGCTGTCAGATATATTGATGAATTAAAACGCATTCCTGAAAAAATTGAAAAAATACTGAATCAAAATTTTGATTATAATATATTATCCGAACAAATACTTAAATCAAAGTACATCTGTTTTATCGGTCGAAATTATGAATACTGTACCGCTATGGAAGCTTCACTTAAGCTTAAAGAGATTTCATATATCCCGTGTGAAGCTTATGCTGCCGGAGAACTTAAACACGGCACTATTTCTTTAATTGACAAAGACAGTACAGTAATTGCGCTTTGTTGTTCCGACAGATTAAGCCCCAAAACCCTAAGCAACGTGTATGAAACCAAAGCAAGGGGCGCAGAAATCTTAACCATAAGTTCCGCTAAAAATCAAGGAAATATAACAATACCTGAAACAAGCGAAATTTATTATCCGCTTCTCGAAATCATCCCGTTACAGCTTTTAGCATACCACACAGCACTCATAAAAGGTTGTGAAATTGATAAGCCCAAAAATCTTGCTAAAAGTGTCACAGTTGAATAAATTAAAGAAAAAAGAGGAGGTCAGACCTCCTCTTCTTTTATTCTCTTCGTAATGCTTCAATCGGGGTCAACTGTGCAGCACGTTTTGCAGGATAAATTCCGAAGAATATACCGATAGCGCTTGAAAAACCGACAGCAATAGCAACCGTTGAAGCTTTAACTGCAATAGGTATATCTAATATTCCCGCCACAGCAAGAGCACCGGACACACCAAGTACCAAACCAATGAATCCGCCTATCAGGCACAATATGACAGATTCAGTAAGGAACTGGAACATAATCGTCGATGTCCTTGCACCTAAAGCTTTTCGTATACCGATTTCTCGCGTTCGTTCCGTTACGGAAACAAGCATAATATTCATAACACCTATACCGCCGACTATAAGCGAAATTGCGCTGACAGCAGCAATAAACGTTGTAAATATATTAATAACAGAGTCAAGCAAATCAATATACATCGCCATAATGCTTAAAGTATAAATCGAGTCATCAAAACTGCCGTGACGTGTTTTTATGATGTTTAAAGCCGATTCGCCAACATTCTGCAAATCTGCACCATCTTCTGTTATAAAGAAAATTTGAGTGTATTGATCGACTGTATTATTAAGCTGTGCATTAAGGCTGGCAGGTATACCAATCATACCCATACTGACTCCGCCCATCATCTGCGCCATATCCATAGACGACGCCTGATCTTCAGAAAGCTGCATCATATCAGCCATGTCGACTATACCGATAACTTTAAGCGGAATGGTTTTTTCATTCACCGTGTAATTGATCGTCTCACCGACACAATTTTCTCTGCCGAAAGCATCCTTAGCAGTCAATGTGCTCAGAACACAAACAAGCTTACCTTCTTCATATTCTGTTTTTGTCCATGCGCGTCCGTACTTTGTTGCAATTTCATTGATTCTGAAAACATCTTCATTACCGGCAATAGTAAAAGCAAAACTGTTATAATCCTTAGTATCAATCTGACCGAAAGAATATTCATAAGGAGAACAGTATTTGACGTTATCAAGTCTGCGTACTGCATTAACATCAGCTTCTGTGAGGTAATGTGAAGAGTCAGCTTTGGTTGTATTTACCATAATCTGAATTGCATTTGAGCCCATATCCTCAATCATACCGACTATATAATCACGGCCGCCGTCACCAACGGTAATAATCGCAATAACAGAAGCAACGCCGATTATTATGCCCAACATTGTAAGCAGAGAGCGCATCATATTTGTTTTGATGCTGAAAACAGCTATTCGTATGTTTTCTCTGATATCCACAACATTTTCCTCCGCTTATCAGGTTTCAACACTTACTCCTTCTTCAAGGCCAAATGTGTTTTTAATCAAAATATCATCTTTCGTAACTCCTGAAAGAATCTGATAATGTGTATCACTTGAAATACCAAGTTCAACATTACGCTTTACAGCCTTACCATCCTCAAGAACATACACAAAAACTTCTTCGCCATCAATGCAGATTGCCTCTACAGGTACAACAACAGCATTTTCAACCGTGTCAGTAATAATGGATACCTGAACATCAACGCCAACAATTACAGATTGGTCTGCATTTTCAATTGTAACCTGAGCAGGTATCACGCTTGATGCTGAGCCGCTGCCCATAATTGCTCCGATATCAAGTCCGTTTGAAGAAGTTGCTACAGCACTGATGTAAGAAACCTTACCCTTGAGTTCATTCCCGCTTGCAGGTTTTACAATTACTTCCTGATTAAGAGAAACATCAAGAACATCATACTTACTTAAAGAAACATCGGCTACAAGCGGATAATATAAGACCTTGACAGCAACCTGTCCCTGTCCTAGGAAAGAGGAAAGCATAGATGTTACATCTGCACCTGAAGTTACAGCTGTAAGAACCGAGCTTATATCAACAGAAGCATTTGCAGAGTTACTGCCAGATGTTCCTTTTTCTGAGATATTAACTTCGGCAACAATACCTTTATCTTTAGCAACCCAACCGTTTCTCATTGAATCAATCTGAGTTTTTGCTGAAAGATATGACTCCTTTGTTTTATCAGCTATAGACTTGAATGTAGCAACGTACGACTCATCCGACTGCAATTCAAGAGTTGCAAGCTGAGCCTTAAGCTGAATAAGACTCATTTCAGCTGACATTAATTCTGACGACTCAGTCATTCCGCTTAATGAAGAAAAATCAAACGAACCATTATTTGAACCGATTATGCCAAGATTGTCAAGAAAAGAAGAAACATCGTTTTTGCTGCTTCCTGAACCAA
The DNA here is from genome assembly GCA_045533625.1 of Acutalibacteraceae bacterium. Lineage (GTDB taxonomy): Bacteria > Bacillota > Clostridia > Oscillospirales > Acutalibacteraceae > CAG-488. The sequence goes on along the minus strand of JAZSID010000004.1, from coordinate 17,513 downwards.
TAAAGCCCGAAAGAATTTCTGCAGCTTCTTCCTTACTGTAGTCAGCACCAAAAAGCTTGGCAACCTTTATAAAACGTTCTGTCATTGAATCAGATACTGAAGAAGTATTAACAGAAGGCTTATTCTTATCAGCATTAACTTCTGTTTTGTTCTTAAGACGTTCAACTTCACTTTCAAGCTCAGCAATCTGCTTTTTAACGTCAGAAACTTTTGCCTTTGATTGAACCGCGGTCTGCTGTGCAGTTCTGTAAGCTTCTTCCGCCTTACTGTATGCATTTTTCTTATCCTTAAGTGCTTCATCGAGAGAGGTTAAGTCAAAGGTTGCAATAATATCCCCTGCTTTTACCTCGTCACCCTCTTTAACATTAAGTTGATCAATTTCAACTCCTGAAGGCAAAGTGAAAGCATCCCGCGAAACTGAGGCAACAGTTCCTGATGTGTCAAGTGTTTCGCTTATCGTCTGGACTGAAGCTTTGACTGTTTCAACCTTCAGTTTTTCTTCAGGCTTGAAAGCAACAAAGCATACGCCTGCTGCAATTGCAACCACGAGCACAATCGATACTACAATCTTCTTAGTTTTTTTGCTGAGTTTTTTCTTTTCCATAACGTAACCTCTTTCGTGCTAAAATTTATACTTATGAATATATATTAAAAAATTGGCGGTGATAATATGATAAAAAAAGCATTAGTTTCCGTAACCCTACTTTCAGTAATGCTGGTGTTCACATCGTGTCGTACAGATTCGGAATACAGTTTTCACAGACTTATTGAAAAACTGAATTCTGAATACGGCTACAGCTTTAAAGAAAGCGACTTTATAACAGAAAAAAAAGAAAACATTATCTATCAAAAAATGACAGATAACAAAACTATGCTGTCATTGTATTGTAACAAAAACAGCGAAATAATTCAATGTACACTTTCATCATTTGATATAAATAATTCAGATAATCTTAAAACAATATCAACTATAGGATCAATATTGACTAATGAAAAGAAAGAATACATTGAATCTAAATTAAAAAATCCGGATAATAACTTTAATTTCTGCAAAAATAATTGGAATATAAAAGTTGTAAAAAACCAAATCGGAATTACGTACATAATCAGCAAAGAAGGCTCACAAAGTAATAACCAACCGTCACTGAAAAATATAATAGATTAAAAAACTACACTGTCAAGTATAATATCACATTAACTTGAAGAATTTGTTAAATATCCATTAACATTTACAAAAAATAAAGGTGACGAAACCGTCACCTTTAGAATTTAAAATCATCAGAATCAGCCATCATTATGATAACGCCAGTTAACAGTAACTGTTCTGTCTTCGACCTCATACCTTTCAACATCTTTATATGATGACGTGTTACCTTCGGCAAAACCTTTTTCACTTAGAGCAGTGGTAAACAGCTCCACCATATCCAATGTCGGAAATTCAATCTTCGCTCTCATAACAATTGTTGACCTGTCATTAGGATTTTCAATATTACCCTCTTTAAGTCCAAAATTCCTCTGACATACTTTCATAGAAGTTGAGCAGACAGCAATCGGTTCCGGATTAGTTGATTTCACGTACTGCCACAATTGAACCGAACAATTAAGACGGTCGTCGTGACCAACGGCATTAAAAACTTTAGTTTCACCGATACTTGCGGACAAAGGAGCCGTTCCTGTAGATGACGGAGTGCTGTTTGTATAGAAACCTACCTCTCCGCCTACGTGCGTTTTTCCGTACTCACCTTTCCAGAATTCAATCAGCCAATCCTTATTATTATATGTAAAATAAACTCTTAATGTATCCAAATAACTGTCACTAATTCCGGCTGTTCCTGCCGTAGCCTTGTTGTATCCTACTTTACGTTTGTCACTCAACAAATCAAAAATACTTGTTTCAGGTTCTATAGGAGGTGTGGGTGGCGTTTCAACAGGTGGCTTAGGCGTAACAGGAGGGTTTTCCTCCGGCTGATCCTGTGAATTGTTCGGTGTCGTTCCGGGCTGTGGTGTTACGGGATCAGCATAATAATGATTGTAAACAATAGAATTTCCTTCACTGTCCACAAGATAAGACTGCCCGTCATCACCGATTACAATCTGTGAATCCGGCGGAATAGTCGGTTCTCCTTGTCCAATGTCAATTATATCATTATTCTTTGTTGTTTCATCAGGCGTTTCAACTTCTTTACCGTTTGAACAACCCGACAACACAAGAGAAAAAACAAAAATCAATGCAGACAACAGTGCAATTAACCTTGTTTTTGTAAAATCACTCTTCATCAGATATTTCTCCATCCGTTTCTAAATCTTCTTTGTTAATTATATCACATAGATACATTATTTACAATAATTAATTAGTGTTAATAATTTCCTGCATTTTCAAGCATTTCCCGTGCACTCTGCAGCTGCAGATCAGTAATTTCGATTCCACCCATAATTCTTGCAATCTCATACACTCTGTTTTCATCAAGCAAAGTACTTACTTCAGTATAAGTTTTTGAAGCTCTGACTGATTTGCTGATATACAAGTGGACATCGCCCTGCGAAGCAATTTGTGCAAGATGTGTTACGCATATAACCTGTCTGCCAGCAGACACCTGACGGAGCTTCATTGCAATTTTCTGCGCAGCTCTGCCACTGACACCGGTATCAATTTCATCAAAAATCATCGTTCCGATATTGTCAGCATCTGCAAGAACATTCTTTATTGCAAGCATAATTCGTGAAAGCTCACCGCCCGAAGCAATTTTAACAAGCGGTTTCAAAGTTTCACCTGCATTGGCTGAAATAAGGAATTCAATATCATCTGCACCTGTTTCAGAAAGTTCGGTTTCAGTCCTTGAAACTACGAACGAAACATTAGGCATATCAAGGAATTCAAGTTCTTCTGAAATAAGCTTGCTGAGTTTTTTGCCTGCAGACATCCTTTCTTCAGTAAGTTTTTCTGCGAGCTTCTTTGTTTTATCATTAAGATCTTTTTCTTTCTCAATAAGAATCAGCATTCTTTCTTCAGAAAAAGTAATTTCGTCAAGTTCTTTTTTTGCGTTATCAAGATAATTAAGTATATCTTCTTCTGTTTCACCGTATTTTCTTGAAAAACGGTATAACAAATCGAGCCTTGACTCGATTTCATCAAGTTCGTATTCATCATAATCAAGCTTAGAAAGCCTGTCACGGATCGCCTCAGCAACATCTTCAAGCTCGTATTTAATGTTATTAATCTGTTCAAGTATCGGTGCAAGTGCAGAAAAACACTCCTCTGCTTTTTCGATGTCGTAAGCAGAATCCGAAACACAATCTATTCCGCAATTGTCACCCTTAAGTAACTCATACGCCGAATTGAGTGATTTAATTATTTTTTGGGAATTGTTTATAAGATTTTTACGCTCAGTAAGCTCATCACGTTCACCGACGGTAATATTAGCCTTTTCTATTTCATCAATCTGATATTGGAGCAAATCAATTCTTTGTGCCTTGGTACTTTCATCAGTTTTTAATGAATTGAGTTTTTTACGCACATCGCAAAGTTCATAATATGAGTTTCTGTAAGTATTTATCAGGTCATCACAACCTGCAAAGCTGTCAATAAATCCACAATGCCTGTCCGGATTAAGAAGCGCCTGATTATCGTGCTGACCGTGAATATCAATAAGCTCTCTTGTGAGCGCTTTAAGCATATTTACCGTCACAGGTACACCATTAATTCTGCAGGAGTTTTTACCGTCACGGTTGATTACTCTGTTCACAATGAGCACATCGTCATCACAGTCGATTCCGTTTTCAGTAAGAACTTCCATTGCAGCTTCAGAAATATCTTCAAAAACAGCATATACTTTTGCATTGTCTGCACCTGTTCGGATTATATCCTTTGACGTTCTTTCACCCAAAACAGCATTGATTGAATCAATGATAATCGACTTACCGGCACCCGTTTCACCGGTCAGAACATTAAGTCCGCAACCGAATTCTATTGCAGCACTTTCAATTATTGCAACATTTTCAATTTTCAGGCTTGTAAGCATAGTACCACGTCCGTAAATTACTTAACTAATCTTTCAATAGAACCCTTCAGCTCTTTTGCTAGCTGTTCCGTTCTGCAGAGTGCAAAAATTGTATCGTCACCTGCAATTGTTCCGACAAGGCCTTCCCACTGCATATTATCAAAGGTTGCACAGGCAGCCTGAGCCATACCTGTGTAGCACTTTATTACAACAGTATTGAGTGCATAGTCACAGGAAATTACCGAATGGGAAAAAATAGCATTGAACTTCGAAAGATATTCGTCAGTTTCACTTTTACCTTCAACATATCTGTACGAACCTTTCTTATCCATCTGCTTAACAAGACGAAGCTCTTTAATATCACGTGAAACCGTTGCCTGAGTTGCATCAAAGCCATTATCACGCAATTTTTCCATAAGTTCTTCCTGAGTACCGATTTCGTATCTGCTGATTAACTTAAGAATCATGCTGTGTCTTTTTTTCTTCATACTACCCTCTCCTTACAGTCTGCGCTGAGCAAGTTTACTGTTCAAAATTTCAAGGAATGTTTCATTTTTAATTCTTATAAATTCACCGTACATTTCAGCTTTACGTACAAGCACGTAATGTCCGTTCGGAACATTTACAGTTTCATCGCCGTCGCAAGAAAGCCCGAGTTCAATTGAATTCGGAGAATAGAGTTTAAAAACCGAATCCGGCTTAAAAATCAAAGCTCTTGAGAAAAGTGAATGTGTACAGATCGGAGTAAGCAGTATACTTTCGATCTGTGGATCAACAACAGGACCTCCTGCCGATAAGCTATATGCGGTAGAACCCGTTGGCGTGGAAATTATAATTCCGTCGGCTGTATAGTTATTGATAAGCTTTCCGTTATGCTCAACGGAAATATCTTCCATTTTAATCTGCGTACCTCTTGCAAGTACCACATCGTTGATACAATAACACGTTTTTACAACTGTTCCGTCAGCATTACACACATCAGCTTTGAGCATCATACGCTTGTCGTTTTCATAATTGCCGCCAATAAGATTTTTCAGCATATCAAGCTCAGTCGGCTCAAGTCCTGCCATAAAAGCAATTCTGCCGGCATTTATGCCGAGGATTGGTTTGCCTGCTTTAGCTGCGTGAATTATAGTTCCGTCGCCGCCGACAGCGATAATAACATCACACTCTTCAATCATTTTTTCTTTTGACAAAAAACGTGCATTTGTATTTTTAAAATATTCTTTTTGTTCAGTCCCGACTATGTAATCAGCGTTAAGTTTATCAAGATGTGTACATACATCAAGTGATACACTCAGTGCATTTTTTCTTGTCAGGTTAGGCATTAATGCGATTTTCATAATATCACACCTGTCAATTATCCAGAGTACTGTGTGAACGTGCCACAAGCTCTGCCGGAACAACCTCACAAGCAACTTCAGGATTATCATTTTTAATTATATGCATAAGGTATTCAATATTACCCTCAGGACCTTTTATCGGCGAAAAATCAAGGTTTTTCAACGTAAATCCTGTTTCGACTGCAAACTGAGTTATCTTCTCAACAACCTCTGTATGGACAGAAGGATCACGTACAACACCTTTTTTGCCGATTTTTTCTTTACCTGCTTCGAACTGAGGTTTGATAAGACAAACTGCCTCACCGTTCATTTTCAGAAGAGTATGAAGAACCGGCAGAATAATTTTAAGCGAAATAAAAGAAACATCTACACTGGCAAAATCAATTTCTTCAGGTATCTGTTCATGAGTAACGTACCTGAAGTTTGTACGTTCCATATTTACAACTCGCTCGTCCGTTCTGAGTTTCCACGCAAGCTGACCGTAACCGACATCAATGGCATAGACTTTCTTTGCACCGTAAGTAAGCATACAGTCCGTAAACCCACCCGTTGATGCCCCGATATCCATGCAGATACAATCATTGAGGTTAATATCAAATTCCTTTGCCGCTTTCTGCAGTTTAAGTCCACCACGGCTTACAAAAGGATTCTGACTTCCTCTTACTTCAATCTCGTCAGTTTCTTTGACATTAGCACCGGCTTTCAGTTCCTTCTGTCCGTTAACATATACCTGCCCTGCCATAATCAGAGCTTTTGCCTTTTCGCGCGACGGAACGAGGCCTCTTGCCGTTACAGCTATATCAAGTCTTTGTTTATCAGCCACGGTTTCACCTCAAATTCTCACCGCTGAGTTTTTCAACGATACTGTCACAATCAAATTCATATTTTTTCATTAATTCAGGAATCTTTGACTGTTTTACAAAACAGTCTTCAATCGCAGTAATATCATAGGTTCCCTTATAACCCTTCTGAAGAAGCAGAGCAGCAAACTTTTCACCTATTCCGCCGCTTTTTACACCTTCTTCATAGAAAAAGATATGCTTGGAATTGATTACCGCATCAACTGCATCCATGTCAATTGGCTTAATTCTGTTCAATTTAAGAATTTTTACCTTTTTTCCTTTTTTCAGAAGGATATTAGCCGCCTTTGCAGCTTCACTGAACAATCTTCCGTAGGTTACAATTACAGTGTCAGCCCACATATGACCGTATAAATCATACGTACCGTAAGAAGGCTCATAATCATCAGGAAGTTCAGGCTCAGAACCTCTCGGGTATCTGACAGCAACAACATCCGTATCTTTATAGAATGCATTGCCGAACGCAACCTTCATTTCATCATAAGTTGTAGGAGAATAAACCGTAACTTTAGGAATACTCTGTAAAAACGCAACATCGTAAAGACCGTTGTGTGTCTCTCCGTCGTCACCGACAAAGCCTGCTCTGTCAATTGCAAGAACCATTTTCTGATCCTGCAGAGCACCGTCATGGATTATTTCATCATAGCAGCGCTGTAAAAATGTTGAGTAAACAGCAAAAACCGGTAATAAACCACCTTTAGAAAGACCTGACGCAAATGTTACGGCGTGCTCTTCAGCAATACCTACGTCAAAGAAACGGTCATTATGTTTTTCAGAAAACTCGGTAAGTCCCGTACCAAGACTCATTGCCGCAGTAATAACAGAAATTCGTTTATCCTTTTCCGCCATTGTGCACATAAGCTTTCCGAACTCATTACCGAAAGTTGTATCTCCCGAAACCCATTCACCTGTGTCAATATCGAAATTGGAAATTCCGTGGAATGAGCTCGGATCTTTTTCCGCGAAGTCGTAACCCTTACCTTTAACCGTATTCACGTGCAGGACAACAGGACCGCCTATTCCCTTCGCAGTGTTAAGAGCCTCCATAACAAGCCCGATATCGTGACCGTCAACGGGTCCCATATACCTGAATCCCAACTTTTCAAAAATTGTACTTTCGTAAAGGAAATTCTTAACTGAGGTCTTGAGCTTATAAAGTCCGTCTGCAAGCTTTGTCCCAATAAAAGGAATCTTACAAAGGATGCTTTCAAGCAAAGCCTTCATACTTACATAACGTTTCTTCGATCTGATTCTTGCAAGATGCTTTGCAAGAGAGCCGACGTTAGGAGAAATAGACATCTCATTGTCGTTAAGAATTACAATAAGATTTGTCTTTGATCGTCCCGCATTATTAAGGGCTTCGTAAACAAGGCCGCCCGTGAACGAACCGTCACCGATTACGGCAACAGTATATGAATTATCATTGTTGATCTTTTTTGCCTGAGCGATTCCGAAAGCGGAAGATACAGAAGTTCCGCTGTGACCGCTGTAAAACACGTCGTGTTCACTTTCGTTCGGATGGCAAAAGCCGGAAATTCCGTCCTTCTGACGGATTGTGTCAAACACATCAAACCTGCCTGTTATAAGCTTGTGTGTATAAGCCTGATGACCTACGTCCCAGACGATTTTATCCTTCGGTGAATCAAAAACCTTATGAATTGCAAGAGTAAGTTCAACCACTCCGAGATTTGAAGCAAGGTGACCGCCTGTTTTAGACACGGTCTGAATAAGCTTTTTTCTGATTTCCTCAGAAAGTTCATTTAATTCATTTTCATCAAGTTTTTTAACATCGTCAGGAGATTTTATATTACTAAGATATTTGAAATCATTTTCCATTTAATCACTTCCAAAGATATCGAATTCTTAATTTTTTCTGTTTTCCATTTTATCCGCAAATGCTTTAAGTGCAGTTGTGTCGGCATCAAAATTATCAAGAACAGCTTTCGCCTCTTCAGTAAGCACCGAAACAACACGTTTCGACTCATCAAGACCCTTAAGGGAAACATAGGTACATTTTTCATTTTCCACATCACTTCCGACAGGCTTGCCGAGAGTCTGCGAATCACTTGTAACATCAAGTATATCGTCAACTATCTGGAAAGAAAGACCGATATTGTGAGCATAGACGGTTGCATAAGGAATTTTAGACAAGGCGCCCGCCGAAATACAACCAATTACACAAGCGGCACGGATAAGCTCACCGGTTTTCAGACTGTACATCTTCACTACATCTTCAACCTGAACTTTCTTTCCTTCATTCTGCAAATCAACTACCTGACCGCCGACCATTCCTGCCCATCCTGAAGCAACCGCAAGCTCTTTCGTTGCTTTAACAAGAAGTTCAGCAGGAAGCTCAGCTTTTAAAGCAGTTTCAAATGCAAGAGTCAGCAATGCATCACCTGCAAGTAAAGCATATTCATAGCCGAATTTTACATGGCAAGAAGGCTTACCGCGTCTGAAATCGTCATTATCCATACAAGGTAAATCGTCATGTATAAGCGAATATGTGTGGATCATTTCAAGAGCACATGCAAGCGGCATCGCCTTATTTATATCTCCTGAACACAATTCACAGAACGCAAGTAAAAGCGCAGGACGCACCCTTTTGCCTCCGTTTTCAACACTGTATCTCATCGCCTGTGAAACAATATCGTCCGAATCAGGAAGATATGAGTCAAGAGCCCTGTTAATTAAATCAATATATTTATCCATACAAAACTTCCTTTACTCAGCCTTTGAAAGCTCTGTAACCTTGAGCTTTGCTTTTTCAAGGCAATCATTGCAGAACACTGCAAGCTTTGTGCTTTCTTCAAAAACTTTGATTGAATCATCAAGAGAAAGACTTCCGTCATTGAGCTTTTCCACGTTTTTTTCAAGGCGAACAATCGCCTCTTCATATGTCATTTTTGCAGCCACTCAAAGCACCTCACATTCTTTTTCACCATCAGCAAATTTTACTGTTATTCTGTCACCGCAGAAAATATCATCCGCACTGTTTACAATTTCATTATCTTTCATTGTAATTGAGTATCCTCTGCTGAGAACTTTTATCGGATTAAGTGAATCGATTTTTGCACACGCGACAGAAAAACGGTTAACTTCAGAATTCAATTTATTATTTATACTGTTAAGCGCATCGTTATACAAAAGGGAAACCGTATTCATTCTCTCATCAATGAGGTTAGAAGGACTCAACAGACTCAGTTTGCCTTTGAGAAGATGAAGCTTATCTGTTTCATTCTGAATGCGCTTGCTCAATGTATTTTCAATCAACGAAACTGCACCATTAATAAATGCAAAGTCATCTCTGATATCAGGTACTGCAAGCTCAGCAGCTGCTGAAGGTGTCGGCGCTCTGAGGTCAGCAACAAAATCACAAATTGTAAAATCAGTTTCATGTCCTACCGCTGAAATTACAGGAATTCTGCTTCTGAAAACAGCGCGTGCAACAACTTCTTCGTTGAAAGCCCACAAATCTTCCAGTGAGCCTCCGCCTCTGCCTACAATAAGAATATCGGCATAATCACCCGAATTAAAATCATCAATTGCGGCTGCAATCTGCGGTGCCGCATTCACACCCTGCACTTCAACAGGTGCAAGTATAATTTCAGCCATCGGGTATCTTCGCGAAACAACATTTTTAATATCCTGAATAACAGCACCTGTCGCAGACGTTACAACACCGATTCTTCTGCTTCTTGACGGAATCGGCTTTTTGAAGCTTTCATCAAAAAGACCTTCAGCCGCAAGTTTATTTTTCAACTGTTCAAAAGCAAGATTCAAAGCCCCTATTCCGTCAGGCTGCATATCTTCTATATAAAGCTGATACTGCCCGTCACGGTCATAAATAGACACTCTTCCGCGTACTATGACACCCATTCCGCTTTCAGGCATAAAACGGAGTCTCTGATTGGCAGACTTGAACATAACAGCCTTTATGCAGGAGGTTTCATCCTTCAGAGTCATATAGTAATGTCCCGTGCGGTAATGATTGGTAAAATTTGAAATTTCTCCGACAACGAATACATTGCGCAGGAGCAAATCGCCTTCAAGAATTGATTTAACGTAAGTATTAAGTTGAGTTACACTTAAAACAGTTGATTCAAACATTAATTATTTCCTCACAGAAGCAAGAATAGCTATACCTGCAGCATTATCAGACGAAAATTCAGGCTCAGCAAAAAATGCTCCGTATTTTTCAGTGAAATATTTTTTAATTATGCTGTTTGACATAACACCGCCTGAAAATACAACGGGCAAATTCCCGTACGCCTCAAGAGCGTAAAGCATCATTTTTTCCAAAGCAGTAATTATGTAATCTATACAATAACGGCAGATATCTTCTTTACTCTCGCCGCTTTTGAACATTTCTTTACATTTGTTTTCAACACCTGAAAGATTGCAGTTTCCGTTGTTAAGTTTCAGGTTAATTCTATATTTTTTATCACTCTTCGACGCAAGCTCGTCAACATACTTACCTGCAGGAAAAGAAAAACCAAGCATAACCCCCACACGGTCAACAGCCTGACCTGCTTTAAGGTCAAGTGAAGATGCAATCAACGTTGCTTCAAGGTCACCTTTTACATATAACAGCTGTGTTGTGCCGCCCGAAACGTGAAACGCAAGAAAATCCTTGCCGTAAAGCTCACGTTTTCCTGCCGAATACAAAGCAGCCATAAGGTGTCCCTGCTGATGTGAATATTTATACAAGTCATTATTATTTGCACAGGCTACCGCCGTTGCCACACTTACACCCGGAAGAAAGCACGGCATATACGAACCTTCCTGTCTGACCGGTACTTCTGAAACACCAACAGCATTTATATCTCCGTTAAAGTCAGAAAACAATTCCTGAATTAATTGAGGAAGCTGTACTGTATGGTGAAACACAGCATCACTCTGCCTGAGTCCAAGTTCACCCGCTTTTACAGGCAAAAGCTTCTTACGCTGAACAACCGTGTCAGTGCTGTCATCATAAATTGCACATGAAGTCGTATAGTTACTTGTGTCTATTCCTAAATAATAAGCCATTTTATGCCTCTATGCTTCTTGCAACCGAACCGAGAACTCCGTTAACAAAAGACTTGTCCTCATCGGAGCCGTAAATCTTACAAATCTCAACTGCCTCATTGATTGAAACACCAACCGGAATATCGTCCAGATATTTCATTTCAGCGATAGCCATTCTCAGAAGTGCAAGACTGACCTTTGAAATTCTCGATTTACTCCAACCCTTAAGATTCTTCTCGATTTCAGCATCAATTTCTGCAATATTTCCGTCAGCAGCTTTAAGAATGTCATCCATAAAAGAATCTTTTTCAATTACTTCCGATTCTATTGCAATCTCAACGATTTCATCGAAAGACTGCTCCTCATTAAATGACTTTTCAAAAAGAACGATGAAAGACTGTTCTCTTGACTTACGTCTTTTTTCGGATATCGTGCTCATTTTTATCATCCTTTCAAAAAAATATACCCTCCGTATGAATACAGAGGGCACTTATTGACGGGTATATTGTCTGCAACTATCTGCAGATTTTTAAGGTGCACTAACTGTATATATTCATACTTTAATGCATATTATACCACATTTTTTGAATACATCAACCTTTTAATTCAATAATTGTTATATTTTTTGAAGGAATTTTTGTCTGTTTTACCACAAGTTCCTTAATCTGAAGTGATACATTCTGAGAAAGCTTTCCTTTTTCCACAATCACCTGACAAACCTCAGCATCAATAACAACCACGCACTCACAGGAGGTTTTTGCAAAAATAAGATTTTCCAGGTCTGCTTCATCTTTAATATCGTCAGCAATTATCGCTAACGACTCCGTTGCCTGAGAAATCGCATCAGGTGATGATTTTGAATCCTTGATAACGGAATTCAGTGTTTCCTTTGCCTCATCACGTGCTGAATCCCTCTTAAGCTTGAAATCAGCAAGAGTTTCAGCTGACTGTTTTCCTGTTGTTGCAGACACATATTGTGCATCGCCAAGATTTTCACTTTCGGTTGGCTGAGTGGTATTTTCACTGTTCAGAGTCTGTTGCGGCTGCGGACCGGTATAATACCAATTAACAAACACTGCCGCACCAAGAGCCAGAGCAAGTGTTGCCGTAACAATCTGCTTCTTTTTTATAACCATAAAATCATCCTCCGTTAATGTTTTTCATTTTTGAAACATTCACACGGTTACTGCTTATACCAAGCACTGACGTAACCGCACCGATAACAGCATTTCTTACCGTAGGCGAATCTGCACCTTGGCAGACAACAGCAACACCACGTATTTCCGGCTGTGCTATTTTCAAAAGGAGTCCGTTATCGCTACCTTCAACATCTACAAGTACATAACTTTTTTCTTCATTATTCTCTGATTTTTTACTTTCGGTAGCATAAACCTTCTCGTCACCGCTTTCAACAGTAACCATCACCTGAACTTTACCTGCCCCCTCAACTGATTCCAACAGATTTTCCAATCTTTCTTCGATATCTTTTTCATATGCTATAAAACTTATTTCAGTTTCCTCTTCATCCGTTTCAACAGACTTTTCACTTTCAGGTATAAATTCAGAAACAATCAGCAGCACCACACCGATTATCCCTGCGGCAATAATAAACAGTTTCTTTTTATCACATCTCAGTTTTTCCGAAAAAATTCTTAAAGCATCCCTCAATCGCTCACCTCAACTTCTGCTATAATCCCATATTCATTTTTAATCAGACTCTTCACCTCTGACGATTTATCTTTGTCAAGGATATAAACTACAACACTGTCAACGCTGATTTCATTTTCATTCTTAACCGAAACATCAATTTTTGTTTCAGCAACTTCAATGCCCTCGGCTTCAACCAGACTGATTATTTTTTCATTCAATTCATTTTCAAAAGCTCCGGTAAAATATTCTTCAGCATTGTTCGACATGTTTTCATTAAAGTTAGCCTCTGCCGAGAATTGTTCTTGCTCTAAATCAAACAAGCTGAATAACGGACTCACGAACATTACAAGAATAACCAGTGAAACCGCTAATCTTACCTGTTTTTCCATTGTGCCCGAGGGAGATAAAACAAGCACAACCGTCCCGATTACTGATGTAAGCACAAGTCCCAGTGCCCATTGTTTTATGTAATCCATAATCAACCAGCTTTCAGCACAAGGATTAACGATATCGAAATCACGAATAAAACCGCAACAAAAACGACCACCACATTGAGAAGTACAAGTGAAGATGAAACTGCCTTCAACAAAATACTTACCTGCTTTTGGTCAAACATTCCGGCAATTCCTGAAGATATTTTCAAAGCCATAATCCAAACAATAAGCTGAATGCAGGACGGTAAAGTTATAAGTGCTATCGCTCCGATACCAAAAACTCCGATTGTACTTTTAACAAGAACCATGTTTCCTACAACACCCGAATAAGCTTCGCTCAAAGCCCCTCCGATTACGGGAACTGCCGAGCTGATAATAAGCTTCATCCCTTTGCCCATAAGCGTGTCTGCCGTGTTAGCCATACCGGCTTTCAATCCGAGAAAGGAAACAAAAACCGTTGCACAAAACGAAAGTATCGTTGTAATGCACTTTTTTATTGCCTCTGTAAGGGACGTCAGGCTGAATCGCGTCATAAGCGAACCGACAATATCCAACGACAAAACAACGCCGACTACAGGCACAATACCTTTCGATGTAAGCAACGAAATCAGCTGTGCAGCCACAAAAGCAATTGACTGAAAAGAAGCCGCAAGTGTAGGATTGCCTGAGGCTGAAACAACACCCGTAAGCACGGGAATCAGTACTAACATAAACTTTTCAGAAATTGTAACCGACGACACCGCGGATGTAACTGCAAAAGATAACGGTTTGACTATACTGAGCACACAGAACAGTGTTCCTACTAAATTTATAACATCCTGCACCTTTGAATCGTCCGGTATAAAACATTCAAATACTGCAAGAATTATAACGATCGCAATAAGCCGTACAACAGAAACAAGCGGAGATTCAACAGCACCCGTAACAAGCTTTTTTATCAGTCCGAGTATGTCCGAGGCACTGACATTGAACACAGAATCAAATTCAAGTGAATCAACTCCGAGTTCTTCAAACAAATCCAGCACATCACCGGGTACGCTTTCAAAAATTTCTTTTTCAAACATATTTCCTTCTGCGCAGCATCGGACACCTGACACAAGTGCGATAACAATTATAACTGTTAATACAGTACTGACTTTAACCAATCTTTTCATATTACTTCAACATACCTGCAGCAAGATTAACAACCGTAGTCAACAAAGGAAAACAAAGTATAAGTATCGCCGCTTTACCCGCAAGGGCAACACCGACAGCTAATGAAGAATTTCCTGAATCGTTACATATCTCTGTGGCAAATTTTGTAATTACGGCTACACCAAGCACTTTAACCAGCAAGAATACATATTCATCCTGTACAACACCGCCAACGCCCACAAGCTCCGACACAGATTCTAAAAGCTTTTTTACCCCGTTTACAGAAAGTGTACAAACAACCAGTAACGAGCTTATCTGCAGAAAAGGAACAAATTCAGGTTTTATTTGTTTTACAACAATACATCCAACAGCACAGATAACCGAAACCGATACTATTTTTAAAATATCCATACTACAAATCGATAAAAGATGAAATTGACTCAAACACACCCGAGACTTCATGCATTAACATTGTTATAACAGCAATAATTCCGGCAAGCACCGTAAGAAGAGCATATTCATCGCGACCGGAGCGTGAGAGCGTTTGCTGTAAAACCGCAACAATTATTCCTACAGCTGCAATTTTCAATACCAATTCCATACTTACCTCTAAATTAAAACAATCATAATTCCCAATCCGGCAAGAAACCCGATTCCTGTTGAAAGATAGGAATAACGTTCTTTATCTTTTAATGCTTCGTTATGGTTTATCTTCAATAAATCTAAACAGACATTACAATTAGAAAGTTGACCTTCACTGTCTGTTACTCCAAAATTCTCACCGAACGATTTAAGCAATTCAACATCTTTCTTCTTTAAAAATGCAGTATTTTTCCGGTCATCAAGTGCATTCGTCCATGCTTGAGGAAAATCACAGCCTGCCGTTAAGCGCCTGCTGCATTCTGAAATAAATTTTAACTGTTTCAATGTGTCTTTTTTTGAAAGCAAATGAATCAACTCACTGACAGGCAAGGCATAAAAGCTTATTTCATCACGGATAACAGAAATTAAAATTTCGGTTTTTTCAAGCAAAAATACTCTCTTTTTATACGAGTCGGCAATACACTGACCCGTTGCCGCGCAAACAATTGCAAGTATTATCAATGCTACTGTCTTCATAGTAAAAATCCTCTGCAGAAACAATTTTGGAAACTTCTGCTCTGTCTTTCAAAAAAACAAAATAATCAACCGCCTTGATTTTCGTCAGAATATCAAGCTGTTTTTTTTGTTTCAGATCCCTGCTGTCACTGCAGTGTATGCTCATAACAAAACTGACTCCGCTGTTCATTCCTTCAACAACTGCTTCAATCTCATCGACGGTTCCTAACTCATCAAAAACGATTATTTCAGGCGAAAGTGTGCGTACGCTCTGTATAACACCTGCAGGTTTCGGATATCCCGTCAGAACATCAGTGTTATATCCGAGATAATAATTTTCAAATTCTGCTCTCTCATCAATAAGAGATACTTTATAGTTAAGCTTATCGGACAGATTTCTGCATAAGTCTTTAATTAAAGTTGTCTTTCCGCTTGACGGTGGACCGCAAATCAGAATATTGGGTCTTGAATTTTCAAAAAGTTTATAAACATCAGTTGAAATATCATTAAAATCTCCTGCCAGACGGATATTAAGGCCTTTAATATTTCTTACTGAACTTACATTACCGCCTTCAGTAACAGCTGTTCCGTAAACACCGACACGGCAACCGTTTTCAACCGTGATAAAACCGTTACGGATATTATCGGTCAAAGAATAAACGGAATATTTGCACATCCGTTCAAAAACATTTCTTAACTCCATATCGCTTAACTTCAAAACCGCACCGGTGTAAAACGGAGTGATTCTTCCTGTATCGGTAACGAATTGTTTTTCATCGTTAAAAACAATAACAACCGGTTGCTCCGATTTTAATCTTATCTCATGTAATTCTTCAATTTTTTCATCATTCAATCCGTTTAATGGCAACCTGAGTTTTTCGGGTAAATATTTCACAATCCCCTTGAGGTTTATGGCTTTTCTGTTCATTATTCATATCACCAATACTTTTTATGAATACTTGTCCCCTTTTAGAACAAAATTTTATTAAAATAGTATTAACTTTAACCACAAGATATTGAAAGAAAGATAATTTTATGGTAATATATTGTGAGAGTATGCTCTGAAAGGATGAGTACCATGAGTTCAGGAACAAAAAAGCTGAAAAAACGAAACAGTCGCCTGTCAAAATTCATTGATAATAATATATATGTAGGTCTTGCTTTTATATGCTCAACAGTATTAATGCTGCTTGTTTATTATTGTTACGAAATTATTCCTTTCGGTGGAAGAACCGTTCTCAGGATGGACCTTTTCCATCAGTACGGTCCGCTTTTTGCCGAGTTTTATGACAGAATAGCCGAAGGAAAGAGTCTTCTCTACTCCTGGACCACGGGCGGCGGCGGAAGCTTTTTAGGCAATTATTTCAACTATCTTTCAAGCCCGATCGGTGCAATCATAACCCTTATTGCAGGTCACGAAAATGTACCTGAAGCAGTCGGTGCAATGGTTCTTATCAAAAACGCACTTGCCGCTTCAACCTTTGCAATTTATCTTAAAAAATCTACCGGAAAGAACGATTTTACTGTTTCTGCTTTCGGTGTTCTGTATGCTTTCTGCGGTTTCTTTATTGCATACTACTGGAACATCATGTGGACCGATGCAATGTACCTTCTTCCGCTGATCATCCTCGGAATTGAGAAAATTATAAACGAAAGAAAATGTACACTTTATGTTGTTTCACTTGCTGTTTCATTTTTCTCAACCTACTATATGACATACATGATCTGTATCTTCTCTGTCATATACTTCCTTGTTTACTTCATCAGTAAAAACGGTATCAAAGATAGTTACGATGACATTCCCGTAACTTTCAACGATGAAGGTGAAAACGAATCAACTTTACTGAACAAAATACTCTATAACAGATTTTTAAGAAGCGGTGTACTTTTTGCAGGCAGTTCTGTTATAGCCGCAATGCTTACGGCAGTTGCACTTATCCCGACATATTTCTGCCTCAAATCCTGTTCTGCAACATCAGGTACATT
>JAZSID010000136.1:0-10979 GCA_045533625.1 Acutalibacteraceae bacterium | reverse complement strand
CTCATATTTTAACTGCTGACTCTTTGTTTCGTTAAACATTTTCATCACCCTTTTTCTAATTCTATTATACCATTTTTTCTTGGCTTTTGTACAGAAAAAAAGTCCAATCCAATTTTGGAATGGACTTTGTCAGCAGTCTGAGAAGCATCTTTATGATGCTTCTTTTTTTGCGGACGACAAGAAATCCTTGTTGATGTTATCGCAAAGTATTGCAATTTTTGATTTATGTTGCTATTATATACTGCGTAGCAAGTAAAAAGGAGGGCTTTTATGAAAAAGGCACTTGCAATTTTAATGAGCTTGATTTTCGTTTTGTTAGGAACAGTTTTTGCTGCACCGTCAACGTTTGCAACTCCCGACGGCGCGGATATTCCTGTTATCCATATTATGGGTACGGGTCAGGAGATCTTCCGTAAGGATGAAAACGGTGTTGAAAAGAAGGTTTTCCCGGTTGAATTTCCTGACGGCTATATCGAAGAAAAGGCGGAGATTCTTCTTCCTGTTTTCGCAGAAGCTTTCTTTACACAGAAATGGGATGAATTCTGTGATGTTCTTTATGAATGTGTTTCACCTGTTCTCAGCGGTTTTGCCCTTAATCCTGACGGTGAAACAGGCGGAGAAACTTATATCAAATGGGGTTGGACACGTGAGTCTCTCCGCAATACTGCCAATGCCGAAGGAAAGTACGGCGTAACAAGCTACTTCTTCTGTAACGACTGGCGTCTTTCTCCGTATGATATTGCAGAAACTCTTCATCAGTATATTGAAGACGTTCTTTATGTTACGGGTGCTGAAAAGGTTGCTCTTTACGGCAGATGCTTCGGCTCGAATATTATTGCCGCGTATATGGAAAAGTATGACGGGGAATATGTAAGCGATGTTATCCATTACTGCAGTGCTTTCTACGGTGCTACTCAGGTAAGTAAGCTCTTTACGGGTGAAATGTTCATTCATCCCGACGGACTTGAAAGATACGTCTATGACGTTGACCTTGAGGTTGAAACCTACGTTATGGACCTCATCAGATCTTGTGTAACACTTATGAATAAAACCTACGGCCTTGATATCGTAAGCTGGGCAGTTGAAAATGTTATGAAAGATATTTATCTTGACATTTTCCCGAGAATCCTTATCGAAAGCTATGGTTCAACTCCGGGCTATTGGAGTATGGTAAGCATTGACGATTTTGACAAGGCGATGGAAACTGTTTTCTACGGTGCGGACCTTGAAAAGTACGCAGGTCTTATCGAGAAAATTGAAAACTATCGCACCAACGTTCAGCTCACATTCCCCGAAACAGTTGCAAGACATGCTGAAATGGGTATTGAAACATCAAATATCGTTAAGTACGGTCTTCAGAGTGTGCCTCTTACAAAGAGTGCAGACGACCTTTCCGATGCGACTGTAACAGTATTTGAAAGCGGATTCGGTGTAACCGCATCGCTTACTGAGGAAACTCTTTCAGATGAATACATCAACACTGCAATTGCAAACGGCAAAGGAAAGTATATCTCACCTGATAAGCAGATCGATGCTTCAACATGCCTTATGCCTGACAGAACATGGTTCATCAAAGACCTTACGCACAAAGTGTTCCCGTCCTGTGTAAACGGACTTGTCAGCGATATCATAAATAACGAGGGCTTTACGGTGGACGATAACCCCGAATATCCGCAGTATCTTGTTTATGACGAGGCAAACAATGCGCTTCATCCGATGACAGAGGAAAATATGAACACAACAGAAAGATGGAATGTAACATTCTTTGAAGCTCTTGTGTCATTCTTCAAAAATCTTTTCAAAGTTATAGAAATGGCTTCAGCAAAATAAGCTAAATGTTTATAATCAACGAACACCTCGCAGAATTTCTGCGAGGTGTTTTCTTAAGTTTAACGGCTACGTTTTTATGTTTGCGATAATATGTAGGGAATGCATTTATGCATTCCGAAAAATAGTTTAACAAATTTGGGCTTGTAGAGCAAAGGTTACACCTTTGCAGATAATAGATAAGAGATAATAACGAATAGTTGTGGGGCTGCGCCGCTGATTATAACGCACGATTAAAATCGCGTACGTAGGGGACGACGTCCTCGACGTCCCGTTGAATAATGCGCAATTTTCGGTTCGGGAAAGCCGAATCCTACGACCCCTGAGACGGAATCGTGTCCGTAGGGGAACATATTATGTTCCCGTCAGAAATACATAAATTTGACGGGCAGATGATATCTTCCCCTGCGGTGTTGATTTTAAAAAAGCTCCACAAACCCGAATTTCTCTATTGACAACGATAAAAGGGTATGCTAACATACATACATAGATATCCAATGCATTGATATAAAATATATGGAGGTAATGTTATGAAAATCAGCAAAGAACTGTTAAAGGGTAGTACATCTCTGCTCGTGCTTTCGGCAATCAACTCGTCGGATATGTACGGCTATGAAATCGTCAAGAAAATCAAAGTGGCATCCGATGACGTGTTCAATCTCAATGAAGGAACGCTTTATCCGATTCTTCACGCGATGGAAAAGGAACATCAGGTTGAAAGTTACTGGCAGGAGGTTGACGGCAGAAAGCGTAAATATTACCACATCACTAAGAAAGGCAAAAAGCTTTTACAGGAAAAATCGGACGAATGGAAGGTGTATTCCGAATCCGTCGAAAAGGTTATGTGTCTTGGTGCTCAGCCCCTGACGGTCTGATACGGGGTAGAGGCTATGAATTACAATTTCGACGATTATCTTAATACCGTCAAAGAGAACATAAAAAATAAAAAGCTCCACGCACCGATATGCGCAGAGCTTGAAAGCCACCTGCAGGATTCAGCCGACTTCTACGTTGAAATCGGCTATGACGAAGAAACGGCAAACAAGAAAGCGCTTGAAGATATGGGTGAGCCTGTAACCGTAGGCGAAAGTATGGCGAAGTTACATAAACTTTCAGGGTGGCAGAAGTTTTTACTTGCAGTCTTTTTGTTTATAGCGGTATTAAAGATTCTTGATATTTTTAGTGTAAATTCTGTGGTAGCCGGTTGGTTAACACAGTTCATTCTGATGAATCAACCACAGGATGCCTTTATGCTTTCGGGCGAAATTGTTTCTCTTTTGATTACGGTAACGGCAGGTATTGCAATCACGCTGTACACCAAACGAAAATCACCGGCAATAGCTTCTCTTGTTGTTCTGTTGTTGGAATCCCCGGCAATATGGTGTTTCGGCAGTGTTATATGGATGACGGTAAAAGGAAATTTGAATGAATACCTGCAGGAAACAGTTGCTTTGACAGCTGTTGATTATATCGTTATTGCAGTTTCGGCAGTTTTAATTCTTTTAGCGTTTTTGATTCCTGTGATATGCGTTATGATAGCTGTCGGAAGACCTTTTTCTGACGGCAGAAAGCTGAAGAAAACCGTAAAAATATTCACACTTTCATTTGCATTGTTTTTGTTTGCTGTTTACTTTGGCATCTTTACATATGTTGACCGTAAAGACAAGGAACAGTTTGAGCTTTATACACGAGTTGTTGCGGATATGTGTGACCTGTGTATGGAAAAGGGCAGAATTACTGCTGACGATTTTGACGAAGTGAAAGAAAGGTTCAGTTATCTTGAATTTGAGGAATTAGACCTGAATGATTACGGTATCGAACATTTTGATGACGAGAATTTTTATTCTGCCCGTATAGGCGATGGTCTTATGATAAATTCGTCTCTTGATATATCTACATTTTCAGACGGCTCGTTTAGTTTCAGTGCAGAAGCGGACAGGCTTATGTATACGTTTGATCTGACATTAAGATATTTTAAAACGTCAAGATATATTTTTTACAATAACCGTTGGGAAGGTTCATACGATGTGGCATCATATATTTCTGAGTTTCTTGAGCATGTTCAGCCGGGCGAAAGCATTGAGGACTATTTAACAAAAGTAAAGGAAACAGGTTCGGACTTTTCGTATTCTTACAGTGCAGGACTTCAACCAGGTGATGAATATTATATGAACGATGGAACATTGGAGTCGGTTATTCCTGATTCTCCGGAAACTTATGCCGAAAGCGAACTGTATACTACTCAGTTAAATATGTCAGGATTTTTTGGTCAGTGGTACTACTATATTACTGCCGATGATGGAAAGTTTGTTTCAGCACATGATATGATTGATTAAATTGTCAGTTTGAATCAGTTTTTGTAAAAGAGGTGAATTGATGACTTACAACTTTGACGATTATCTTAATACCGTCAGACAGAACATAAAAAACAAAAAACTCCACGCACCGATATGTGCAGAACTTGAAAGCCACCTGCAGGATTCAGCCGACTTCTATGTTGAAATCGGCTATGACGAGGAAACGGCAAACAAGAAAGCACTTGAGGATATGGGCGAGCCTGCAACCGTAGGCGAGAATATGGCAAAACTGCACAAGCTGTCTGTTCCGCAGATTATTGTTGAGGTTTTGTTCTGCCTGTTTGTTGTTATAAAAGTTATTGAAACAGCGATAGTGGGATTTATGGGAAGTATACTTTCGACACCATCGGTGTTCGCTGAAGAATTTGTTATTATGCTGTTCACGTATTTTGTTGGCTTGGTTTTGTCATTACAACATAAAAGACTTTTACCTGTAGTTATGTCAGGGTTCTATGCCGTGAGTGGAGTGCTATCTACTGCAAGCTGTTTTTATGCAATAATATCGCAACTTTCCGGTCAGTGGGAAATGTATCTCACCGCAATGGAACTTGATGCATATCCGTTGAACCTGAATGACAAGATAAAAACAGCTTCAATGGTACTTTCTGTGATTGTTACGGCTTGTTTGATTTTCCTGTGTGCGCGAATTAGAAAGCAAATTGTTTCGCCGTCTGTCAATACGTTAAATTTCAAAAAGATTTTTTATCGCGTGCCAATCCCGATTTTAGCTGTTATGCTTACGTTGACAGTTGCAACAAAAACGTATCTCCGTCAGATTGATATTCAGGAAAAAGCTGAGTTTGATAAAGTACTGGCAGATTTATGCGATTACTGTCTTGAAAACGAAAAGATAACAAAAGACGATATTCAACAAGTGATTGATCATTTCGATTACCTTGAGTTTAAAGAATATGACAACAGCAAAAATATTTTTTCGGATTCTAATTACAGTGATTATTATCTTTCAGCAAGTATAGGCGGTAAATCCTTGGCTCATCCGCATCTGTGCATCAGCACAAGAACGGACGGAAGATTTATAATAACGGCGGAATATAACCGACTGTATAATTATCACAGTTATTTACCTTTTTTATTCCTTAAGATGCCTTTTTCGTATTCTGTATTCGCAGGGGAATTGGATTCGGGTAATTTGTTCGAAGATGTTATAGAGTGGGGAAATGCTTCTGAATTTACAGATGTTGTAAAAAAGCACTCGTTGATGTTTGAATATACATATTATCCGAACGATGATGAAGGAATATATCCGTATCCGTGGGAGGATGAGGTGCATTATAGTACTTACATAGGTGCCTCACAGCATCAGAATTTCGGGCATAGTTGGGTATCTGTTGATTCAGGAAAGATAACAGATGCATCAATCAGTAATGAGTATGAATGATGTAATTGAGAAATGAACAGGAATCAGAGGTGAATTGATGACTTATAACTTTGACGATTATCTTAACACCGTCAGGCAATACATAGAAAACAAAAAACTCCATGCACCGATATGTGCAGAGCTTGAAAGCCACCTGCAGGATTCAGCTGACTTCTATGTTGAAATCGGCTATGACGAAGAAACGGCAAATAAAAAAGCACTTGAAGATATGGGTTCTCCGAGTAAGGTTGCACTTTCACTTTCAAGATTGCACGATGTTTCGGATTTATATAAAATGCTGATTGGTGTTTATATTTTCCTGGTGGTTGCAAAAATAACAGATTCTGCAATATCGTGTTTGATTAGCGGTAATCTGGTCATAGGCGGAAGTCTGCATAATGCGTATCCGTTTTTCGGAGAATTTTTAAATATGATTGTATATCTGATCGGCGGTATTGCTCTTTCGCTGAAAACAAACCGCAAAACACCTGCGGTCTGTGTGGCTGTGCTGACCGTTGTTGATTATTTCAGTGTGTGGGTTTTCAGTATGATATCCGCTATAACTGTCCGAGGCAAGCTGGAAGAATTGATATCGGTCATGCGTCAGTGGGATTATTCGCCTGACTTTGGTCCGAATGACTATTTTTTATCTTTTTTGGTTATGGGAATCATATTTTTGGTTTTGCTTGCCCTGTTTGTCGGTACGTTTATTGCAATATCAAGACCGTTGAAAAGCGGATATTATTTTAAAAGGGTTTTTACTGTCGTATCCTGTGTGTTGATATGTGTAACAGGTGTGTTTGTTATCGGCATACATTCTCACATTGATTCAAGAGACAAGCAACAGCGTGAAACGTATGTACAGACTGTCAGCGATGCGGTTGATTTACTAAAAGAGATCCGGACGATTGAAGCAGAGGACACAGAAAAAGTTTTAGCCCGCTTTGATTATCTTGCTTTCGAAAAGAGCCGTAATGAAGACGATACTGCGGATTGTTATTACGCTTATATAGGGAAACCGACGTTAACTGAACCGGGTCTTTGCCTGGATGTCTATGATGACGGAAAGGTTGAACTATGGTTCTCAGTTGACCAGAGAGCAACTGTTGCACCGTTGAGCCCGTTGCTGTTAATGGCTGTTACGAGTGAAGGCGGAAGATGGGCACAGCTGTCGGCTGAATAAGCTGTAGAAAAATACATAGGTACAAGCGTCGAAGGCGACAGCCTTGACGGAATGTTTGAAATAATAAAAAGATATAACTGTGCGTTCAGCTACACAAACACCAAAGAAAACGGTTATGACCATTACAACTTCAGCTTTGAATTGTTTGATTTTTTGGTGAATTATAAATACGGTAACATAGAAGCTTCTGACGGAAAGTATTTTAAAGGCGAATTTGTATATGCATAAAACAAAAGGCTGTCTCGTTTGAGACAGCCTTGATTATATTTATGTACTTATCAATAAAGCTTGATTCCGCCGAAAGGTCTGATTGAAAGAACGTGGCATGAGCCCTCGCCGTAAACAGCCTCGATTGTTGAACGGAAATCTTCGAGCATATCGTTAGGAACAAAAGCCTGGATTGTGCCTGCGAAACCGCCGCCGTGAACTCTCCATCCACCCTTACCCTTGAGCCTCTCCTCGCAAAGAAGAAGAGCAACTGAAAGTCCTTGTTCCTGCGGAGCTTTTGTTGTGAAAACGTTCTGGTTGTACATGTACGATGAACGTCCGCTTTCAATAACGATGTCCTTGAATGTTTCAAAGTCATTGTTTGTAAGCGCTTCAACTTCTCTTACTGCGCGCTTGTTTTCGTTGTAGAAGTGAATAGCACGAAGAACTGCACGGTCACCGCATTCTTCACGAACCTGCTTGATGTGTGCCATAAATTCGTCTTCAGGGACGTCACGGAGAACGTCTTTGCCGAATACACCTGCGGCGTTTTCCATCTCACCGCGAACAGCCGCGTAATCGTCTGTAAGGTCAGCGTGGCTTCCGCCTGTGTCTACGATGCAAAGAGCGTGACCGCAAGCCGCAAAGTCAAACTCAACCTTGTTGATTACGGGCTCTGACGGGTCTTTGAAATCGATTGTGATGAAACTTCCGACCGAGCTTGCCATCTGGTCCATAAGTCCGCAGGGCTTGCCGAAGTAAACGTTTTCAGCGTACTGTGCAATCTTTGCAACGTCAACGGGTGAAACCTTACCGTCGTTATAAAGGTGATTAAGAATTGTGCCGATAAGAACTTCATAAGCCGCAGATGATGAAAGACCTGAACCTGCAAGAACGCAGCTTGCGCTTGCAGCGTTGAAACCGCCGATGTTGTAGCCATACTTTTTAAAGCCTGCGCACATACCGCGGATAAGACCTGCCGACTTGCCGAATTCATTTTCGTGCGGTTCAAGGTCAGAAATATCAATTTCAATCATACCGTGACCAAGACTTTTTTCGCAAGCGATCATATCGTCACGCTTTGCAGCAGCAGCAACTGTATCAAGGTTAACGCTTGCTGCAAGTACCTTGCCGTGGTTGTGGTCTGTGTGGTTGCCGCCGACCTCTGTTCTGCCGGGTGCGCTGAAAATTTCAAGGTTGTCGTTGTCGCCGAAAAGCTCAACATATGCGTCAAGAATTTCAGCTTGACGAGTCTTCTGTGCGGCTACAGCCTCGTCACTTAAATAAACTTCCTTAAGTCTTGCGTCAAACTCACCTGAAGCGAGTTTTTCTTTGATTCGGATTGAATTAGCCATTTGCGGATTTCCTCCTGTACTGAATTTTTAAAATCTTGCTCAAAGCAAAGGTTGAAATGCTTATGAGAATAAACAAAAGAATAAACGGCACAAGGAATGCCGCTGAAAGCGGGTCAAACACGTTTCTACCGATGAACGTGTAGGATATGAGCTGGGGAACAAAGCCCAAAAGCGAAAGAATGATGAAGTCTTTGTATCTGAATCCCATCGCTCCGTAAAGCTTGCTTACTGGATTGGGCGGAATACTTGGTATAAGCCTGAAAACTGCCAGCAACCACGGGTTGCCTCTTCCGTCGTTTTCAATAACCGTACGTATGGTTATGTTTTTCTTGAGTATACTTTGTATTGCATCAGAACCGACTCGTTTACCCCAGTAGTATCTCAGCGAGAAAAGGATTGTCAGACCCGAAAGGTTGATTGGTATTGAAAAGTATGCCGGAAAAACCGTACTGGTTATGGCACAAAGAAGCGACAGGGGATAAAACTGAATCGGAAAAATTCCTTTGAATGTGTAAAGGAAAACAATCACGATAAAAATGCTCAGTTTATCGTCCATTGTTTCAACAGCACGCTCTGCTTCCCAAAGATATGTTGTGTAAGTCTGATACCATTGTTGAATGTTTGTGTTTCTTGAGAGGATAAGTAAAACTATAAAAACAACTGCCGCAACAAGACAAAGCAGGGAAACAATATATAAAAGTGAACGTATGTGTTCTTCACGTGTTTTCTTTACACTTTTTTTGTTTGTTTTCGTAATATTACTCTCCTCCTTTGCATTTATATATTTAACTATATTATTATACATATTTTTGCCAACTTGGTCAATATGTTAATTCTTTTGAAAATGTAATAATATGACGAATTTGTTTTATTGACTATGCAAAAATTTTGTGATATGATTTATTTGGTAAATAATGTTAGAAATGGGGCATGATTATGGATTACAAAGCAAAATATCAGGAGTGGCTCGGCTTTGACGAGGAAACAAAGGCGGAGCTTCTTGCCATTACTGACGAAAAGGAAATTGAAGACAGATTCTACAAGGATCTTGAGTTCGGCACGGGCGGTCTCCGCGGTGTTATGGGCGCAGGCGCAAACCGTATGAATAAGTACACCGTAAGTAAGGCGACAAAGGGCCTTGCTGACTACCTTGTGGATGAATATAAGGAAAATATTAGCGTTGCAATTGCTTACGATTCAAGAAACAATTCCGCACAGTTCGCTGCTTACGCTGCAGAGGTGCTTTGCGCAAACGGTATCAAGGTCTTCCTTTACGATACTCTTATGCCGACACCTGTGCTTTCATTCACCGTAAAGCACCTTGGCTGCACTGCAGGTATCGTTCTTACAGCAAGCCACAACCCGAAGGAATATAACGGCTACAAGATTTACGATTCAAACGGTTGTCAGCTCGTTCCCGAGTTTGCGAACAAGGTTATCGACTTTGTTAACGCTGTTACAGATATCAAGAATGTTGAGCATATGCCGCTTGATGAGGCAAAGGAAAAGGGACTCTTTGTTTCAATCGGTATGGAAGTGCTTGATGCATTCCTTGAGGCTGTAAAGAAGCAGTCACTTTACGAAGAAAAGTCAGATATCAAAATTGTATACACAGCTCTTCACGGTACAGGTAATATTCCCGTGCGCAAGGCTATTGAGGGAATGAACGTTTCAATCGTTAAGGAGCAGGAGCTTCCCGACGGAAACTTCTCAACAGTACGTTCACCCAACCCGGAGGAGAAGGATGCTCTTACACTCGCTCTCAAGCAGGCTGAGGAAGAGGGCGCTGACCTTGTTTTCGGTACAGACCCTGACTGTGACCGTATCGGCGCAGGCGTAAAGCATGACGGCAAGTACGTGCTTATCACAGGTAACCAGATGGGTGCTTTGCTTGTAAACTTTGTTCTTACAATGAGAAAGGCAGAGCTCAACGAAAAGTCAACTCTCGTCAAGACAATTGTTACAAGTGAACTCGGCGCAAATATTGCAAGAAAGTTCGGTCTTAATATAGTTGAAACGCTCACAGGCTTCAAGTATATCGGTGAAAAAATCAATCAGTACGAAGCAAGCGGCGACAGAGAATTTGTTATCGGCTACGAGGAAAGCTACGGCTACCTCACAGGTACACACGCAAGAGATAAGGATGCTGTTGTATCGGCACTTCTTGTTTGCCAGATGGCTGCATATTATTACAATAAGGGTATGACTCTCATCGACGCTCTCAATGAGATTTATGCAAAGTACGGCTTCTACCTTGATGCACTTGATACGTTCACACTCAAGGGTATCGACGGCGCACAGAAGATTCAGAGCCTTATGACAGAGTTCCGTGAAAATGGAAGCAAATTCTTCGACGGCATCAAGGAAGTTTTCGACTTCTCAAAGGGTATTGCAGACCTTCCGAAGGAGAATGTTCTCAAGTATGTATTTGAAGACGGATCATGGATGGCAATCAGACCTTCGGGTACAGAGCCGAAGCTCAAGGTTTACTATTCAATCCAGGATGCTGACAGAGACAACGCCTACGCTCGTCTTGAAGCAATAAAAGCTAAGATGAACTCAATTATTGAGGCATAAAATTTCGAGTTAATTATTGACAAACCTGCGACCGTTATGTATAATATAACGGTCGCAAAGATAAGCTGGTGTGGCGAAATCGGCAGACGCAAGGG
>JAZSID010000117.1:0-2754 GCA_045533625.1 Acutalibacteraceae bacterium | reverse complement strand
AAGCGTTACAAACTTCGACTCATAGTAAACCATTTTCTGAATAAATTTATTTTCCGGAACCTTGTGAAGAATCATAATATCAACATAGATACCGTGATGCATATCTTTACGGTCCTTGAAGCTTTCCTCAATAAAGGTCGTGCCGTTCATACGCACCTTGGCATATTCAAGATACTTTGAATCTGTCCTCCACTCCTGAAGGACAAACCGTTCACTCTTGGTGTTATCAAAAACTGTTTTGAACTTATTGTACTGATCAGGAGTCATAAAGATATCCAGATCATCATCCCAAGGTATAAATCCGCCGTGACGTACGGCACCGAGTGCCGTGCCACCCATAATATAATAAACAATTCCGTTCTCACGGCACAATTCATCTACAAACTTCATTATTTGAAGAATTTTTTCTTGTACATCACGCACAGATGAACTACTCATTAATTTCACTTCTTTTCGCTATAGCATACTAACAAAATCACCTAAAAAGAATTGTCAAAAGCAAGAATTACTCTTTATTAAGCCTTTCACGCAAAATAGTTGATGAAATACCATCAGTATGAGACAAATACACAACAGAGCACCCTTCAGATGCAAACTCCTCTTCATACTTGTTCCACGACGGTGTCCCCTGCCAGTCAGAACCGACAAAAACAGCATCAACATTGTACTTTTTTACGGCTGAAAGCTTGTCCATATCATTCTGCAAAACAACTTTATCTACATATTTGATAGAATTAACTATTTCAACACGCTCTTCTTCACAGATAATCGGTCGTTTATTCTTTCTCTTTTCGCAAAGTTCATCAGTTGTAACACCAACTATCAGATATTCACACTGCTCTTTTGCGCGTTTTATAATATTCAGGTGACCGATATGAAACATATCGTAAACACCTGTTGTATATCCGATTTTATACTTCTTTTCAGCCATAACTTAAACCGTCTTTCTGGCAAATTTTTTAAACACCCAACTACGAAGCTTGTTCGGCAACAATACCTGAACAACCAGCCTTTCACCAACATTGACAAGGAATCTGTCAAGCCCTATAACCTTGTTATCCAACATATATTTCTGCAATTTGGCTTCACTAAGGAAGTATTTTGTTCCGCCGCGGCGCTGATACATCTCTTTCCCAATACGTACATTAACAAGGTTGTCCGGCAGATTGGCAAACTTTGCTCCGTCCAAAAACAGGCGAAGCCACAAATATGTATCCTCTTCGCAGTACCAGTCAACGTATCCGCCGACACTGTCAACACGGCTCTTTTTGAACATAACCGTAACCTGATTCATCGGGCATCTTTTCTTCATATCTTCTTTTATTGAAGCATCGTCAGATTTAACAACACGCGCTTCAACTATGTTATCGGGTGTCCCGACAAATTCCGTAATATTTCCGCCCACTATTGTGAGTTCAGGATCACTTTCAAACAAAGCAAGCTGTTTTTCAAAACGATCCTCAGCGCTGATATCATCCGCATCCATTAAAGCAACAAGTTCATTTGAGCAATGGCTTAAACCTATTCTGCGTGCTTCTCCGTGACCTTTGTTTTCAGGCAAACGGATAACTTTAAATATTAAGTTTTGTTCAAAACGGTTGATTACATTATCAAGCTCCTGCGGAACAGGACCATCAACAACAAGAATTACCTCGTCGGGTTTTCTTGTCTGATTAAGAATACTGTCAACCGCAGTTTTGAACCATTCCGGGTTATCCTTGCCGTAAACGCACATGGACACAGAAAATTTTGTATCAGGCATCATCATACCTCCAGGAGTTCTTTTGCTTCTTTCTGGCGGAGTGCATACTCTTCGGCTGTCACTTCACCTTTTTGGAGCAGATAATCGCCAAAATCAAGGTCGCTTACCGTGCCCTCGCGTACCGTATCTGCTCTTTCAAAAACTTTAATTATTGTTTTTAGAACAATCTTTGCATCATTCAAAAAAGTTATTCCGTTTTCTATGTATTCAATATCATACTCGAACTTCTTTTCCCAGCTGATATTGTTTCGTCCGTTAACCTGAGCTAATCCCGTAAGACCGGGCATTACACTGTGACGTACTCTTTGTTTCGGAGTCATAAACACCATATCTCTGACAAGCTGAGGCCGCGGCCCAACGATAGACATATCGCCTTTCAAAATATTCCATAGTTCCGGGAGTTCATCAAGTGACGCGCTTCGAAGAAACTTTCCGTATTTATTCAATCTCTTATCATCGGGTAAAAGATTTCCGTTCTCATCTTTCTTGTTGCTCATAGTCCTGAACTTAACAAGCTTAAAAATTTCTTCTTTACCCGTTTTTTTGTTAATTTTACCCGGTCTGGGTTGAGTAAAAAACGGGTTGCCACCCATTGCAATTGCGCCTATTACTGTGAGTATAATCAACAAAGGTGAAAATACCGCAAGAGCAATAAAAGACAAAACAAAATCTATTACCCTTTTAAAAAACTTTTCGTACATACCTAAAAACCTCAATCAAAGCAGCTTCTTACTATTTCAATTACTGCATTCTGTTCTTCCGTTGTCATTTTTATATCACTCGGTAAACACAGACCTCTTAAGAAAATGTCAAAACCTACACTTTCTTCGTGTGCATTCTTACCGTTGCCGTTTACTGTAAAGAAATCGCTATCACGGTAAACAGGTTGCATATGCATCGGTTTCCAGATAGGTCTGCCCTCGGCATTGTAATAAGCAAGTTTTTCAAGAATCTGAGTCGGACAGCTCTTTCCTTTTTCGGTTATATATGTT
>JAZSID010000125.1:0-6472 GCA_045533625.1 Acutalibacteraceae bacterium | reverse complement strand
CGTCAAGGTGCCACTTACATTGTTGACCAAAGCATACGAATTGGAGATAACAACAATATAAGCAACACTAATATTGTAGGCGGTACAGGAAACAAACAAGAGAATAATACCTCGTCAAAGAAGAAGTTTTCTGAGAAACATTCTATTTTTATAAGTGTTATCGTCGGTTTAATAACAGGAGTAGTTTTGTTGTTCTCTTTTTGGCAGGATATTGTGAACTGGATTGAGGGGTTATTTTAATGGCAAAAAGTATGATTATCAAAGACATCGCAAATGGTACAATAGATACTATAACTGCACTCAAACGTGCTAAAATTCTATTTGCTTCATTAGAAAATACTGAACTTCTGGATTGGGTGAATTTTGAAATTGCCGGATATCCTACTGATGCTAAACTTCCGGACTATCGTATTGAACGCGGAGAATTAAAAGGATCATATTTTAAAGGTTCTATGGCATCACATATGAAATGGACTGACGTCTCAATTCCTCTTGGGAAAATGCCGGCAGATGAAATTGACACTCTCTTAAATGTTTCATTCTATGACGGTGTTAATGCATTGAAACAACTGATTGAGAAAGCAGATAACGGCCATTTAGGAAAACCTATTCCTGCAGATTATTTTCCATATATAGCTAAATGTAATAATGACCGGTATATGAATATTATAGCCGCTCGTGTTGTTGTTAGTACACATTGTGTTACAAACATTTTTTCTGTAATAGAGAGCAGACTTTTGGATGCATTGCTTTTACTGGAAAAAGAATTTGGAAATCTTGATGATTTGGATATTGACATCTCTGTAAAATCACCTGAAGACATTCAGGAAATAGCAAAGAAGGTATGTGTGATAGTTTATAATGACCATAGCGTTCATATTGGAGATGGCAACAAGATTAAAGATACAAACATTTCTACCGGGAACGAATGATGTGTGCTAACATTGGCGACAAATTTGTATGTTCAGTTACAACTATAAATATATCAGGCTACAAAGCAATTTCAAAAAGGGACAAACACCCCATATAAAACACTCTCAAACTTAAAACGAAAGGATGAGTAAAAAATGAGAGCTTTGTTAGATACAAACATCATAATCCACAGAGAAACTATGCAAGCAACCAATTACACAATTGGTAAGCTGTATTATTGGCTGGATAAGCTTCATTATGAAAAATTACTGCATCCTTATACAGTTGAAGAGTTAAGGAAGGCGAATAACGAACAACAGCAACAACTATATGATGCCAGATTAAGTGCATATACACATATGCACTGTATCGCTCCTCAAACGGCCAAATTCACATCTCTTCTTGCAGAAACGCCCAAAACAGAAAATGATAGGATAGATAATCAGCTTTTATTTGAAGTATATTGCGATCGTGCGGATATTCTTATCACTGAAGACCGTAGAATGCGCAAAAAAGCAGAACGCCTTGGCATTGCAGATAAAGTGTTTTCAATCAATGCATTTATCAGCAAGGTTAGTGCAGACCACCCTGCATTGGTTGAGTATAAAGCACTGAATGTAAAAAAGGAACTGATGGGTAATGTTGATGTAAACGATCCATTTTTTGATACATTCAGACCGGCCTATAAAAATTTTGGGAAGTGGTTTGCAAGTAAAAGCGAAGAGGAAGCTTATGTTTGTCGCTCTGACAAAAACGATATTATCGGGTTCCTGTATTTAAAAACAGAGGATGAAAAAGAAAATTACTCTAATATAACACCTGCCTTTACTCCAAAGCGGCGTTTGAAGGTTGGGACTTTTAAAGTTGAGGCCTCTGGATTCAGGCTGGGAGAACGTTTTATCAAAATCATCTTTGATAATGCGATAGCTCGCAATTTGGATGAAATATATGTGACTTTGTTCAAGGATCGTGACGAATTAAAGAGACTGTACGATTTGTTGATACGTTGGGGGTTTTATGACTATGGTACCAAAGACACAGACGGCCAACAAGAAACTGTTCTAGTGAAAAAATTGGGTGTCTACGATATAACAAAATCTGTAATCGCCAACTTCCCGAACATAAACGGTAACAGTGCAAAAATGATTTTGCCTATTATGGCTCAATATCACACATCACTTTTTCCAGATTCCAAACTGAATACCGAGTTAGAATACATTGGAAATATTCCTCACCGTTATGCGCTCCAGAAAGTTTATATAACATGGGCCTTTGAAAAAAATCTTAAGCCTGGTGATTTGCTTTTATTTTATCGGATGGGAGAAACCTCTCCTAAAAAATATAGCTCTGTAATTACAACAGTCGGTGTAATAGATCAGGTGATAGATACTTTTGCAAACGAAGAAGAATTTTTGAGTTATTGCCAGAACCGAAGTGTATTTACAACGGAGGAGCTTAAACGTTTCTGGACACAGCATCGTTACAACTTGAAGGTTTTAAAGTTTGTTTATGTAAAATCATTAACCAAGCGATTAACACTTGATTACTTACAGCAGCACGGTATCGTGGATCTGGGACAAGGACCTCGACCTTTTACACGTATAACAAACGAACAGTTTTCTATGATTCTGCACGATTCAGAAACCACATTATATATGTGAGTGGGAGACAAATATGGCTACAATATTATTATCAATAAAACCAGAATACGTTGAGCGTATTTTCGATGGAAGTAAAAGATTTGAATTTCGAAAACATTTGCCGCAAGAAAAGGTAGATAAAATCATTGTGTATTCTACCGATCCTGTACAGAGAGTAGTTGGAGAAGTAGAGGTGTTGGGTTCGTTGGCAATGAAGCCAACTCCTTTGTGGGAATTCACAAAGACCTCTGCTGGAATATCACGTGCGAAATACAGATCATATTTCAAAGGATGCACTATTGCCTATGCTTTTCAATTGGGGCTAACAAAAAAATATGACATTCCCAAAACATTGGTAGAAATGGGTATAAAAAGCGCACCACAATCCTTCATTTATTTAAATACAGATTAAGCTGATTTTAACTAGGTGAAAAAATGATTAAAGAATTAATCCACGACCCGATTTTGCTTGCGAGGAAATCGGAGGTCGCAACAAAAGAAGATTTGCAGGTGGCACAGGATTTGCTTGATACTCTTACCGCACACAAAGACGGGTGTGTTGGTATGGCGGCGAATATGATCGGTGTGCACAAGCGCATTATCGCTTTTGATAATGACGGCACATATATGGTAATGTTCAATCCCGAAATCATAAAGAAATCGGGACCCTACGATGCAGAAGAAGGCTGTCTTTCTCTGCTCGGCGGTCCCCGAAAGTGTAAGCGCTATCAGACAATAAAAGTGCAGTGGCAGACGGCTGAATTTCAGATCCGTATCAAAACTTTCACAGATTTCCCTGCACAGATTATTCAGCATGAAGTTGATCATTGTGATGGGATATTGATTTAAGTAATAGGTGAATTACGCTTAGTAGCAGTAACATAAAAAAACTCCGCTTGCCGATTGCTCGGTAAACGGAGTTCATTTTTGTTATAGATTATTGTATCTCATGGTTTTATGTAATTGGGGAATTCGAGGGTGTGAGTTGCTCTGTCAAAAAGTCTGAAATCGGAGCCGTTATCCCACACGATGCAGGGGATACCGAATTTGTTTGCGGTGGTGATGAAATACTCTGCTCTTTCGGCGAGGTTATCGAGGTTGACTCTGTCTGTCCAGCCGAATTCGCCGAGCACAACACCGTAACCTCTTTTAATTATGATTTTATAAATGTTTCTGAAGATTTCATACATCTCATATTTTTCACGCAAGGTGAGTTTGTTTTCGCAGTCGAGAAATTCGCTTCTGTGTGCCGTGCCGTAATAACAATGTATTGAAACAAGAACGTGGGAATCATAGGGCAGGCTAAGCGCAGAAACGGGCTCGGTTTCACAGCGTGCCGCATAGGTTGAGATTGAAACGAAGCGGCTTTCGTTTTTGCCGCCGCTTTCGCGTATGGCTTTGAGTGCCGCAAGGTTGAGGTTATTGACAACCTCATAATGCTCGGGAATTCCGCTCCATTCGGTTTCGGAGCCCACAACTCTCGGCTCGTTCATCGTTTCAAAAATAAGGCGTTCGTCGTAGTCTTTGAAATACTCGCTCACCTGCGACCAGATGGCGGTAAGAACTGCTGTTACATTTTCTTCGTACTCTTTATCCGTAACAAGCCAGAACGTGTCATCGTGATGAACGTTTATTATTGCATACATTTCACACTCGAGCACCCAGTCAACAATCTGCTTTACACGGGCAAGCCATTCTTTGTCAATCACATAATTCTCATCGAGGTGCTGTGCCCACGTTATCGGAATTCTTATCGTGTCGAAGCCTGCTGCCTTAACGGCTTCTATCATTTCTTTCGTTGTGTAGGGGTTGCCCCAGCAGGTTTCACTTTCAAGCCCCATTTTTTCGGTTGAGCCCATTTCGCAGGCATCAAGCGCGTTTCCAAGATTCCAGCCGTTGCCTAAACTTTTGGCGAACTCAACGGATTCGGTCTGCGGTACTTCGGGGAAAAACACCACATCAACAAAGCCCGAAAAACAACCGCTGAAAAAAGTGACGATAGCGGTGAAAAATGCAACAACTGAATTTATCATAAATATCACTCCAAATAATGTTTGCTGTAAAACAATCTTATCAAAAAGAGAAATGGAAATCAAGCAGATGAAGCATTAACAATATCGGAGATGTTTGTTGA
Source organism: Acutalibacteraceae bacterium (assembly GCA_045533625.1). GTDB lineage: Bacteria > Bacillota > Clostridia > Oscillospirales > Acutalibacteraceae > CAG-488. The sequence continues at coordinate 1,786 of JAZSID010000125.1, read as the reverse complement.
TAACTTTATATGTTTGTGCTACAATGAATTTGCGTTATATGTCTTAATCGAATAATAACATGACAGCACATCAGAGGAGGTTTCGTCTATGAAAAACAATTCCGGTACCGGCTCGAAGATAATCTCGGTTATACTCGGAGCAATCATCGGCGGATTTATGTGGAGATGCAGGGGTGACGGCGGCTTTGGCTCATCGTGGGGTCTTTACAGCGTCGGTCTTGTGCTTATGCTCCTCATTTATCACTTCTACGGCAAGCGCAAGGGTATGAAATATGAAATGATACCTTTGGGCGGACTTATGCTGGGTTTGAGTGTTACGGGTTACGCTACTGTTCTTGAACAGCTTGCGGGCGTTGTCTGGAGCGATCTGCCTTATTCGGGTGAGATGCTCAACGGTCTTGAACCCGTATTCACAGGTCCGAACGGTGATGTTTATGCACCAATCGACCATGTAAGCGGTGCGGTAATAATCTTCCTTATGGCATTCACCCTGATTCCGCTTTTCGCATTCTTTGTTACGTCGCTTTTCTCGGGCAAGGAATATAAAATCAAACACTACATAATAGCCGTAGCTGTATATATGGTGTCTCAATTGATTTTCAAAGCAACGGTTTCACACTTTATTATTCAGCTCATCAACCCCGACCAGGTGGCTTATGCTGCACTTGGTCTTGAGGCATACGGACACAACTATGCAAGCCCGATGGCGGCATATATGAGCCATTTTCTCGACAGGGGCTGGACTCAGGACATTCCGTTTTTTGAAAACTACTATATGAGCATTGAGCATATTTCCGATGCTCTTTCAGTTATTGTTCTTTCAGCGTATGCCCTTATTTTCCGTAAGGACAAATACACCGGCTTTGGCTCGCTTATTCTTAATCTGCTCACCGCAGTCACAACAACCATATTTACCCCTCTTGTTTCAAGCCACTTTAATTCGGGCTTTTTCAAGGGTGTTGAGTTTTCCGAAACCTTCAGACGCTTTGCAACCTGGGGCACATGGGAATTCGTTACCGGATTTTTCATCGGTCTGTTTGTTATGGCTTTCCTTGCTCTTACTGCCGGAAAGAATAGAGAAAACGAAGAATGCGATATGTCACCGCTTATCTCAAATCAAAAAATCAATTTCGGTTTTAACTTTGTTCTGACGGTGTTCATTCTCGGTGTGACACCTGCAAGAGCAATAGGTATCAGGTTTGCACGGCTTCTTGCTCACACGGGAGCACTTGCGGACGATGAGCCTCTCGGTACAATTCTGACGGTAGTATTGTCCGTAATATTCGGCGTGTTTATGATTAAAATACTGAGCAGAAATATGCTTAAAAAAGATTCGAATGCCTTTGATATGTCACCCGTAAAATTTGCGAAAATTGCACTTCCGTCATATCTCGGTATGTGCTTTACCGTATATTTTTTCTTTGACAATGTCGGAATACGCTACATCAAAGAGGATATCACCGTGCCGATTATGCTTGTCGCATCAGCGTTGATTGCAGCGATTTATATTCCGTTGAGAGCGGTACAGAAACGCTGCGAATAAAAGCGGAAATAACCTGATAGTAGTGAAAAAGCCGTCCGAAAAATCGGACGGCTTTCCTATTTTAATGAATCATTCTTCAAAAGAAGCCATAGCATCTTTTACTGCATAAAATGCAGGCTTTGGATTTCCGTTGACATCTGTTATTCCCCATGCGGTTTCATAGGGGCAGTCCGACTGTCCGCAGTACCAGCATGCAGGTGAATCCCTCCAACAGAAAACGAAAAATCCTGCAAGACAGTCTAT
>JAZSID010000045.1:0-2328 GCA_045533625.1 Acutalibacteraceae bacterium | reverse complement strand
CTGATTCCCTCATACAGTATCTTGCAGGATGATTTCTTCAATCATATGCAAAGAGCCGGTTTCAACGATTTCATCCGTGGTGAAAAAGGCAGTACGGCTGAGCATCTGTCTTGTTTGCAATATGAGATACAGCAGGATAAGAAACGACTTGAGAAAATCAAAAGTCAGGTTGAAAAAGAAGAAATCAAATACGATGAAATTCAAACTGTGAATAAAACATTCCTTGAAATTGACAGTATGGGTAAGAAAACACTTACGGGCAAGGTAACAATTTCGAGTGAAGATTTCAATGACCTGAGTAATATGGCGAAGCAGTCCGTTGCGGCAAGAAGTAAGATTTATGACCTTGAGGGAGAAAATGAACGACTCCGAAAAAGGAATTGGGAATTACAGAGCCATATAAACCGTCTGAGCAACAGGCTTCATAAGCTTGAACAAGTCTGTGCGCCGTATCTTGAAGCATTGAGACTGATGCCCGACAAAGTAAAAGCATTTATCTCGGACGTGCTGAAAACTGTCCGAAAAGAGAAACCCAACAAAAATATAGAAATAAAAAAAGAGAGGTAATTAAATGAATATTGAAGATAATTTTATTAACACCCTGTTTGAGAAAACAGAAGAAACCAAAGAAACAGAGGCGGTAAAGCCTCATACAACAGAAATTATAAATATGTCTGTAGGAAAAATTGTCCCGAATTTTAAGAATCCGTACAAGTGCCGTGAGGAGGATATGAAGCCGTTGGAGGACAGTATCCGTGAAAACGGTATTTTTCAGCCCCTTATGGTGCGAAAAGATGATAAGGCAGATGTATATGAAATTATATCAGGTCACAGAAGATACCTTGCGGCAACAAGGCTTGAAATAACAGAGGTTCCGGTGGTAGTTTTAGACATCACAAGGGAAGAAGCGGATATTATCCTCGTTGACAGTAACCTGCACCGAGAGCATATTCTCCCATCGGAAAAGGCCTTTGCTTACAAAATGAAAATGGACGCTCTTAAAAAGCAAGGCAAACGAACGGATTTAACTTCGGACCCGGTGGGTCCAAAGTTGAGTTCTGCAGAAAAAATCTCAAAGGACAGCGAAGACAGTGCAACCCAAATCAAAAGGTATATCCGTCTGACTAATCTTGAAAAGCCGATTCTTAACCTTGTGGATGAAGGCAGAATCGCAATGCGACCTGCGGTTGAAATCTCATATCTTACTCCCGAGGAGCAGATGATGATTTTTGAAACCTATGAGAGTGATGAGGTCACTCCTTCACTTGCTCAGGCACAGAAATTGCGAAAGCTCTCGGAGCAGAATCAGCTTAATGCTGATACGGTGTTAGCAATTTTAACAGCACCTAAACCTAATCAGGCAGAAGCAATAAAAATCCCCGAAGAACGTATAAATAAGTTCTTTGGTAAAAATTATACCAAACAACAGAAAGAAGAGCACATCTTAAAGGCTTTGGAATATTATCACAAATATCTTCAGCGACAGAGAAATAAGGATAGGGATGCGAGGTGATGCGGATGAAGAAACTTTCAATAGCCCCTAAGATTGTTTCAAGAAAAGGTTCAGGCAGAATAGATGATAATATTCCCGTTGATTTTATGGAATATGCAATTCCAAAGCCTGATGAAATAACGGAGACGGAAGAGTTTCACATTGTTCCCGATGAAATCAAAGTTTCAGAACAGATACACGGCATTATTTATGATGTGACGGGTGTGTTTGAAGGCAAGTTAAATAAATCGTTGTTACAGCAGTTTAAAGAAATTATACTGTCGGAACAGATGTCATAAAACCGCACATTTGAAAAATGGCAGTCGGGCATTGTAAAATGGAAATACCTAATGCAATGCTCGGCTTCCGGAAAGGAGTTATAATTATGGCAAAGAAAGCCGAGAAAAATATCAATGAACAAATAACCGCATTATACTGTCGTTTATCTGTTGATGATATAAAGGATAAAGACAAAGATAAGGATAATAACAAGGATTCAGAATCCAACAGCATCACTAATCAAAAACGTATTCTTGAAGACTACGCCAAAAAGCACGGTTACAAGAATACAATGTTCTTTGTTGATGACGGTATATCAGGTACAACCTTTGACAGACCTGACTTTCAGCGTATGGAACGCATGATAGAAACAGGTGAAATCGGTACAGTTATCGTAAAGGACTTGTCTCGTTTCGGACGTGAGCATATACTGTTCGACCACTATACTCAGGTGCTATATCCGTCTTTAGGTGTGAATTTTATATCCATTCAGGAAAATGTTGAAACCATAAGCGGTAAGGGTACAGAAATGATGCCTTTCCACAATCTGTTTAATG
>JAZSID010000005.1:0-3798 GCA_045533625.1 Acutalibacteraceae bacterium | reverse complement strand
CTTGAAGAATCCTTTACGGTTGTTGTGCCGATAAAGCCTTCGGTAGCACCGTAAGCGAAAAGACCTGTTTCAAGGCTGACAACATACTCAGTCATTCTGACATTGAGTATGGGTTCAATTTCTTTTAAATTATCCTGGGCTTCCAGAATAAGTCTTGCGTATTCATAGCCGTAGAGGATGGCTGTCTTATAATCTTCTGCAGTAGGATTGACAGCGACTTTTTCATCAACCTCACCAATGGTTGACGCCGGAACATCTGCCCATTTGTTAACAGAAACAGGTGCTTGTGCACCCTGAATAAACATAAAATTCATACCGGCACCGTTGATTTTTTCTTCCATAAATGCAGGAAAGTCTGCAGAAAGAAGATTTGTTTCTTCATCAACAATTGTTGGGTGTGCGCCGATATTGGTAAAGATTGTTGCTGCTGAAGTCTTGTTGTCGGGAACAAATTTGAAGCAAGCAAATTTGTGCTGATAGCCCTCGGTATAGTATCTCTTGTTGACAAGATACGGGTATTCATCATCGGCATACAGACCGTGCTCGTCATCCTTGCCCATACCTGCTGTTTCGAAATAATAGAGCGAACCGGTTTCGATATTCGTATATGCTTCAACAATCGCATCGGATGCACGGTCAATCATAACCTCAAGAAACTCAGTATCCATTGACCTGCCTGCTCCGCAGAAGAAACTGAGAAAGATTTTAGGCAACAGGTCAAGACCTATACCCTGAGTATCAATAACCGTATGGCAGTGTGTAGCGTTGATATTGATGGCATTGATATCGCTGTCAACTTCCTTTTCTTTGAGCTTTTGCTCTACAGCACTTCTTATAGCGCGGACATCTGCATTGGCAACACCGATACCGTCGATTGAAGCAAAGATTGTTGTGCCTCTACCCGAACCGTCGTTGAGGGCAATTGCAACAGCCTTCTGATCGTCGAACACACCGTTCACCTTCTGGGTAAAATATCCGCCAGTGTAGTATTTTTTGCTTCCGTCACGAAGATTGTCGGGAACAATGCTTTCCTTGCCGAAGCCGAGAGACCATTTTGCTCCGTCTGCAGCATTGTCAATAAAGCTTTCAGTTCCTTTATAGAAATTTTCACTGTCTGAAGCAAAGTATTCTTCAACCGTCGGGTAGTCAGGCGTGGGAGTAAGAACACCCAACAGTCTGATCAAGTTGTCAATAAAGCCTCCGAGCATATTTGAAACAAAGTAAATGGGATTATTATCCTGTTCACCGCTTGCGAAAGCAGTTATTGAGTTTACAGAAAAAAACATAGTAAATACAAGAAGAATTGCGATAAAAGAACGGGAACACTTTTTCATTGTTGACATCTCCTTATAATCAATTGTAAACCGATCTGATCAGCTTTTCAGTTTCTTCAAGAATAATTCTGCCTGTCTCAGGTCCGGTTGAGTTAGTTTCTTCGTAGTGGTCTCTGTCCATATCATCAGTAGCCTTGTTGATATATGGCAGGGTCTCATTAAGCAGAAAATCATTTTCAGCAAGAATGTAGCCCAACTCATCGTTGCAAAGCCCGACAACAAATTTGTGCTTGCACTCTGTCATTTCGGAAAGGACCGTTTTATAGCTTGCCCTTCTATGGTTTGCACTGTCCTTTTCTGTCAGGAATTCACCGTTATAGAGCTCGGGGAAAAGCTCGCCGGGAACAAGAAAAACAGCAACATCCTTATCACCCAATTCCATATATCCGACTTCCGAATAAATACAAGCACTGTTCCTTTTTTCGGTTCGACTGATCTCGTTATTGAGAACCTTAAGATATCTTGCAAGAATCAGCACAGTATTTTCACCCGGAATAATAACACCCTTGGATCTTATATTAAGAATCGGCTTCAGCTCTGTTTCATTTTGGATTGAAAGAACTGCTTTGCCCAATTGTCTTCCGAAGTCCTTCATATAGGCTTCACAGTCGATAGAATCTCTGTAGACCTTTTTTATTTCCTTAGCAGAAATCATACCGCCTACGGCACCGTTGAAAAAAACAGCATCAGCATTCGGAACATTGTCCTCAATTTCCCTGATAAGATATGCGGGGAAATCGGCACTGACAAGCGATGTTGTTCCGAGCAGCTCTGCGTGAGAAGCAAAATTAACTATGAAAATGTCACCGGATTTGTCATACGGAGAGAAGCGGATTTTTGTCAGGTTTTTGTCATAGGTTACGGGAGTTCTGACATCAGCCTGCATATCTTCAACAGGAGCGAAACCATAATAAAGCTTCCCGTCTTTTCTGTTCTCAAAAGCTGTTATGACAGCCTGAACCGCGGATTCTTTGAGTTTATCCATAAAAGCTTTGTCTTTACCGCTTTTATAGATCTTTTTACCCCAAAGCCCCTGAGTATCGATTCCTGCGTGCGTATGAGTTGAAGAAATGTTGATTGATTTAACCTTTTCGAGCCTTCCGCTTTCAACAGCAAGCTTTCTTATGTCATTTATATCCTTTCTGCTGATTCCGACACAATCAAGTGCACAAAAAATCACACCGCCGTCACCTGTATTATCATCAAGATAAACTGCTCTTGCATACAGGTCATCAAGTACCCCTTTTACGGGATTATCAGAATCATAGCCGGCAATATAATATGTCTTATGGTTATAATCATCAGGGGTGTATGCTTTTTTACCGAAACCGACAGTCCAATTTTTACCGGGTACGGAACGGAATTTTTTGTCTCCCGTAAGCATAAATTCATCCGAGCGTTCCTGTGTTGTAAAATACCTCTTCGGCATAGTTGAAATAATTAAATTTATCAAGGATTTTACTGATTTTTTTGTCAAACTATCCTTAAATTTCATAGCAATTACTCCCAAAAACTGTATATCTTAACTATACACTTATTTCAAAAAAATTTCAAGTAATTTGTTGCTTTTTTTAATTCATTATGATAATCTATTCCTGTAAACCGGATTGAGGGTGGTGATATATAATGGTATCTATCAGAAAATATGAGGAAAAGGACCGTGCTGATATGCATTTCGTGTGCGATAACAGTGAAGGGCCCGAGGAAGTGCCGAATTATTTGACCGGACTGTTTTATCATAACACATTCTGCGATTATTACATTGAACATGAACCTGAGAACTGCTTTGTGCTTGAAGATAAAGACAAAGTGGTAGGTTATATAATCTGTGCAGAAAACTTTGACAGATTCAAAAAGATCTTCGACAGTGAATATCTTCCTCGCTCGGACAGTTACGGAGATGACAGATACGAGTGGGCATCGACAGCATATAATGTTCCCGAAAGATTCAAGGAAGAATATCCTGCACATTTTCATATAAACATTCTTCCCGAGTATCAGAGACTGGGGCTGGGCGGTAAGCTCATTGACACTCTGTGTGACCATTTGGCAAAAAAAGGGGTCTGCGGAGTCTGTCTTACCTGCGGACCGAGAAACGAAAGAGCGATGGGCTTCTACAGAAAATACAATTTTACACTTTTGTCTATAGACTACGACGATGCTTGCTTCGGCAAAAAAATTAATGTTTAAGTACTTATGAACAGGAGAATATACTATGGCATCACCTGCTTTGGTTGAACAGCTTTATCAGGCACTCCCTGATGAAACAAAGGAATTTTTAAACACAGCGATTGAAAAGGTTATAGAAGTAAAAAAGCGTGGCGGTAAGGTTGCGGCTGTTATAGGAAGCGGACCGAATCTTCACGAGGGAGTTACAACTCTTATTGCCGCTCTCATTCACGCAGGTCTTATTGACGGCGTAACAACAAGCTCTGCTGTTATTTCTCACGAAATGGGCGGTACT
>JAZSID010000091.1:0-4564 GCA_045533625.1 Acutalibacteraceae bacterium | reverse complement strand
CACCGATATCGCCGATAACGGGGATGCTGTTTTCAAGACGGGTGAAGGCTGACATTTCCATACGGAAGGGGATTTTTGTAAGCTTGGTCTTGGGAAGGCCCTCGTTGATTGCCTTCTGAATAAGCTCACTCTGTTTATTGAGATCCCACGAACGCTTGAGATTTTCGTCAAGGTCAAAGCGGATGAGAGTTTTGTCCTTAAGACTGTACGTAGGAAGACCGTTCATTGCTGCCCAGATACCGCGACCTGTGTATGTTTCGAAAGGACCGTCGTGAATTTCCTGAGTCAGAGCCACAGCAGATTCAATGATAACATCTGCCTCAGAAAGCATTTTTGCAATACGCTTGCAACGCTGGCTTACGGGAATACTGTCAGAGATACAAAGACCGACCTGACCGCCACCGATAAGCTGAGGAACGCTGACAAGAACAGGTACACCCTTAATTGCGCCTGCGCCGATCATTGTATTCGGGTCTGCGCCAAGACCTGCAACATACTCAAAGCTTTCGCCGAGTGTCTGTGCTGCAACCATAACCTCTGTCGAAACTGTTTCGTTAAAATAACCTACAGGATAAGCCATATTACCTGCAGCCTTGATAATAACCTTGCCCTCTGCCTTTTCGCAGACAGAAACAAGCTCTTCGTCAAGAGGCAACTCGGAACGGATACGCGACCATTCCTCATCGCTGAGCTGGGTAAGCTCATAGATATTGCCGCGGCAACGGATGTTTTCGGGGCATTTGTCGCCGAGAATATCCGCGTCAAAGCGCTTTACTCTGTCAAGAGTGCCGCCCATTTCGTGGGAGATAACGGCAGAGCTTGTTGTTACGCCGTCAATAAGACCTGCGTGAATGAGAGCAGCAATAAGAGTTGTAACACCCTCGTGAAGATTCGGACCGCTTCCTATAACAGCCGCAACCTTACCGCCGCGCTTTTTTACTTCTATAACCTTTTCAATCGCTGTGTTTAAAAATTCCTTTGTTTCATCAGGGAGTGCCTGATAAAGCTGTTCAACCAAAGCAGGTGATGCCATAGTATATTCTCCTATTCATAGATGTGTTTGAGTTAAAATTTTTTGCCGAAGCAGGCGTCATCGTAGTCGATTGACAAGAGTGTGAAATTGTATTTTTTGTAGAAACCCATCGCTCTTTCATTCCTCGGGCCGCAGGTAAGACAAACGCCCGAAACCCCTTTTTCGGCAAGATGGTCACACAGAGTGTCAATGAGTTTACCGCCCAGACCCATTCTTTGATATTCGGGAAGAATGTTTATATGAAAATGAGCAGGATATTCTTCCTTGAATTTTTCGGGAACATTATAAGCTGTCGATGCCCACTCGTATCTGTCATCGCCGTAGCTGTCCGAGCGCGGGAGATATTCGCTGTCAAAAATCTCCTTGAATCTGTCAAAATTTTCTGCACAGATTATATAACCTATCACCCTGCCGTCATCCTCGAGAACAAAGCAGTTTTCAGGCTCGTGTTCGATATAATAATTACAGAACGTGTTGTGGTAAAACAGTCCCGTTAAATAATCCGGCACTTCCTCGGGGCCCTCACTGTTATCGCATACAAAATGCATATCAGCACGGTCCTTTTCCTCATACTTTCTGATAAATACCATTATAACTCACCACCCTCAATCCGGTTTACAGGTATAGGTTATCATAAATGTCAGTAAAAAGCAAGAAAATACTTGAAATTTTCCGAAATAGGTGTATAGTAAAGATATACAGTTTTTGGAGGTTTGTGTATGAAATTTAAGGATAGTTTCACAAAAAAATCTGTAGATACCCTTGCAAAATTTATTATTTCGACTATGCCGAAAAAGCACTTCACGACTCAGTCGGATGCAGATAAATTTATGCTCACGGGCAATGAGAAATTTTCATACTCACCCGGTGAAAAATGGACTGTCGGCTTCGGCAAAGCAGCATACACCCCTGCCGATTACAAAAGCAAAACCTATTATATTGCCGGATATGATTCGAACAATCCCGTAAAAGGCGTTCTCGACGACCTTTACGCAAGGGCAGTTTATCTTGACGATAACAGAGGCGACGGCGGTGTGATTTTCTGTGCACTCGATTGTGTAGGCATAAGCAGAAAAGATATCAACGATATCAGAAGACTTGTTCTTGGAAGTGGCAAGCTCGGTAAGGTTAAGTCGATCAATATCGCCTCCACTCACACGCATGCCGGAGTTGACACTCAGGGGCTTTGGGGTGAAAAAATCTATAAATGCGGCAAAGATAAGGCGTTTATGGATAATCTCAAAAAAACAGCAGCTCGGGCCATCATAACAGCATTTGAGAGCAAAAAAGACGGCAGACTTTTTATGGGCTACACCCCCGTTGAGGATATGCAGGCGGATGTCAGAACACCCGTAACCTACGACAAAAATCTTACGAGATTCCGCTTTTCACCGGATGACAATTCAGACGACGTTTATATAGTGAATTTCGCTTCACACGCAGAGCTGCTCGGTACAACATCTCTCATCAGTGCGGATTTTCCTGCATATCTTATTAAAGAAATTGAAGAAAGCGTTCCGGATTCAAATGCAGTTTTCTTCAACGGTGCAATTGGTGGTATGATTTCCGCAAAGGAAATTAAAAAGGTTTACAGAGATTCGATTGACTGCGAAGCATATATGAAAGACTTCGGCAGACAATTAGGTGAAATCGTTCTTTCAATTAAAGGTGAAACAGAGCTGAAACCAATTCTCAACATTAAATCCAAGAGCGTTATAATTCCGGGCGAAAACACGGTGCTGATTCTTGCAAGATATCTTAATGTTCTCAACAACGATATCGGAAGAACCGGAAAGAGAAGCAAAGCGTGTATTTTCTCCGAGGTGGGCTATATGGAACTGGGCGACAAGGACGTTGCCGTCTTTCTGATCCCCGGAGAGCTTTTCCCTGAGCTTTACAACGGAGAATTTCTGACGGAAAAGGACAGCGCAAACCACAGAAAGGCAAGCTATGAAAAGGTTCTTGTCGATATGACAGAATCTAAGCACAAATTCGTTATCGGTCTTTGCAACGACGAGCTGGGCTACATTGTTGCGGAAAACGATTTCCTTCTGAACGAAACTCTGCCTTATATCAATAAGGCTACCGATGATATGGACAGAGACCACTACGAAGAAACAAACTCAACCGGCCCCGAAACAGGTAAAATTATTCTTAAAGAAACAGAAAAACTTATCAAATCGGCTTATAATTGATTAATAAGGAGATGTGAAAAATGAAAAAACTTTCCCATTCTTTTATAGCAATTCTTCTTGTGTTTACTATGCTTTTTTCTGCAAATTCAACAACGGCTTTCGCAATCGGCGAGCAAGGTAACAATCCCATCTACTTTGTAACAAATGTGCTCGGAGGCGTTATTGACAGCTTAATCAAATTATTGGGAGTGTTAGCTCCTACACCCGACTACCCGACGGTTGAGGAATATTTTGCGGCAGACAGTGAAAATTTTTATGAAGGAACAGAAAGTTTTATCGACAATGCCGCCGACGGAGCAAAATGGTCTCTCGGCTTCGGCAAGGAAAGCATTGTTCCCGACAATCTTCGTGACGGAAGTAAGAAATACTACACCGGCGGTTATTTTACCCAGAAGGTAAACGGTGTTTTCGACGATCAGAAGGCTGTTGCAATTGCCCTTAACGACGGCTCAGGCAGAGGAACAACAATCTTTGCTTCAATCGACGGTATAGGTGTTGCAAATGCGGATGTCCGTGCTATAAGAAGTGCTGTTGAACAAAAGCTCAAAGAAAAAGGCATTGACAGCGACATCAACGCCATCAACATCAACGCTACACACTGCCATACGGTTATTGACACACAGGGTATAGGACTTGACCTTCTGCCGAAGATTTTATTCAGCTTCTTCGGCGGGGCACAAAGGTCAGTGGATGCCGAGTTCCTTGAGGTTATGATTGACCGTGCCTCCGACGCAATCGTTGAGGCATACACAAATACGGAAACGGGAAAGCTCTTTTACTTTGAAACCGCAGATATGGGCAAGGATGAAGCGAACGGCTTATATCTTGAAGACGAATATCCTTATCTTGTCAACAAGAGATATTATACCGAAGGCTATCAGAATTTGTTTGCCTGCTTCAAGTTCGTTCCCGACAACAAAGCATCAGCTGCAACTATCTTTACAAATATCGGTGCACACCCAACAATTGTTGACGAAGAAACAAATCTTCTTTCTGCAGACTTCCCTGCATTTATGGAAGAGAAAATCAACGATGCAGGTATGAATTTTATGTTTATTCAGGGTGCACAGGCTCCTGTTTCAGTCAACAAATGGGCTGAATTACCTGATAGTGTTATCGGTGAGGTTGATGCAGGAATCGCAGTAAACCCCACTGCGGAGGATTACAAAACAGCAATACTCTTCGGTTACGAATTTGCAAGACTTGTGCTCGAAGCGCAGAACAACGCAAAAGAAATTGAACCCATACTCAATGTAAAGATGACAGAATATACAGTCAAGCTTGAAACCGGACTTTTCGGTTACGGTGCAACAGAAGGCTTTATCGGAACAACAAC
>JAZSID010000123.1:0-7618 GCA_045533625.1 Acutalibacteraceae bacterium | reverse complement strand
CCACCTTGATGCTATCTGGCACAAGCCCGACAAAACGCATATTCCGAGAGAAGAATTTGACAAAATATCCGCAGAAATTTTTAAAACACCTGAATGGATAATTGACGGCAATTACGGCAGAACGATTGAAGCAAGAATTATAAACTGTGACACGGTCTTTCTTTTTGATTTGCCGACGGAAGTCTGCCTGCAGGGTGCAACAGACAGAATCGGCAAAGGCCGCTACGATATGCCATGGATTGAAAAGGAACTCGACCCTGAATTCGAAGCTTTTATAAGAGATTTTCCCGAAACAACTCTTCCGAAGATATATGCATTGATTGAAAAATACAAGCACGAAAAAACAGTGGCTATTTTTAAATCAAGAGAAGAAGCGGACAGATATATTGAATCTTTGCAGGAAGTTCATTTTGAATATTTGTTAAAGTCGGAATTTGCATCATCAGCCACGGATATATTCGCAATCCTTGCCGATAATATGGAAAAAATTGCACCTACAGGTAATACCCGCGAAGAAGATTGTAAATGCTGGTCAGAGTGTGTCAGTGAAGGTCTTGAACGCGATGAACGACAGATAATTCTTATTAAACAAAGCGGAAAATTAATTGGATTTTTTCAGTATTTCACTAATGAAGATACATTCAGAATGGAAGAAATTCAGCTTAAACCCGAACATCAGGGTAAGGGTATATTCAGAAAGTTATACGGATTTATTCTTCCTGAGATAAGCGATAGTATTGAATTCGTTGATGCCTTTGCAAGTATTCATAACAGAAAATCAATCGGCATTCTTGAACATTTAGGACTTGAGAATATTGGTCTTAATAAAAATGGTCGGTCTTACCATTTCAAAGGAAAGTTTGAAAAATTAAAAGAGTGGTATGGAAATGAAAATAATTAATACTTGTGAAAAAATCAAATCAGCATTTATAAACGGTTTTGATATAGTGGTCTGGAGAAAATATGCAAGTGACATATCGAAAGAACTTCCGTCAAAATGCGAAAATGATGCAAAGAGCTATGATTTCAATAAGGAGGTTCTGCCTGTTATTGAAGATGCTTTGAATGAGGAAAAAATCAATTTAGTCAGCAGAAATTTTCAGGCGGTAATTGATACCCTTAACGATAACCTTACAAAGCTTTTTGACAAAGAGCCTGATATAAATATTATTCTGTATCTGGGTCTTTGTAACGGAGCAGGTTGGGCAACCGCACTTGACGGCAAGGATACCGTTCTTCTTGGTATTGAGAAAATAATTGAGCTTAACTGGGGCGATGAAACAAACATGCGAGCCTTGATACTGCACGAAATCGGTCATCTGTGGCATAAACTTAATGGAAATTTATATTTTCCTGATTTTACAAAACGCAGAAAAGCCATTCAACAGCTTTATCAGGAAGGTGTTGCTATGGTTTGTGAACACATCCTGTGCGGTGATGATGAGTTTTATCATCAGGACAAAGACGGTTGGCTTGATTGGTGCTATGAAAACGAATGTGAAATTAAAAGAGAATATCTCCGCCGTCTTGACGAAAATGAGAGCGTTCAGGATTTCTTTGGTGACTGGTGTTCTTATAAAGGTTATTCAGATGTCGGGTATTTTCTCGGTTGCAGATTTATCCGTTATCTTATGAAAATAAATTCTCTTGCTGAAATTGCTAATATGAAGTATGGTAAAATAAATAAAGCATTTACTGAGTTTGCAAATACAGTTATCGAACCTCTTAACATCGAAGAATATCACAAATGCTCAAATATCTGGAATATGAAAGCTCAACCGCTTGCTGAAAAATGGCGCGAGGAAATCGCGTCCGGCAACCGTCAGGTTTTTGTTTACAAAATCAACGGTGAATTTATAGGCGAGGGTGCGTTGGTCTTTGATACGGGCGATCCGGATTACACCGTGCCCGGAAAACGTGTTTATGTTTCAAGGATGATTGTCAAAAAGGAATACCGTAACCGAGGCATAGGCAGTGAAATTCTTGAGTTTCTGATAAGAAAAGCCAAAGAAATGGGATATAGTGAAATGACAATAGGTGTTGACAAGGATAATGTAAACGCAATGCATCTTTACGAAAAATACGGCTTCAACGAAGTACTGTTCGACGGTGCGGACGAAGACGGAGAATATTTAAAACTGATGAAGAGGATATAAAAATGAAACTTGCAGTTTTAGGCTACGCAGGAAGCGGAAAAACATATCTTTCTGACTATTTGGCAGAAAAGAAAAATATTCCTGTTCTTCACCTTGACGATATCAAGTGGGATAAGGAATGGAGACCTGTTGACGATGCGGTTGTGTTACCGAAGGTCAAAGACTTTATGGGAAATCCTTATTGGATTATCGACGGATATTATACATACCTGATGATAGATGAAAGACTGGAAAGTGCAGATAAAATTGTCCTCTTGCTTCTTCCTCGTATGACTTGTTTTCTCAGAGCGTTGAAACGCACGAAACAGCGAAGAAAAGACGGATACAAAAATGACATGAACTGGTGGTTTGTGAAGTTTATTCTTTTCGGATGCAGAAACAGGGAAAGGCGAGCGTTCTATAATGAAATTACGAAGAAATATAAAAGTAAAACCGTTGTTCTGAAAACAAAACGGCAGGTTGATGATTTTTTGAGGAGTATATAATATGTTGCAACACCCATTCCCACCTTTATACGACGAAAACTCAAAAGTGCTTATCCTTGGCAGTTTTCCGTCAGTGAAATCCCGCGAACAGATGTTTTTCTACGGACATCCGCAGAACAGATTCTGGAAGGTTGTTTCAGCCGTTATGTGCACTGACAAACCCATAACAATTGAAGAGAAAAGTGCTTTTCTTCACTCAAATCATATTGCCCTGTGGGATGTGATTGCCTCTTGTGATATCACAGGGAGTTCTGACAGCTCTATCAAAAATGTCGTTGCAAATGACCTTACGGAGATACTTGACAATGCAGATGTTAAACAAATTTTTGTCAATGGGAAAACAGCTGAAAAGTATTATAAAAAGTACATTCGTGATACGATTGGCAGAGAGGCTGTTTGGTTGCCCTCAACATCACCTGCCAATGCCGGCTGGAGTGTAGATAGGCTGATTGAGACGTGGGGCGTAATAAAGAATTATCTTGATTAAGGAGTAAACAAATGCTGCAAATAAAATACGGTATGCCCACATTGATTGAAACAGGTACTCTTGAAGACTGTGCAAAGCTGTGTTCGGAATTAGGTCTTGGTTTCATCGAACTTAATATGAATATGTCGCAGTATCAGCTCCCAAAAATTGATGTTGATTATTTCAGAAGCATCGCTGATAAATACGACATTTACTACACCATTCACCTTGACGAAAATCTGAACGTAAGCGATTTCAACACTTACGTTGCAGAAGCTTACAAAAAAACTGTTGCCGATACCATTGAAATTGCAAAACAGCTAAGTGTCAGAGTGGTTAATATGCATATGGCAAAAGGCGTTTATTTCACCTTGCCCGAAAGAAAGGTGTTCCTTTTTTCTGAATACAAAGAGCAATATCTTAAAAGTATTGTTGATTTCAGAAACATGTGTGAAAAAGCTATCGGTGATGTTGATATTAAAATCTGTATTGAAAACTGCGACGGTTACGAAGATTTTCAAAAGGAAGCCATTGAATTGCTTTTGGAAAGCAAGGTTTTCGCTTTGACTTTTGACGTGGGACACAATCACGGCATCGGCGGTACTGACGAAGAATTCGTTATGAAACACAAAGACCGCCTGCATCATGTTCATCTGCACGATGCTAAGGTAATAAAAAATCACCTCGCACTCGGGACGGGTGAAATTGATATCGAAAAATATATTAACCTTGCAAAAGAGCAGAACTGCCGTGTAGTTTTGGAAACGAAAACTATAGATGGTTTAAGGCGGTCAGTAAATTATTTGAAAGGAAACACAAAGTGAATAAATATCTCAAAAATCTCAACCGCATAGAATTTGTTGTTACTATGGCTTGTACGGGTAAATGCAAGCATTGCTCTCAGGGTGAACACAAAAGCTCTGAAAATATCGATAAGTATATAGCTGCAGAAGCTGTCCGTAAAATAGCAGGGGAGTATGACATAAAATCCGTTATGACCTTTGGCGGTGAGCCGTTGCTTTACCCCGAAACTGTATTTGAAATACATAAAGCAGCTCGTGAAATGAATATCCCGAAAAGACAGCTTATTACAAATGGTTATTTCAGCAAGGATTCTGACAGGATAAAGTTTGTTGCAAAAAAGTTAGCCGACAGCGGTGTAAATGAAATTTTGCTGTCAGTTGATGCTTTTCATCAGGAAACAATACCACTTGAATATGTAAAATTGTTTGCTCAGGCAGTTAAGGAAACCGGTGTTGAAATCAAAGTTCATCCTGCCTGGCTCGTCAGTCCGCAGGACAAAAATCCGTATAACAACATAACAAGAGAGTTACTTGAAGAGTTCAATGCAATGAATATTGAAACAGCGGAGGGAAACGTTGTTTTTCCGAGTGGAAATGCACTTGTATACTTAAGCAAATATTTTGATTTAAGCAAAGAAACAAAAAGTCCGTACGACGAAGACCCGAACGATATAAAAGCAATCTGCTTTAGCGCAAACGGAGATATACTCGGTAGTAATATTTATAAGCAGGATATAAATGAAATACTAACATCATATACACCGTGAGGATAATTGAGAAATAATTCTGTATTCTGTTTATCCGTTATTGACTTTATTTTTACTTGGATTTATAATGATTAAAAAGAAATAAAGAGGGTTGAAATGATGAAAAAATTATTATGTTTTCTCTTGATGGCTGTTCTCCTTGCAACGTCGGTTGTGCCGACTTTTGCAATGAACGAGACTTCCTGGGACACTGTCTGGTCATCGGCTGACGCTGAAGCGGGTCTTATTATGTTTGTCGGTTCTGATGAATCGGAGCGTAACTTCACCTGGTATACTGAAGATCAGAATACACCGAGCGTTATTGTAAGCACAAACGGTGCGCTTAATGATTCTGAAGAATTCACAGGTACTTCTGTTAAGGCAACTGAAGGTGACTTTGCAAATCACGTTACTGTTACTGAACTTGAAGAAGATACAGTTTATTATTACAAATGCATAAGCGGTGATTATGAATCCGATGTTTATTCTTTCAGAACTGCTTCTGACGATGAATTCAAGGCGGTTTATATGACGGATATACATATCACCAGCGACGACGGAAATCAGGAATCTTTGAAGAACACATCAAATAAATTTAACAGTACACTTGAGGATGTTCTTTCAAAAGAAAGTGATGTATCCTTGTTGCTTTCAGCAGGTGATCAGGCATCCGACGGACGTGAGGATGAGTATAAAGCTTTTGCTGCTTCTCCGATTCTGAAGTCTGTTTCTGTTGCAACAGCAATTGGTAACCATGACCTTAAGGGCGCGGAATACAAGACATTCACAAACCTCCCCAATGAATACGAAGAAGCTGCTGTTTCTTCGTACATCGGTGATGATTATTGGTTTGTAAAGGGCGATGTTCTTTTCCTTGTTGTTGATACTAACAATGCTTCAGGTGCGGACCACTATAAGTTTGTTAAGAAGGCAATCGAATCAAACCCTGATGTCAAATGGAAGGTGATGATGGCTCATCACGACCTTTACAGCGGAAGAATTCCTTCACGCGAAAGCGAAAACGAGCTTTTAAGATTGATATGGGCTCCCATCGTTGACGAGTTCGGAATTGACCTTGTTCTCCTCGGTCACAGCCATTATTACACTGTTTCCAATGTTCTTTGCAATAACAAGATTGTTGCTCCGCTTGAAAGTGAAATGGTTGACCCGAACGGAACGATTTATATGGTTTCCTGTTCGATCAACAGACCCCGTGGTGAAGATGAAATCGGTCTTAATGAAGAAATCGGTTTTGCACATCTTACTCAGGAGCCGACATACAATATTCTTACTTGTAATGAAGATTCGATTACTGTAGAATCTTATGAGGTCGGAGCAGAAGAACCTTTCAATTCGTTCACAATAACAAAGACTACCGATGACGGCGGCCACGAATATGACAAAAAATTCTTCCCCTCAATTTTCAACAGACTTGTAAGATTTATCGGCAAGGTTGTTGCCTTCTTCGGAAACATCGGCAGATTGTACGATTTAAGAGAAGACGGATTTGATGTTAAGATTATTGAAGGTCTTTTGGGTAAAAAACTGTTTAAAGATTAATAGAAAGATAAAAACACACCGGGTTTTAAACTCGGTGTGTTTCTTTTGGGATTATATAAAAACAAAAAAGACACCATACGGTGTCCTTTTCGTTGGTACGGATGTTCATAACACAAGTAGTTCTCCGGCAATACATATTCTATCTTTCGTACTCTAATAGATTTCCTCAGATACGGAGGAATACATAATGTCAAATATAATTGAAGATTTCTATTATGGTAACATTGAGCCACAAGAAGTAAATAACGAATTGACGCCTAAACTCAAGAAAAAGCTGAGTAACCTTGCCGAAAAAGAAGAACAGCTTACTGCAAGATTGAGCGGTGAGGATAAAGAGCTGTTTCAAAACTATGTCAGTGCTTATATTGAATTTTCAACTACAAGTAATGCTGACAGCTTTATATCAGGCTTCAGGCTTGGTGCTAAATTTACATACGACACATTTGTTACTGATTAAAAGGAGAATATAGTTATGAATAAATCATCATTTGAGCAAAACGGCGGAACATACAGAATGGTTGGTGATTACAGAATACCGAATATTACATTACCAGCCGAGGCAAACAAGCCACTGGGTGTATGGGGAATGAAACGCAAAGATTATCTTATGAAACATAAACGAGTGCAGTTTAACATTATGCTTATGAACGGAATATTATGGACTCATCTTGCAGAGGTTGATGAACAGGCATCGGATATGTTCTCTCGGCTGGTAGAACAGATGAAAGTCAATGAAGGAATAACAGAACAACTAAAAGAAGAAAATCAAATGGAGTGGATTGCCCATATGAATAACATTGAAGCAAGAGCGAGAGAGACGGTAAATAATGATTTAATTTATTGTTAAGATTAAATGGTTTGGACCGTTAGAATTTGCATTTTACCGTTTCAGTTTTTCTTAACATATATTACATCATTCAAACAAAATACATTCGACAAAAGCTAATTCTGCACGGTTCAGAACGATAAGAATCGACTGAAAAAGCATAGACTAAATAGATTTCTGTTTTTAATAAGCAAACCGCACGGGTTTTTACGCCCGTGCGGTTTGCTTATTAATCATGAGATTTTTATGTTTTTTACAGATCGTTTGTCAATCATAAAGCTTTTGCTTTTCTTATGAACCGAAGATTTTATCAAGATTAATCATTTCGTGGAAATGTCCGTGTGCGAACGGGAAGAGAATTGTTGTTATGATATTCTCAAAGAAGAACCATGTGAGGAATTTGCCGAGGTTGCGGAAGAAGCCGTTTGTGTTGCTGAGAGTGTTGCATGCCCAGCAGTCTTCGCCATCGCCGCAATGCGGGAAATACTTATGGCATTTTGATGTGCCTTTAACAAATCTGTATTCTTCAAGGTCGCAGGAGGTGCAGACTCTTCTCTGCTGTTCTTCAACGAAGAA
>JAZSID010000025.1:0-2443 GCA_045533625.1 Acutalibacteraceae bacterium | reverse complement strand
ATGAAAGATTACCGTAGCGTAACCTTCAAAAACGCAGGCACGTATAAACTTGAATATTTGACCTTTACCAACCCGATCGGGTATCAATACGTAACTCCTGACTATACGGGTGATTCTGGTGTTCTTGAAGCGAAGCAGCTTGTGCTTTTGGAGATCAACGTGACGGTTGATAAAGAATTGACCTACCGTTACGACCAAGAAACCAACACCTTCTTTGTAAAAGATTACGAAGGCTTGCTTGCATGGTACGATGCACAACAAGTTGATAACAGAACAAACGTGACTTTAGAAGCAGATATCATTATGCCGACGGATAGTTTCTTGTTTGACCTTGACGGTGACGGCGTTAATGAAAGCAACTGGGGCGTAGATGTTGCGAATTACATAGGAACGTTTGACGGGAACTATCATACGGTTTATAATTTAACGATGAAAACTACCTCTATGAATGCTGTTGGATTTATTTATCGTTTAGACAAAAATGGTATTGTGAAAAATTTGACCATGAAAGATTCAGATTTAGTTGGAGGTAAAGTAGGAGGCATTGTTGTGACTGTAACGGGGGACGGTGTAGTAATGGGTTGTGTTAATTACTCAAACATTACAGCTTATATAGGTGCTGCTGGTATTGTGTATAACGCAAGCACGTATAGTTATGTAATAGGTTGCACAAACTATGGCGACGTTACGAGTGAGAGTTCAGAGGTTGGTGGCATTTGCGCTTACGCTTGGTATCCTAAAGCGATTGTCGGTTGTGCAAACTATGGAACGGTAACTGGACCGGAATATGCTAACGGAATTGTGGGTGATATCAATTCAAGCGGATCAGTAAGAATAGAAGCATGCTTTAATGGTGGTGATGTAATTTCGAATGATACTCGAACGTCTGGTTACGCGATTTCTTGGTATGGTTTTAACTGGTGTTACTGCACTGCCGGATCGACGGAGTATGGTGATAATATGAAATACCTTAACGAAAGGATACACCATATAGACGGCAATGACTGTACTTTTGTCGATGCAGTTGCAGCGATGAACAACACAATCAATACATACAACGAAACGGCAACTGTGAAATGTGATTACAGATTCATTCTCAACACCGACCCCGAAACTTCCGAAGCATATCCTATTATTCTTCAAGAAGTGACGGACGCACAATAGTAAATCTATGCAACAACAAAAAAAGAGCCTGCGAATTAACGTAGACGCTTTAAACTAACAAAGAACGGCGGTGGGCTCACGCTCACCGCTTTCTCTATCGATATGCAGTTATTGCATCGCTGTAAGCACGTTCGCTTCCACGACCTGCCCCACACCTTTGCAACCATGGCACTTGAAAACGGCATAATGCACAGAGGGCTGACAGAAGAAAAACTGTCAGCCCTTTTAGCTTTGAACGGTTGAAATATTCATAAAAATATGTTATAATAAACTCACCGATAAACAAGAATTTGACGAGGTTTATAATGAAAGATGAGTGTTTGATTTGCGGTGCGCCGCTGAAATATTTAGAAGATGATGAGCTGATGGAATGCGCCATCTGCCACAAAAAAGAAAATAGCAAAACAGCTTGCGTAAACGGTCATTACGTATGTAACGAATGCCACACGCAAGGAATGGACAGTATTATTGGCGTATGCCTTGCGGAAAGCTCGAAGAATCCTATCGAGATCATTCAAAAGCTGATGGCTCTGCCGTTCTGCCATATGCACGGCCCCGAACATCACGTGATGGTAGGTTCGGCATTGCTTACTGCATATAAGAACGCAGGCGGTGATATTGATCTTGTAAAAGCACTCTCCGAGATGCAGGTGCGTGGAAGAAAAGTTCCCGGCGGTGCTTGCGGATTTTGGGGAGCTTGCGGTGCAGGCGTGAGTGCCGGAATGTTCGTGTCTATTGTGACAGGCTCGACACCTCTTGCAAACGAAGCGTGGGGATTATCAAATAAGATGACATCTTCCGCACTTGGTGCAGTTGGTGAAGTCGGCGGCCCCCGTTGCTGTAAGCGCGATTCCTACATATCCATCATCAAAGCCGTGGAGTTTTCAAAGGAATACCTTGGCGTTGAAATGGAGCTTGATAAAATTAAGTGTGTACATTCGGCACAAAACAATCAATGCATTGAAAAAAGATGTCCCTTCTACGCTTAACTAACAAATTCCAATTTGTCGAGATGATAAGAACGAGGGCTGACAGAAAAAAACTGTCAGCCCTCAAAATTTGCATCGCAGTAAGCAAAGAAAAGGGGTTTTTTGAAACAAAGGGAAAATCACGGTGAAAAAACAGTCCAAAGGTTCGAAATCAAGGCAAACATGTGGTCAACCGAAAATAGCCGATTTTGTGAAAAACAGATAGAAAAACAGCCGAAAACAAGTCAAAATGGCTTGTTTTTGGCTGTTTTTTGGTCGAAGTGACAGGACTCGAACCTGCGATCTCATCG
>JAZSID010000057.1:0-5163 GCA_045533625.1 Acutalibacteraceae bacterium | reverse complement strand
GGACGCGGTTTCCAGTATCCGATTCCCACATATTCAATTACACGTGATTTTGACTGGTCAGAGACAGAGAACAACAAGCTTCTCTTCGAAATGACAGCTAAATACGGTACTCCGTACTTCTCAAACTACATCAACTCCGATATGGAGCCCAGTGATGTTCGTTCAATGTACTGTCGTCTTCGTCTTGACCTCCGTGAGCTTCGTAAAAAGTCAGGCGGTTTCTTCGGAAGCGGTGAATCAACAGGTTCAGTCGGTGTTGTTACAATCAACCTTCCGAGAATTGCTTACCTTGCAAAGGATGAGGCTGATTTCTACGCTCGTCTTGACAGAATGATGGATATTTCTGCTCGTTCACTCAAGGTTAAGCGTACAGTTATCACAAAGCTTCTTGATTCAGGACTTTATCCGTACACAAAGAGATATCTCGGCACATTCGACAACCACTTCTCAACAATCGGTCTTGTTGGTATGAACGAAGTTGGTCTTAACGCAAAGTGGCTCAGAGCTGATATGACAACAGAAAAGACACAGCAGTTTGCAAAGGACGTTCTCAACCACATGAGAGAAAGACTTTCTGACTATCAGGTTCAGTACGGCGACCTTTACAACCTTGAAGCAACACCTGCTGAGTCAACAGCTTTCCGTCTTGCAAAGCACGACCTTAAGTACTTCCCCGACATCATCACAGCAGGCTGTGAGAAGGATCAGACACCTTACTACACAAACAGCTCACACCTTCCCGTCGGCTACACAGAGGATATCTTCACAGCTCTCGATATGCAGGACGAGCTTCACACACTTTACACATCAGGTACTGTTTTCCACGCTTTCCTTGGCGAAAAGCTTCCTGATTGGCAGTCATGTGCAAGCCTTGTAAAGAAGATTGCAGAAAACTACAGACTTCCCTACTACTCAATTTCTCCCACATACTCAGTATGTAAGAATCACGGCTACATCGCAGGTGAATCTTTCACATGTCCTGAGTGCGGAGAAGAGGCAGAAGTTTACAGCCGTATCACAGGTTACTACCGTCCCGTTAAAAACTGGAACGACGGTAAGACTCAGGAATACAAGGACCGTAAGGTTTACGATATCGGCAAGTCAACACTCAAGAGATCTGCTCCCGCAGCTGAGGCTGTAAAGGCTGAAGAAACTGCTCCTGCGGCAGAAAACCGTAACCTTCTTTTCGCAACAGCAACCTGCCCGAACTGTAAGATTGCTTGCACATTCCTTGACAAGGCTGGCTTCCCCTACGAAAAGCTCCTTGCTGAGGACAATGCAGAACTCGCAACACAGCTCGGTGTTAAGCAGGCTCCGACACTTGTAATTATCAAGGACGGCGTTGTAGAAAAGTATGCAGGCGTTTCCGATATCAAGAAATTTCTTAACGCATAAAATTTACTAATAAGGGATAATATTGTTATGTATGATATTATAATTATCGGCGGTGGCCCTGCGGGGCTTACCGCCGCCCTGTATGCTCGCAGGGCAAATAAAAGCGTTCTCGTAATTGAAAAAGCAACATTCGGCGGACAGATTACATTTTCCCCGAAAGTTGAAAACATCCCCGGCTTCATCCAGCTTACAGGTAATGAGTTTGCAGACAAGCTCGTTGAGCAGGTGCTTGAACAGGGCGCAGACGTTGAGCTTTGTGAAGCTCTCAGCATCAAAAACGGCGACGTTAAAACAGTAGTTACGGATTCAGGCGAATTCGAAGGCAAAGCCGTTATCATTTCAACAGGAGCAAAGCACAGAATGCTCGGTCTCCCGAATGAGCACAAATACGTCGGCGAAGGAATTTCTTTCTGTGCAGTGTGCGACGGTGCTTTCTACAAAGGAAAGACAGTCGGCGTTGTCGGCGGCGGCAACTCAGCTCTTCAGGAAGCAATTCTTCTTTCCGACCTCGCAGAGAAAGTTTATGTTATTCAGGACCTTGGTTTCCTCACAGGCGAAAAGAAACTTGCAGAGCAGGTTTATGAAAAGGCTAACATTGAGGTTATCACAGGCACAAGGGTAACCGCTTTCACAGGTGACACAGAGCTTGATGGAGTTGAGCTTACAAAGACTGCTGATTCAAGCGTTTCACACCTGAACGTTGACGGACTTTTCATTGCAATCGGTCTTATTCCGCAGAACGAGGCTTTCGCAAATGTTGTCGCTCTTGACGAAAGAGGATATGCAAGCGCCGATGAATCCTGTGTTGCAGGCGAAAACGGAATATTCGTTGCAGGTGACTGCCGTACAAAGAAAATCCGTCAGGTTGCAACAGCAGCCGCTGACGGTGCAGTTGCAGCCCTTGCCGCTTGCGATTATATTGATTCTTTAAAATAAAATCTTACTGTTATAACGAAATAAGGAGCTGTTTTTCACAGCTCCTTATTTCGTTATTTTCCGACGCAGATCTGCAAAATCATCAGCGCATCCAAAGAATTCACTTTGCCGTCTTTGTTGATATCGGCGGCATTGAGCTCGCTCGCCGTGAGCTGTATCTTGCCGACGGAATACTGCAAAACAAACAGTGCATCGGAAGAATTTGTTTTACTGTCGCCGTTGATATCACAGGGGTAGTAAATTATTTCTTCATCGGGGAATTCTATTCCGTCGTAATAAACATACGCATCCTTAAGCCATTCGTTGCCCTCGTAGATGTATATACTGTACCATTCCCACTCTTCGCCGTCGAAATTCACTTCTTTAAGGCTGATACAATAATAGAAAGCGTAAGCAGCAATCTCTTCAATACCAGCGCTCATATTTAATGTTTCAAGGCTTGTGCAACAACTGAATGCATCCTGACCGATAGTTTTAACCGTTGACGGTATTGTTATTTCCTCGAATCCGTCACACCCTATAAATGCGAACGAACCTATATGTGTGATACCTTCGTCAATTATTACCTTCTTAATATCTTCGCTGAAAGCAAACCACGGGTTAAACGCATTGATATAATAACCGTCATACGCATCGTACATAGCTCCGTCGCCGAAGATTCTAAGCTCACCCGTTTCTTCTTTGAATACCCAATAAGCATTATCGCCACACTTCTGCGAAGGCTTTGGAATTTCAGGATTTGCGGGAATTTCAGTTTCATCACGTTCGACATTACCGAAATGAACGGTTGCGGTGGCAATGCTTCCGTTATCCTCACCGACAAACACCTTTTCCCACATCTCGGGTGTACCCTCGTAGTAAATATCCGTAATCTTATTGCAATCGCGGAATGCACCGTCATAAATCATTGTTATCGTATTCGGAAGAGTTACTGTTTCCAGATAATAACAAGAAGAGAATACGGACTCTCTTAAAACCGAAACACCCTTGCCGACTGTTAAGCTTTTAAGCCAATAATATCCATGGAATGCATACTCACCGATTTGCGTTACGCTGTCAGGGATAACGAGGCTTTCAAGCCTGCCGCCGCCATTATTAAATGCGCTTTCGCCTATCGTTTTTACATTTTCACCTAAGCTAAGCTCTTTAATACTGCAACCATCAAACGCCCAATAAGGAATTTCGGTAATTCCTTTTCCGATCGATACTTTTTCAATCGATTCACAGCGATCGAATGCTTGCTCTCCGAGTTTTGTAACACTATCGGGAAGTATGGCTTCCTTGAGCTTTCTGCTATCCCAGAAAGCTTCTTCACCGATAATCTCAACACTGTTACCGAATGTGACATATTCAAGATAAGCGCATCTGGTGAAAGAGCGAGATTCAACGGTGATAACGCTGTCAGGAATCACATAGCTTGTTCTTTCGTTTGCGGTCGGATATTTAATAAGAACTGTCTTGTCGATATCAAAAAGTACACCGTATTCATCGCTTATGTAAGCAGTATTTTCAGGGTCAACGATTATCTCCTTGAGACCTGAGCAACCGCTGAAGGCGCCCTCACCTATCGTCCTGACACCCTTGCCGATTTCAAGCATTGATGCCGTATATGAGGAGCTGAACGCACCTGCTCCGAGGCTTATGACGCTATCGGGAATAATTATTTCTTTAAGTGAACCGCAAGTGCCGAAGCCGTTATCACCGATGCTTATGATCGCGTTGCCGAGATCCAGAGTTTCAAGACCTTTGCACCAATTGAACGCAGATTCCTCAATAACTGCAGGGCTGTTAAGGAATTTTATATCTTTTATGCCTTCGCAGCATTGGAAAGCCGTATCACCGATAAAAGTAACACTTTCGGGAATCGTAACACTTTCAATCATTTTACAGTACGCGAATGCCCAACGGTCTATTGTTTTGACATTTTCACCCAGAGTCAAAGTTTTCAGGACATCGCAATCGTGAAATGCATCTTCGCCGATAACCTCGACGCCGTCGCCGATCGTTACGCTCTTTATGCCGTCGCAATCCTCAAAAGCTTCATTTTCAATAGCAATAACGCTGTCAGGAATCGTTACGCTTTCGATACTGTCGCAATTATAAAAGGCTGATTTCGGAATATTTGTAACCCCTTCGGGAATGACAAGATCACCCGTCAGCAAAGTGCCGTTCACATAAAAGTTTTTAGCATGATACTGCGGATTTGATTCCTTCCAGCGGTTAAAATCAATACCGCACCATCCGCTGATGTCGCCTGCATAATATAAATCCTTGAGCTGTGTGCATTTATAAAAAGCATCCCGTTCAATGGTTTTTACTCCGCTGCCGATTGTTACGGTGTTAAGGTAAATGCACTCTTCAAAAGCAGACTCAGCGATTACGGTAACGCCGTTACCTATCGTTACGGTTTTCAGATAATGAAGATCATAAAAGGCTTTTTCGCCGATTTTGGTAATACCGTCGTCGATTACAATTGACTTGATGTCGGACTCGTAACGACTCCACGGGTAGCTTGCGTAAGATGGACTTGCCGAAACAATTTCTCCCTCACCCGTGATAGTGAGCACACCTGTGTCATCGTTGAGTTTCCATTTCACATTTTCACCGCAGGTACCGCTCGGATACCCTGCGGCTGATGCTGAAAATGGAATCGACACCAACACCAAAATAGTTGCCAATACGATTGAAAACATCTTTTTCACACAAATTCCTCCTATCAATTTATATTAAAGAATTAAGGTATATTTTCCCTATTAACATTATACCCCCCCCCCGCAAAATTTTGTCAATACTTATGTTGAGGTGTTTTAAAATCAACACCGTAGGGGCAGA
>JAZSID010000132.1:0-40961 GCA_045533625.1 Acutalibacteraceae bacterium | reverse complement strand
GACTTTAGTAAAGCGAGTAGGGACGGGCGTCCTCGACCGTCCGTTAACTCAGCAGAATCTGCGGATGGTCCGGGAGGCCCATCCCTACGCACACAGAATAAGATTGAGCAAAATCAAAGAACTCGACAAACCCGAATTTGTCGAAGGGAACTTCTTTGCAATAAAAATCAGGTTTAGTGAAAAACACTTAATATGCACGAAATATAATTTTAAAATAAACTGGATTGCGGTTATTCAAAGTATATGATATAATACCCCTCGATGCTTAATCGGAGGGAAGAACCTTGTTAAAGAAATCTGCAGAACTTTCAAAAAAAGATATTTTTATATACTTTCTTATGGCTGTAACGGGAATCCTTATCACAGTTACGGGAATTTATTACAAGCAAAGCTTTCTTCGTATTCTGCCGCTTTATAATTCGCTGATAATCGCGATGCTTCAGTCAAGGGTGAACCGATACAGCAATCTTTTCGGCAGTATAAACTCAATACTTTATGCCGCAGTTTATATGTATTACGGTCTGCTCGCTTCAGCTTTACAGGCTATCCTTTTTTCTTTCCCGATGCAGCTTATCACCTTTATTCGCTGGAATAAAAACAAATGGGAAAAATCAACCGTGTTACGCAAACTGACTTGGAAACAAAGAGCCTTGTTGTTGGTCGGCTATCTTGCCGCACTTTTAGTGATGTGAAAGGTGCTTCCGCTGTTTGGTGCAAAGTATGTTTTCCTTGACAGTGCAACAAACCTGCTCGGAATAGTCGTTCTTTTCCTGACGATGTTTGCCTATACCGAATACACTGTCTGTATGATTATCAACGGAGTTATCAGCGTTGCGCTTTATGTTGCCATGCTTGAATCAACACCTGAAACGGTACCATTCCTTATTTTTTCCGTATACTCTTTTATTTGCATTGTTTTCGCTTTCTTTGAGGCGAAAAAACTTTACAAAAAACAGAACAAAATCAAATCTCCGTCGTAAGGGCGGAGATTTTGTTGTATACAAATATTTTTTATGATATAATGATTTAAATACAGTATTTTCGGAGGTAATATTATGAACGGAATGACAAGACGTGAAAGACAGGTTACAGACATAAACGAAATTATAAAAATTCTTGATAATTCGAAGGTGCTTCACCTCGGTCTGGTGGATGGGGATGAGCCCTACGTTGTACCGATGAATTACGGCTACACTTTCGAGGACGGCAAACTCACAATCTGGCTTCACGGCGCACGAAAGGGCAGGAAGATTGACGTTATAAGAGCTAATCCGAAAGTTTTCTTTGAAATGGAATACGGTATTACTCCTTTTGAAGGCGACGTTGCCTGCAAATACGGAATCACTTACTCTTCTCTTATGGGCAGAGGTGTTGCAAACATCATCGATGATATTGAAGAGAAAAAGTCTGCCCTCACCTTCCTTATGAAAACACAGACAGGTAAGGATTTTCAGTTTGATGACAGAATGGCAGAGGTTGTCGGCATTATCCGCATTGACGTTATTGAATTTACGGCAAAGTGCCGTCCGTTGCCCAAAGAATTGCGATAAGGGTGTGATTTTATGAATATCGTTTCAAAAATTTTACTTGGTACCGTCGGCGGCGTTACAGGATATCTTACTCTAACTGCCGGTGCATATCTTCCGTTTGTCATAAATGATGCACGAAAAGGCTACCGTGACGATTGCGACTATCTTCTTGTTCTGGGCGGCCGCGTTATCGGTGAAGAAACGCCAAGTCCACACCTGCTTGAAAGAATCAATGTTGCCGCAGAATATCTTAAAGAAAACACAAAATGCTTCGTTATTCCGTGCGGCGGTTGCTTCCGTGACGGACAGAAAAAAAGCGAAGCACAGATTATCAAGGAGCATCTTGTAAACTCGGGCATTGATGAATCACGATTTGTGCTTGAAGATAAATCAACAACCACATTTGAAAATTTTGAGAATGCTTTTGAAATTATAAAAACTCATTCGGGCAAAAACCCGAATGAATTCCGTGTTGCTTTCCTTTCTTCTGATTACCATCTGCGCAGAGCAGGAATAATTGCCAAACGGTGCGGATTTGAAAAAATCGGCAAAGTGAGCTGTGAAAACAAAAAAGGCAGACTAAAAAACTATGCGAGAGAATATTTCGTTGCTTACGAACTTTTGAAAAAAGATAAAAGATAAATGTCAACCGAAGTTTGCGCAAATTTTTACATGTTGTAAGCTTCGGTTGATTGTTTTATATTTTAATTTATGATAAAATGCACACTGAGGTGAACTGTATGTTCGTTATGCTTGTAAGTATATTTCTTTATTTTATTTCACTTTTTGTCGGTGCTGTAATGGTTGCTATAATGTGTATTTATATTATACGTGATACACGTAAATATAAGATGAACACTCTTTTATGGGTAATTATCACTGTTCTTCTTCAGTTTATCGGCATCTGCATATATTGGAACGCAAGAAAAAAGCTTTTAAACAAACGCTGTCCTATATGCAGATCGCAAATTCCCGAAAATAAGAAATTCTGTATACTGTGCGGTGTTGAGCTTGATACCGTCAGGCCTAAAAAAAATTCTTTCGGAAGGTTTTTAATAAGGTTTTGTGCTTTTTTTGAAGCGATTTTTATAATTGAGCATTTTCTTCGTATGGCTTTATAGTTTATAACTTTTTCATAAGGGAGGACAGTATATGTTTGCGATGCTTCTGGGCTTGGCTCTTTCAATTCCTGCGATGATTTTTGCTATCATCTGTACAGTATTTTTGATTGCAATTGTTTCTCTTGTTTCATACAAAAATAAAATGAGCGTTTTGTGGTGGTTCATTGCATCTATTGTGCTGAATTCCTGGGTAATGATTCCGTTTGTGTTTGTTCTTATAAGGATTCGGACACGCAAATGTCCCGAGTGCGGTGCAAGCACCAAAGACAACACCGGAATCTGTCCGAATTGCAACGCAAGCGTAAAAAGAGTTGATGACAAGAAATTTATTCAGCGATTCTTACTTGCGTACGCTATCATTATCACAGTTATATTTCTTTGGGTAATGATAGTTCCTTTATTTATGAATACATTTTAACGGTAAAAGGACTGGATTTTTTAATAAATTTTACTGTTATTATTCTTTTTCGTCATTTAACAAGCTATTAAACTGTGGTAGAATTAAGTACATTAATTTATGAGGTGATAATTGTGAAAACAGCAAAGAAAATCCTCGCAATATTCCTGGCAGTCTGCCTTTGTATGCTTCCGTTGACAGCATCAGCATCTGCCGCACCAAGAAGAAAACCGGCATTATCCACATCTTCAGGCATTCAGGCACTGAGAGATGAATTCCAGCACGACGTTGCCCCTAAAGCAGGCAACCACGCTCTTGACTACGCTTACTATTCACCCGTCGGAAGTTTAGACTTTGCAAAATATCCTCTCGTTATCTTCCTTCACGGAATTGGCCACGCGGATTATCCCGGTGCTCAGCTTGACGATAGCGACTTCCCGTATTGGGCATCATCAGAGCTTCAGCGCCGTTTTGACGAAAAAGGTGCATTTATTCTTCTTCCCCGTGCTCCTGAAGACAAGCTTATTTACTGGGGCGAAACACTGATCGAATCTCTTCGTGCGGTTATTGACGATATGATTGCAAAACACGGCGACCACATCGACACAACAAAAATCTTCATCGGCGGAAGCTCCGCAGGCGGAGAAATGACGTGGAATATGATTTCAGCATTCCCCGAATACTTTGCAGGTGCTTTCCCGATTGCTTCAACGGGCACAGTTTCCGAAACTGACACTCTTTACTGCTCAGACGTTGCAATCTGGATGATTTCAAGCAAAAAAGACCCCGTTGTCAACTATAACCTTGTAACTCTTCCTCTTTGGAACAATGTCATCAAAAACAACAACAAGCCTGCAAATTGTCGACTTTCAAGCTTTGAAAGCGTTGTTGAGCCTGCAGGTGCTTCCGCAAGCGACAACCATCATATGGCAAAGGTTGTTACATATGACTTTCATATGCTTGACGGCAGCACATACCCGAATGTAAGGACAATTGACGGTAATAAGAAGGAAGTTAAGCTCATCAGCCCGAACGGCATGATTTCCTGGATGAACGGTCTTAAATCCAACTTTAACGGCGACGCTTCTGAAGGTACGGGCAACACAAACGTTTCACCGTTGGATTCATTCCTTGGTATTTTCCGTAATTTCTTCCTTAAAATAGTGAATATTTTCCAGCGTATATTGGGTCTGTAAAATTTTATAATTTGTTGTAAAAGCATTGTGTCCGAAAGGATGCAATGCTTTTATCTAAACGACATTTTCAATTTAAACTCTCAACATCTCGATAAATTCGGGTTTGTGGAGCTGTTTTAAAATCAACACCGTAGGGGCAGATATCATCTGCCCGTCAAATTTTTGTATTTCTGACGGGAACATAATATGTTCCCCTACGTACACGATTTTAATCGTGCGTTATATTTCAGCGGCGCAGCCCCACAACTATTCGTTATTATCTCTTATCTATTATCTGCAAAGGTGTAACCTTTGCTCCACAAACCAGAATTTATTCAACTTGTAAATATTCTAAAATATGATATAATACCTATATTATTTCAAAGGAGGGTTTTTATGGCTGACAAATCAACGACCATGAAAAAATACATGAAAAAGTCAGAGATTGCCACATTCGGTATCGGTCTTTTCGGTGTTGCACTTATGACCGGTTGGATGCCTGACTACACAGCTACATTTTTTGCGGACTTTGCTTTCAAGGGCAAGGGTTTCGACAGCGACGTAATGTCCAATGCAATTTCAATCGTTTTCCTTGTTGCAGGTATCGTCGGTGCCGTATGTGAGCTTGTTATCGGCTATCTTGTAGACAATACACGCACAAAGCTCGGCAAGGTTAAGCCGTGGATAGGCTTCGGCGTTATTCCGTTGGCACTTATTTCTTTGCTGGTTTTCGTTGCACCTGACACAAACAATCAGACTCTCGCAATTGTGTGGATGTTCATCATCTTTTCACTTTACACGGCATTCAGCTGTGCTGTTGAAAGTCCGAGCAATTGCTTCGGCTCTCTTTGCTCCCCTAACCCGTCTGAGAGATCAACAGCAATTTCAATTGCCAGTTTCCTTCGCTCTGTCGGTCAGAGTGGCGGTATGGTTGTTATCCTTGTAGTCGGTCTTATTATGAAAGCGGCTATGGGCGAGCAGCAGTACAAAAACGCAGAAGCTCAGGGACTTGACCTTCTTATCGCAACGGCAGTCTGTGCGCTCGGGCTCATCCTTTTTGTTATGATATTCTTCACAAACAACGAAGAAAGAGTTCCGTTCACTCAGGAAAAAGTTTCTCTTAAAGACGCTGTTAAAGTTGTTTTCACGCACAAAAACCTTCTTATGGTTTCGCTTACAAAGCTTACAGGCTTCGGCCGCGGAGTTTACGGTACCGTTTCGCTTTACATAGCAATTTACCTTCTCGGATCCAAGGATCTCAAGCTTGCTCTTCTTCTTCCGATGGGTATCGGCACAGCAGTCGGCACGCTTCTTGTAAACCTCGTTCTCAAGAAGTTTTCAACTAAAAAGACGTTCATCCTTTTCTGCATTTACGGTGCTTCTTCGCTTTCAATCCTCTTCCTTGTTTCAAAGGGAATCGGATTTAACAGCGGACTCATCATTCCGTTCCTTATTCTCAATTTCTTCTGCGGTCTTCAGCACGGCAACACAAACGTTACACCGAACATTATGATTGCAGACTGCGTTGACGAAATCGAATACAAAACAGGTAAACGTCAGGAAGGTCTTGCTTATGCGGGTTACGGACTTTTCTCCAAGATTGCTTCAGCTTTTACAAAAGCTCTCGGTCCGTGGCTTCTTTATACCTGGTCAGGCTACCTTGCATCAACTGATGCAAACATTGCTTACGCTTCACAGACAGATGCAACGCTTGACAAAATCCTTATGATTTACACAATCATTCCTGCATTCTTCGTTGTTATGCAGGCTGTGCCGATTTTCTTCTACGATATGGTCGGCGAAAAGAAAGAAACAATCACCAAAGCTCTCATCGAACGCCGTGAGCAGAACGCTGCAGAAACAGTTTAAGGAGGCGGTATTATGGCAAAAGACAAAACATTCAATGTAAAATTATACGCTATAGTTGCTTTTTTCGTTGTTGCGGCTCTTCTTGCAGGTATTACAGCAATCACATTCAGCAGCAAATACACAGGATTTAATCCCGATAAGGTTGCTGTAGCTTATGTTGAAAGCATCGTAAACCGCGGTGACGGATACAATGCATATAAGAATTCTCTCATCAGCAAAAATTACAAGTACGGCGATTATATCCGTGAGTATTATATGTATCCCGTGATTTACGCTGAGTGCGGCTATAACCCCGGTGACGAAACAAAGGAGCTTAAGGGTTACAACGACGAAAGCTATATGTCAGACAAGACAAAAAATGACGACGGAACACTTGCAGGCAAGGTTATCGAAACGATGTACCCATTCTATACGGGACTTATCAACCAGAACAAAGGTTGGGACAATTACGACGTCATTTTCAAAAAATACTTCAATAAGCTTGCCGAGGTGCGTGAAGACGTTTTCGGCGACAAGTACATGACAGATGAAATTATGTTCACTGCACTTGAAGCAAACGTTGCGGCATACGGTGATTCTCTTACAGGCACTGAGGAAGTTATCGATGAAAATACCGGGCTTAAAACAAGCGAAAAAACAATCGGTGTTTACGAAAAGAAGTACGGTGAAGATTATAAATTTACGTACTCCGTAATTAAGGTATCTGAATATAACAACGTCGAAGGTTACAAAAAAGCTCTTGCAACAAAAGATCTTGAAAGCTACAAAATTTCAGCCGATGATATCAAAGAAGCTGCAGGCGTAGCAGTTGAAGTCAAGGTCGGCGATAAGGCTGTTGCGACAATTAACGTCAATGTTGTCAAAATCGGCAGCACGTGGTACGTTGATAACTTCAACACACATACAGAAAAGCTTCATCACATCACAAAGTAAACGTTTTCAGGGGTTGAGGATATGTCCGAACTTAAAAGCTACATTGAAAGAATTTTTGAAAGTAACGTGCAGAAGCTTGTTATAAGCAAGCCTGCAAGCAAACAATCTGAGTTCAAAAAAATTACGGTTAATCTTATGCCTAAGTTTTATCAGATTGCAAAGTATACTGAAAAGCAGGTTTTTCACGAAAATATTACTGCTGACAAAATTGCTGAGCGTTGCTTTGAAATTATGGACGGCAGTTTCCAACAGCTCAATTCGTGGAGTGACGAAAAAGAAGCATACATAACCATTTCAAAAAAAGGAAAGATTTTTTATAAAGAGAAAAAGCTCTCTGTCGCTTCAACGTGCCCTGCTAAAGTTGAGCACAACAGAAAGAAGCAATATCTTCTCCCTGAAGGTGAAATCATTGAGCCGCTTGTTGATATGGGTATATTCACAAAAGAGGGCAAGGTTGTCCAGTCCATGTACGACAAGTACAAGCAGATTAACCGTTTCATCGAGATAATTGACGATTCAATCCGACAGCAGAACTATAAAAAGCTTAACATCATCGACTTCGGTTGCGGTAAATCTTACCTTACTTTCATCGTTTACTATTATCTTACAGAAATCAAAAAGATTGATGCGACAATCATCGGACTTGACCTGAAGAAAGATGTTATCGAAAAATGCAACAAGGCTTCTGAAAAATACGGCTACAAAAATCTCCGTTTTGAGCTTGGTGATATCAACGGCTATAAGTGTCCTTTTGATGTTGATATGGTAATTACTCTTCATGCCTGCGACACAGCGACAGACTTTGCACTCTACAATGCAATCAACTGGAATGCAAAGATGATTTTTTCCGTCCCCTGCTGTCAGCACGAGCTGAATTCACAGATTGAAACTGATAATCTTTCAATTCTTACACGTTACGGGATTATTCAGGAAAGATTTTCTGCGCTTCTTACCGATTCAATAAGAGGAAACCTGCTTGAATACTGCGGATATAAAACACAGCTTCTTGAATTCATCGACTTTGCACACACACCGAAAAACATTCTTATCCGCGCAACACTCAAACAAAACCCGACAAAAGCTTCAAAAGAAAAAGCTCTCTGTGAAGTACAGAAAGCTATTGAAGAATTTAACGTTAATCCCACGCTTTACAGATTGCTTATAAAGTAAGAAAACGTGCTGTCAATGACAGCACGTTCTTTATTTTACCGCTTTATATGTAATTCCGTAGCCACGTGAATATACAATTTTTGAAGTGTAGCTTCCGTTTTTATATTCGGGGATATTCACGGGAAGCTTTCCGCTTGCACCGAAAACACCGAGTGCAACTTCAATACCTGCAACAATATTAGGACCGTATGCATTTTTCGAATCCGTAACACCGCCGACGAGTGCCTGAGTCGGGTCAACTGATGAACCTTTACACCCGTAAACAGCGATTACAGCATCCGCCTTCGGATAGGATTGCACATCATACGGCTTATCAACAGACTGCACAACCGTCGTCTTGCCCTGTGATTCGGCATAGTCAACCACCGACAGAACATACGAAGATTCCCAGCTTTTTCCGTTCATCTTGCTTGCCTTGGTTATTTCAGAATTAATAATAATTATATCTGCCGAATTAATTTTGCTTTTGTATGTATTAAGAGTTGATGAGCTGTTGAACCGCACAACCTCAACTTGAGCACTGCTCGGAATAATTCCAGCATCTTTAGCCCTGTTCCATCCCATTACCATCTGCGCTTTTTCATTATCGTAAGGAACAAGCATCAGCACCCTTGTGTTGCTTTTTATTTTCAGTGGAAGAGTATTGTTTTTATTCTGCACAACAGTAACAGCTGCTGCGGCAATCTGACGTTCTTTTTCTCTGTTTGCCTTACACCCAACCGTGTTCAGTGCATTATCAAGGCTGTAATTTTCTGCCTTCCAAGTCATAATACCGTTATCGGTTTTTACTTTAAGAATTCTTTCGACAGCATCGTTGATTCTTGACAGCGGGATTTTGCCTTTGTTTACGGCATCAATTACACCGTTGATTATTGCATCAAGGTTTTTAAGGTCGCCGAGGTCACTTAATTCGCACGGCATGCAAATCATATCCACTCCTGCGTTGATTGAATTCACAACAGCTTCAACGGGTTTCCAGCTTGCCGTAATTCCTGCCATATTCATAGCATCCGTTACTACGATACCCTTAAATCCCATTTTATTTTTGAGCAGCCCCGTAATAATATCATCGGACATTGTTGCAGGCAAGGACTCCGCCTTTCCCGTTTTCTGCGAAACGATTTTGTCCTTTTCCAGCTGCGGATATAAAATGTGTGCAGTCATAATCATCTCTATACCCTGCTTGATTGCAACTTCGTAGGGCTTGAGTTCACAATTCTGCAAGGTAGAAAGTGATTTATTTACAGTCGGCAGGCCGTAATGTGAATCCGTTGCCGTATCACCGTGACCCGGAAAATGCTTCGCGCAACCGATTACACCGTATTCCTTCATTCCGCTGATTGTTGCTGATGCCATATTTCCTATCATCTCAGGGTCATCACCGTAAGAGCGAAGTCCGATTACGGGATTGTTTGCGTTATTGTTCACGTCAACCACGGGAGCAAGATTTGTGTTGATACCGAGCACACTCAGCTCACTGCCGATAATCTGTCCCGCCGTTTTTGCATATGCCGTATTGCCCGTTGCGCCGAGAGCCATATTGCCCGGAAGTGCCGTACCTGTACCAAGGCGGTATACCGATCCACCCTCCTGGTCTGCACTGATGAGCATCGGGATTCCGCCGCCTTCCGTCGCAGCTTTCTGCATCTGCATTGTCAGTTCATACGATTGCTTTGTATCCGTAAGATTCTGCGCAAAATAAATTACCGCACCAAAGTTGTAGTCACTGAGAATTTTTTCCACCTGACTGTTCATCACGGTGAATCCTTTTCTTTCGATTTTATCCGAAGTGTTTTCGTCCCAATACCTGAAATCCACCATAAGCATCTGCGTTACCTTGTTTCGCAAAGGCATATTTTCAACCGTCCACTTCAACGGATTTTTAACCCCTACGGGCACAAGCTGAATTAAAGTTGAAAGAAGCAACATAATTGTTGTAACGATTTTAACTATTAACACTTGCTCACCACCTTTTCTCTTAAATCAGTATACATCAACACTCTGGAATTCGCAATAGGCAATAACAAAACCACACAGACAAACTTGTCTGTGTGGTTTTGATTTGTTTAAAAATTATTCGCAGATTTCTTCAAGATAAGCTGCCATTTCACCAACAGTTTTATTGTTGATGAAATCGTTCGCTTTGAGTTCAACACCGAACTCATCTTTTATATCGCCGACAAGGCACATTGTGTCAAACGAACTCATTCCGAGATCAAGCCTAAAATTGTGTTCACTCTTGATTTCGTCAACTTCAACGTAGTTTTCAAGGATTTCAACAAGTGATTCGAATTTTGACATTCCGGTCTACCGTTCCTTTCTGCATCTTTAAGTGCGATTGTTTCAAGAATTTCTCCGACTGTGATATCAGGATTTTCAGCACCAAGCAAAAGTGTGCGCTTAATCTTTTCATAGAGAATCTCAAGATCATACGAAGCGTCAGGCTCCTGTCTGTATTCAAAGACGAAATCAAGTCCGTCATCAAGAGTTCTGTGCTTTATTGTAACATAAAGAGGAATCATCGTAGCACCGTTATTGTACCAGATGCTCTTTGCTGTCTTTTCCATTTTTTCGTCGATAGACGTCATCTTCATAAGAGGCTGATATGAAAGACCGAAGCTATCATAAGTTGAATCAAACTTTGCATCCTTGGGCATCGACTTATGCCTTTCCTTAAGCGTTTCAAGGAAGCTGAGGTTTGAATGCATATACATTTCGCTCTGGATTTCAGAAATCTTATTAACAGCCTGAGTGAAGGTTTCCTCAGGAGCAATAACGCTTCTCATCGGGAGGAAGTTGATTCGAAGTCCGCCCGATTTCTTCTCGGCAATCGTACCTCTGCGGTTGATAATCATTTTGAATGAAACGTCCTGCTGATTATCGTTAAAGCATGAAAGACCCGTTCTTACACCCATAGAGATAACTGAAAAGATTGAAAGCCCTTTTTCTTCACAGAGTTTCATAACCTTCCTGCTGTCCCTGTCGCTCATACTGAACTTCAATATCGAAGCATCGGGTGAACCCGAGTGGATGTCGGCATAACGTTTGTCAAACTGCTTTTTCTGCTGTTTCTTAAGTCTGTTTTCGAGCATATAGTCCGTAAAAATCGGCTCTTTTGTTTTTGCGAGAGAGTCAAACCAGAACTTCTTGTCGATTTCGTGCTGTTCAGAAGCGAGGTACTTAAGCTCATTTTCAAGAACAGGGATATACGGACGCATCGGCTTCGGGTACGGCGTACCCTTAGTTTTACTGTTATAAATTTCAAAAATATCGTTAAGGAAAACCTTTACGGAATATGCATCCATTGCAAGGTGCTGAATTCGCATATAAATTCCGTGGTAACCCTTTGCAAATTTGATAATTGCGATTCTGTGAAGCTCACAGTTGAACATCGGGATATTCTGTCTTGAGAAAGCCGTAAGCTTTTCTTCAGCTTCTTCAACCGTCATCTCGGTATAGTCCCAATTTTCGACTTTAAGTTTACTTTTTTCCGTAACGTACTGTAAAATATTAACTTTACCGTCTTTCACAAAGCGAAGGCGCATTGTGTCGCAACGCTCAATCGCTTCATAGATTGACTCTTTCATTAACGCAACGTCGAAGTCACCCTTCCAATAGTAGCCGCAGCCGATATTATTTACCGGATAACCTGAACCGTATTTGAGTGACATAAGATACATCATTTGCTGAGAGCTTGAAATGGGATAGGCTATAACATTTTTCCCGTCAGGTAATGTTTTGACTATCATTTATTTTCGTCCTCCTCAAAATTGAAGTAATTTCTTTTGATTTTTCCCGTTGACGTTCTTTCAAACGGATTTCCTCTGAGTCTAAAGGTATGGATTTGTCTGTCTGTATTAAGAGTTGAATTAACTCTGTCCACAATTTTTTCAATCTCCGCTGAAATCTCTTCCTGTGACATTCCGATTGTAAGCTGGTCATCGGGATAAACTTCAGCAACAATTGTGTCCTTTTCGGCAAATACGATTATTTCTTTAACGATGCCGTCATCAACAAATTTGTTTTCAATTTCCTCGGGAGAAATGTTTTCACCGTTTGAAAGAATGATGAGATTTTTCTTCCTTCCGACGAGGTAGATGTGTTTGTTCTCGATATATCCGAGGTCACCTGTATGGAGGTAACCGTCCTCAGTAAAAGCTTCCGCTGTTCTTTCAGGCTTCTTGTAGTAACCGAGCATAACCGAGGGACCTTTGACCTGGATTTCACCGTCAACAACCCTTACATCATCAACACCGTGAAGAACACCGTTTGAATATTTATTGTCTTCCGAGAAATCTGATGTTGTGATTCGCGGACTGCATTCGCTCATTCCGTAACCCTGACGGGCGACAATTCCGTACTTTTCAAATTCATCAATCAACGCACCGCTGAGGAATGCACTTCCTGCAATAATTCTTGTGAAATTCTTGCCCACTACAAGCTCGGCAGCTTCACGCTTTGAAAGTTCGGGATGCTTCCTTTCAGCAATCTTGATTTTTGTAAGAACCGATTTGCAGATAAGCGGTACCATTCTTGCTACCGTAGGCTCAAACGCAAGTAAATTCCTGTAAAGACTTACAAGCGTACCGTTAAGGCAAACCGTGCTTCCGTCATAAAGATTCTTAAGCACGTCACAAGCATAACAAAAGACGTGATGCATCGGCAAAAGAGAAAGGTTGACTTCCTCTTCTCTTGATTTATAAGAATCGTAGCAGGAGTTTGCAGCAAGGTTACCGTTCGAAAGCATAACACCTTTTCGCTCTCCTGTTGTACCCGATGTGTAGATAATAAGAGCACACTCGTTGGGGTCAATTTCAATATCAGAAAGAGATGCATATTCTGAATCTGAAGAATATTTTGAAAAAATATTTTCAAACCAATGCCAATCGCCGAGTGATACAATCTGACGTAACCGTCTGTATCTTTTTCCAATTTCATCAGCCTTTTTTGAAAACTCTTCCTCACAGAAAAGCATTTCAATATCAGCATCCTCAAAAAGCTGACAAGCCTCATCAACAGAGATATTCGGGTCAAAAGGCACAACAACATTTCCGCTGCAAATCATACCCGTAAGACAAGCTATATATTCGTAACTCGTTTTGCCTATGAACGCGATATGCATTTTTTTCTTTTCGATTGTTTTTATATATCTGCTTACCGCAAGGCAATCTTCCTTGAATTCAACAAAGCTTTTTCTACACATTTCAAAATCTCTGAAAAATCTGCAAAAATCTTTATCGCCGTATTCTTTTGCTGCAAAAATGACAAGGTCTTTTACTGTTGAAATACCCTTTTTCAACTCGTCACTTCCCTAATTTTTGTTAGATAATAGACACATAAAAATTAATATGTTTCGCAAAAAGTATTCGCTTCTCTGCGCAAAGTACAAATTAACCTATTCTAAACAATTGTATTACTTTCATTTGTTTTTGTCAAGAAAAAAAGTCTTACAGTATTATAATACCATAAGACTTTTTGCTAATTATTCATTGTTTTCCGTATATTTTTCTGCCTGCAAACGGAACATATAAGCGTATTTTCCGTCAAGCTCCATAAGCTCGTCGTGGCTTCCGGATTCAACTACTCTGCCGTTTTCAAGCATAAGAATACGGTCTGCGTGACGGGTTGTTGAAAGCCTGTGAGAGATAAAAACAACCGTTCTGTCTGTGCAGGTTTCGCTGATTGCTTTGTTCAGCTCATACTCTGAAACAGGGTCGAGGTTTGCCGACGGCTCGTCAAGAATTATGTACGGACAGTTTTTGTAAAACGCTCTCGCAATTGCAATTTTCTGCTGTTCACCGCCCGAAAGCATAAGACCGTCATCGTCAAACTCACGAAGAAGGATTGTGTCCGCACCGTTCGGCAATTCTTTTGAAAAGCCTGCCTTTTGGAGTGCATCCATTACTCTTTCTTTGTCGTAATCCTTTTCAAGCGCAACGTTTTCGCCGACGGTTGCACCGAAAATCTGAAAATCCTGGAATACTGCAGAGAATCTTGCTCTGTGTGAATCAACCGTAACGTCGCGGATATCCTTTCCGCCGATTTCAACCGAACCTTCCGTCACGTCATAAAGACGCAGAAGAAGGTTTGTAAGTGTCGTCTTACCTGCTCCGTTATAGCCGACGAGTGCGATTTTTTCGCCCGGTTCAATTCTGAACGAAACATTTGAGAGTGCATTTTCTTCCTTACCCTGATAACGGAAGGAAAGATTTTTAACCTCAATCGTTTCGGGTGCACCGCACTCCGCTACATCATTACCGTCAGGTACGCTAGTCTTCTCTGACATGAAAATTCTGTATTTTTCAATCATACCTGCTCTTTCGGTAAAATTACGCACACCGTAAACCGTAAGGAAGAGTATACCGCTTCCTATCTGTACGGCTCCGTTAAAGGTGGCAACGAAATCACCCGCCGACATATTGCCCGTAACAAGCGTCTGATATCCGATATACAAAGTAAGAAGAACCATAAATCCGATAACCTGAATTACAGATTCCTGAACAAAAAATATAGCATCAATTTTCTTTACATATTTGTTCTGCGTTTTCACGATGTCGTCTGCACTCTCGCCAAATCTTTTATCAAGAAGAGGATAAAGACTGCCCGTACGGATTTCGCCTGCGTAATCGCGAAGGTAGAAAAGTCTTGCGAAATAGTCGCCTTTACGGTGCTTTTCCGTTACTGCTTTTCTTCGTTTCATCATAAGATCGCCTGTGTACTTTCCGACGGGAATAAAGAACACAACCGAAAGAATAACAATCAGAAGGCATACGGCATCAATCGTAACCATAACGGCACTTATCGCGACAAACGAAACAATTTCACCGATATAATGCTTCACGTTTGTGAGCATATATTTTATGTTTTCCGACGACATTTCAACAGCAAGAATAAAGTCGCTGTAATAACCCGGGTCATCGTACTTTTCCATATCAAGCTTTGCGGCTTTTTTATAAAGCATGGACTGAATTCCGAGGTCAAGCTTTTCCCTTTCTCTGTGGGCAAAAAGCTCAAAGAAAAGAGAATTCAGAATCTCGCTGAAAACAAGAACAAGAAGAATTACGGCAATACCGATAATTACATTTTTTGTATCGCCGCCGTTTGTCACTTCGTCAATAATATATTTAAGACCGATAACAGAAACAAGTCTTCCGGGAAGCGAGCTTAAAAGCTGCTGTGCAACTTCTCCGATAACAAGTCCCGGGGAAATCTTAAACATTATCCTGAGCATATACAGAATGTTTGATATCGTTCCGTGTTGTTTTTTGTCTTTTTTCTTCATATCTCGTTCACGCTCCCCTCTGTCTGAGTGTAGCTTGAAGCCTGGAGAGTAAACATTTCGGAATAAATTCCGTTTTTGCTCATCAGTTCATCATGAGTTCCCTCTTCAGCAACTGTGCCGTTACCGAAAACGTAGATTTTATCCGAAAGCACGGCACTTGAAAGCCTGTGAGAAATATAGATAACCGTTTTCTCCTGCGTTGCCGCGATAAGACTTTCGTACATTTTATATTCGGCAATCGGGTCAAGTGCAGATGACGGCTCATCGAGAATTGCAAGATCAAACGCTCTTGCAAACATTCTTGCAGCTGCAATTTTCTGCTGTTCACCGCCCGAAAGTCCCGTTCCTTTTTCGTCAAATTCGCGCGTAAGAACAGTTTCTTCCTTCTGCGGAAGTGCATTTACGCAATCGTAAGCACCGCTGTTTTTGAGTGAATAAGTAATATTTTCTTTGTCCTTTTCATCATTAACTTCGCGGCAGATAATGTTTTCGCCGACACTCAACGCAAAGACCTTGTAATCCTGAAAAACAGTTGCAAGTCTGTTGCGGATTGAGGCTATATCATACTCCCTGATATCTGTTCCGTTATAGAGAATCGTTCCCTCATCAGGGTCATAAAAACGAAGAAGAAGCTTAACAAACGTCGTTTTTCCTGCTCCGTTCTGACCGACAACCGCAACTGTTTCACCCTTGTTGATTTTAAGATTCACATTCATAAGTGAAGCTTTTTTCGCTGACGGATAAGTGAATGAAACATTACGGAATTCAAGAGTTTCAAGCTCGTCTGCCTCTTTGCTTCCTCCCGTCACAACAGACTCATATTCAAAAAATTCACGAAGATTTCCGAAATATTCCGCCTCTTTGCGGATTGAACCTATCGCTTCACTAAGGTCGTTGAAAACATCTTTCAGGTTACTCATCGCCGTCATAATTACGGAGAAATTTGATATTGAAAGATTACGTTTTATTGCGAATCTGTACGCCGCATAAATATAGGTTATAACAACAGGAAGGCTCGTGCCGAAAAGCCCTGACAGCACCTCTA
Organism: Acutalibacteraceae bacterium; assembly: GCA_045533625.1. Lineage (GTDB taxonomy): Bacteria > Bacillota > Clostridia > Oscillospirales > Acutalibacteraceae > CAG-488. The sequence continues at coordinate 24,440 of JAZSID010000132.1, read as the reverse complement.
AAAGAGCCATTTTCTTGCCGTATTTTTTAATAATTTCCCTGTTGTTCTCAACGGCTTTCTTGTATCTTGTATGCATTACTCCGAAGATGCCCGAAGTACGCATATCCTTTGCAAATTCACGCAGGAAAACCGTTCTTTTAACATAAGCTTTTGAGCGCTTATGCAAGGTCATTTCCTTATCTTTTTTTACTTCGATTTTGCCTTTGATTGATTCAAAAATCACAACAAAAATCATTGAAAGCAGGATAAGAAGTATCCGCGCATCAATCGAAATTACGTACGCAATAAGAAAAATTCCCGTCAGACCGCCCGAAATCATCATTGCAAAATAGTATCCGAAATCGCTGTAATGATTATCGCTGATTATTTCCGTTGCACGCTGATATTTGTCGTAAAACTCAGGGTTTTCAAAGCACGCCATATCTACCTCTACGGCTTTTTGGAAAATTTTACGGTTAAGGTTTTTGTAGCACACCTTCATAAGCTTTGAACAAACATAGTCAAAAAAGCAGTCCGTACCTTTTGCAAGAATTCCTGCCACGGCAAACATCGCAACGGCAAAAACGAATTTCCCGAATCCGCTGCCGTTTTCGACTATATCAAGCAAAACCTTCAGGAACAGAATTTCCTGAACAAACCCCGTGAAAAACCAATATGCAATCATCGTCATCACTTGTGAAAATATAAGCAAAGGTGCACACGAAGAAATGAGCTTTAAAGCATAAAGTGTGTTTTTCAGGTTTTCAAACCGTTGTTTCTTTTTTGGTTTGTTTTTCTCCATTTTTCCTCCTCTCCCGTAGTTTTTCTTTTGCTGTTTCTGCTGTTACCACAGACAAAAAACCCGGAAACAAAACGTTTCCGGGTTCAACAAATCAATATGCCTGTTAAGCAGAAACAGACACAACTACCGGATAATCGTTCTTAATTTTCTTTAATGTTAATCTTGTCATTATGTCTGTCTCCTTTCTTTTAATTTAGCATTTACAATGCCCTTATAACTTAACACACAAGGTAAAATTTGTCAATAAAAACGTTAAAATAATTTTTTATTCAACCAAATTGAAAGCCATTTCCCAAAAAGAGAGCTTTCGCATAGAATGTATTGTGGAAAGATGTTTCTTCTCCGCAAAAATTTTGTTAAAAAATTTATATATTGTTAATATATATACCTATAAAAAGATTGAAAGTAGATGAATTTTGATGTATAATAAAAAAGTTAATAATGGCTTATTGTTGCTTGGAGGAATACACAATGGAAGCATATCTTGATAACAGCGCAACGACGCCGCTTTGCAAAGAGGCTGTTGATAAAATCAATTTCACCCTGACATCGTGTTGGGGCAATCCGTCATCCCTTCATTCAAACGGTATTGCCGCTTCCGAGCTTTTAGAGGAATCAAGAGGAATTATCGCAGGCAAGCTCTCCTGCGAGCCGAATGAAATTGTTTTCACATCAGGCGGTACGGAAAGCAACAATATCGCCGTCCTCGGCGCCGCAAACGCACTTAAAAGAAGAGGCAGCCGTATCATTACAACATCCGTTGAGCATCCGAGCGTTGAAGAGCCGATTAAGTACCTTGAAAGCCAGGGCTTTGACGTTATAAAACTGCGTGTTAACGAAAACGGACTTATTGATGAGCGTCAGCTTTACGCCGCAACGAATCCGTCTGTTGTCCTCATCAGCATTATGTACGTCAACAACGAAGTGGGTACAATTCAGCCCGTCGAGTTTGCAAAACGTGCCGCAATACACGCAGGCGCAAACGCACTCATTCACTGCGATGCTGTTCAGGCTTTCGGCAAAGTTCAGCTCAAGCCATATAATATGGGCGTTGACCTTATGTCAATCAGCTCCCATAAAATTCACGGACCCAAGGGCGCAGGTGCACTTTTCATAAAGAAAGGTACTCGCCTCGCACCCCATTCATTGGGTGGACTTCAGGAAAACAAATTCCGTCCCGGCACTGAGCCTTTGCACGACATTGCAGGCTTTGCCGCAGCTGCAAAAGCATTGCCCGACTATCATCAGAGCCTTGAAAAGGCAACAGCTTTGCGCGATTACTTTGTTAAAAACGTTTCCGCTATGGAAAATGTAAAAATAAACTCACCTGCCAATGCGCTGCCGTATATCACAAACATTTCAGTGCTCGGCATCCCGTCGGAAGTTATGCTCAATTACCTTTCAGAGATGGGAATTTACGTTTCAAGCGGTTCAGCCTGCTCAAAGGGACACAAGAGCCGTGTGCTGACAGCTATGAATCTTAACGACGAAAGAATAAACTCTGCGCTGAGAATCAGCATCTCAAGATTTACCACAAAAGAAGAAATAGATTACCTTCTTTACGGTATTGCAAACGCACAGAAAACAATGAGAAAGACAAAATAATTTGAGGTTTCGTTTAAAATGAAAGAAATTATCCTTTTGAAAAACGGCGAGCTTGCCCTTAAGGGACTTAACCGCCACACATTTGAAAACCAGCTTGTTAAAAATATGAAGCAAAGACTTCACGACCTTGGAAAAATCCGCTATGTGCAGTCACAGTCAACAATTATGGTTGAACCCATCGACGAAAGAGTTGACCTTGACGAAGCTTTCCGCAGATTAAAAAAAATCTTCGGCATTGCAGGATTGTCACGTTGCGCGGCAGTTGAAAAGAATATGGACGCAATACTTCCCGCAGCTTGTGAATACCTTCGTGATGAGCTTCTTTTTGCAAAAACTTTTAAGGTTGAGGCAAAGCGTTCAGATAAAAAATTTCCGTTCAATTCTCCGCAGATCTGTATGGAGCTTGGCGGTTATATACTTTCAAAGTATCATCATCTCAAGGTTGACGTGCATAATCCCGATTTAATCGTCAATGTTGAAGTAAGAGATAGCTACGCTTATATTCACGGCAATCAGCACAAGGGTGCGGGAGGTATGCCCGTCGGTTCTGCAGGACAGGCCGCTATCCTCATTTCGGGAGGTATCGACAGTCCCGTTGCTGCGTGGATGATGGCAAAAAGAGGACTTCGCCTTTATGCAATCCACTTTGCATCTCCGCCGTACACAAGCCAGAGAGCCGAGATGAAGGTACACTCGCTTCTTCGTCAGGTTTCAAAATACAGCGGTGATATTCCTCTTTGTGTTGTACCGTTTACACACATTCAGGAAGAAATCAAGGACAATTGTCCCGAGGATCTTTTCACAATCATTATGCGCCGCTTTATGATGCGTTGCGCTGAAACAATTGCGAAAGACCAGGGTTGCGGCGCTCTTATCACAGGCGAAAGTGTTGGTCAGGTTGCAAGCCAGACTATGCAGGCAATCGCTTGCACAGAAGCTGTTGTTGAGGAACTTCCCCTCTTCCGTCCTCTTATCGGTATGGATAAGGATGAGGTTATCGAAATTTCAAGAAAGATTGACACATTTGAAACTTCAATTCTTCCTTATGAAGACTGTTGTACGGTATTCACTCCGAAGCATCCGCGCACACGTCCTCAGCTTCATGTTGTTGAGGAAGCCGAAAACGCACTTGACGTTGAGGCACTCGTTGAAGAAGCGTTAAGCAATCTTAAATTTATCAACATTTCAGGTGAATAATTTGAAAACTTGCGAAATTATCAGTGTCGGCACTGAACTGCTTTTAGGTGACATCTTAAACACAGATGCACAGTTTCTTTCACAGGAACTTGCAAAGCTCGGTCTTTCCGTTTTGCATCAGAGCACTGTCGGCGACAATCACGACAGACTTTTGGAACTGCTCGCACAATCCGCAAAAAGAAGTGACATTATCATTCTTTCGGGCGGTCTCGGGCCGACTCCCGACGATATCACGAAAGAAGTTGCCTGTGAATTTTTTGAAAAAGAGCTTGTCCTTCACGCGGAAAGCCTTCAAAGAATGTCGGTATATTTCACATCCAAGGGTATCGAGATGCCCGAAACCAACAAAAAGCAGGCTATGCTTCCCGAAGACTGTGTTGTTTTTCAAAACAATAACGGTACTGCGCCCGGACTTGCTATGGAAAAAGACGGCACTCACATCCTGCTTCTTCCCGGTCCGCCGAGAGAGCTCAAGCCGATGTTTTTCGAAAGTGCCGTACCTTACCTTAAGAAATTTTCGGACAAGGTTATTATTTCACACAATATCCGTACTTTCGGAATCGGTGAATCTGCGATGTCAGAAATTGTGACAGATCTGCTTGAGTCATCCAACCCGACAGTTGCACCTTATGCAAAAGACGGTGAAGCGCTTCTTCGCGTTACTGCGATGGCAGACAACGAAGATGAGGCAGAAAAGCTTTGTACTCCGATGATTGGAGAAATCAAGGAAAGACTTTCGGATTATATTTACGGTATCGACGTAAACTGCATTGAAGAGGCTGTTGTTCCGATGCTTATAGAAAACAATCTTAAGCTTGCAACTGCAGAATCCTGCACGGGCGGTCTTATCGGAAAAAGGATCACAAACGTGTCGGGTGCATCAAAAGTTTTTGATTGCGGAATTATATCCTATTCAAACGAAATCAAGCATCGTATCCTCGGTGTCAGTGAAGAAACACTCAGAGAATACGGAGCTGTCAGTGCTGAAGTTGCAAAGCAGATGGCAAAAGGTGCTCTTGCAGTCAGCGGTGCTGATATTGCTGTTTCGGTAACAGGAATCGCAGGCCCTAACAGCGACGGCACATCAAAGCCCGTGGGTCTCAGCTACATCGCCCTTGCAGACAAGGACAACGTCTGGGTCAAGGAACTTAACACAAGCCGTACTGACCGCGATTACAACCGTTTTGTTAATTCATCAAATGCACTTAACATGGTCAGAATGTATATCAATAAAGCTTTATAAAAAGCGAACGTTGTATCTGAAGAGAACATCGCAGCCCACGCAACAGTAGGAAAGGATGAAAAGCTGTGGCAGAAAACAAAAAATTTAATTCTGATGAAGTAGAAGTTATCGAAAGCGCTATTGCTGCAGAACTCACAAAAAACGATGACATCGTGGAATACATTCAGCCAAGCAATCTTGAACGCCTCAAGGCACGTTATGCTGCCGTCGATGAAGATGAGACAATCAGGAATGAAGGCTTTGAACTTGCGAAAAAAGGCGGACTTATCAAGAAGCAACGCCCCGAAAGCACAGCGTTTGATTACCTTGCAGCTCCCGTCAATCCGCGTGATGAAATCCGTACGGACGTCAACTCCCCTCTTTCGCAAGTCTTTGATTCTACTAAAAGCGAGTTTGATGCAGACATCGCTTCTTTCGGCGATATAAGCATTAACAAACCTCTACCTGAAATCAAAGAAGAACCCAAGCCTGAGGTCAAGGAAGAACCTGCACCTGAAGTCAAGCCGGAAGAACCGCCAAAAAGAAAACGTGGCAGACCAAGAAAGAATCCGCTTCCGCCCGAGCCCAAGGTTGAAGAACCTGTAGCTGAACCGCCTGCAGTTGAACCTCCGCCAACAATAAATAACCGTTACGGTTATGATACTCATACAAGAGTTATCTTTGTTGACGACAGTGCTGACGACGGAATCAAGCGTAACAGCGACGAGGAGCTTTCCTCCGCTTTTGTTGACGGCACAAATACAAAGAAAAGGAGGCTGTTATTTTGGTCACGAAAAAAGAAGTAGGTAAATCGGTAAAAAACACTCTCAGAAGAGTTATCATCGGCCTTTCTTTGATTGTTTTTATCTCGTGCACCGTTTATATTGTTGACTATGCGATTGATAACTGGAAAAACAAGCAATTGCAAAGCGAAACCGATAACATTGACCATTCCAACACCGAAACAACGGTTAATGAAGATACAGGTGATGTCATTCAGGACAAATACAGCGCACTCCTTAAAATGAACGATGATTTTGTAGGAAAACTCATCATCGACGCAACAGGTGAATCAGGCATCAACGTTGTTCAGGGTAACGACAATTACAAATACCTGAACACAGGCTTCAAAGGTGAAAACACAAGGTACGGTACGCTTTTTGTTGATTACCGTAACAACGTCAAAGACTTTAATACAAACACAATTATCTACGGTCACAATATGAGAGACGGCTCTCAGCTCGGCGCATTGAGCCTTTACGCTGATATTGAAAACTACAAGAATTTCCCCACAATCAAATTTGATACAATACACAAGAACACAGAATGGAAAATTTTTGCCGCTTTCATTTCAAACGGCAAATCTGCGCAGGATAACGGCTATCAGTTCCCGTATATCACGCCGAATTTCTCTTCTGACGAAAAATTCCTTGAATTCATTGAGGAAGTAAAATCACGTTCTTATTACACGAACGAAGCAGTCGATATTGCCCCCGATGATAAAATTCTTACAATTTCGACTTGCGACACTGTTTTTGAGGATGCACGCTTCGTTGTTATGGCAAGGCTTGTCCGTGACGGAGAGAGCGCAGAAGTCGACACATCAAAAGCTGTAAGAAATGAAAACCAGCGTTTCCCGCAAGCATGGTACAATGCCAAGGGCAAAAGCAACCCTTTCAAAAATGCTAAAAAATTCACACTTGACTAAGAGGTGCACCAATGGATATAAAACTTTTTTCTCTTTGCAAGCAGGAAGTTCCGCAAACAGAAACGGGTAAAAAGCACATTTTAAAATGCGTTAAAAACTTCTTCCCGGAATGCGAAGAATTCACACCCTTTACTTCACAGAAAAGAATGCTTCTTGCCGCCGCGCAAAGCCTGCGTGCCGCAGACATTGTAATCATCGCCGTACAGAACAATATGTTCAACGCAACAAAAAAATTGCTTGCGCAGGCACTCGGCTTAAAAATTATGAAGAGTAATGCTGTTTACAATTCGCTGAAGCCGTTATTTGAGGCGGGTAAAATCAGCCAACAGACGCTTAATTCAAACTCAGCTTTCCCTCAGGGTTCTGTTGTTATGCCGACTGAAGATATGTTCAACTGCGGTTTCGCTTTATCTTCAGGTTCACAGCACATTATCTACCTTCCCGTTGAAGCACCGCGTGCGGATGAAGTCGTTTTCGGGTCACTTTATGATTTCTTTGCTTCTCTTTGTGAAAACGATGTTGCTGCGGCAGGTCTTAACGCAAGACACAGAGCAATTATCAAAAGAACAGCAGACAAGCTCGATGAAGATTCGGTAAAAATAGCCTTTGCCGCTTCAGGTGTAACAGATATCATTGAAAACGTTGCTTCGGGCATCGCTTCCGGTCACTGCTTTACTTTCAAGGCTGAAAGACCTTATTATGACGACTTGCTTGAAAACCTTGTCACTATAGCAAGAGATCTTAAGAATGAACAATTTTCCACTTTCACGGCTGTTTTTTCCGATATAGGCTACAACAGCGAAACAGGAGAAAAATTCCTGAAAGTTGCTATCGCCGACGAAGCCGGAACAAACACATTCACCTTCTTTGCTCTTGAGAATGAATCGGATGAAGATTTCGTTCTTAACTGCATCGACAAAACAATGTTGCTTCTTTACGATTACGAAAAGTTATCCGACATCGACAACTCATCTGACGTTACAACGAAGGCAGACAAAACTCTTCGCAAAAATCTGCTTTACATAACAGCCGGTGCAATCGGTGCATCAACACTCATCGGACTTATACTCTCAGCGTTTATTTAACAGAAAGGATGACCCTTATGAAACGTATTATATCTTTATTGCTTGCGGCAGTTTTTGCTTTTTCCGTATGCATAACAGCTCAGGCTGCACAGCGTGGCGACGTTAACGGCGACGGAAAAGTCAATTCATCTGACGCCCTTCTTGTCCTTCAGTATTCTGTAGGTGCAATCAAGACAATCAACACCTCTGCCGCTGACCTCAACGGTGATAAAAAAATCAACTCAACGGATGCCCTCACAATTTTACAGATCAGCGTAGGAATTATTTCCGACGCAAAGTACAAGGCAGCGTTCACACTCAAGGCAAAGATTGACGGCAAAACCTACACTTCGGCAGACGTTATCCCAGTTAAAGCTGACCAGACTGTTGCAGTTACTCTTTCGCTTGCAAACAATTACTATACAGGTCCCACAAGCGCACAGATTTATTACAATAAAAATATCTTTTCATCTGCACCGTCAGCTCAGTTTAATACAAGCGGCAGACTTTACCAGAGTGCAGGAAAGACATACTGTACATTCCTTGACTGGAACGGACTTGCAAAAGATGTCAAAGAAAAATGCTGGCCCGATTACAGCGATACGAAGCTCAAAGATTTCAAAGCTGATCATCAGTTCCTTCGAATTACAATGACACCTAATGCATCCTTTACATCCGAAGCTGAAAAGAATCTCAACGAGGATCTTGTAACAATTCATTTCAAGGTCAGCGCATCTGCAAAGAAGGGCACAACGGGACAGGTCGTTATTCCCGTTGAATCAAGAAGAACACGTGATTTCCTTGACGGTCAGCTTATGTGTTCCGTTCACGAATCTGAAGATATAACAAGCAAATCCAGTCCCTACGTTGAAGACCTTGCTTACGACTGTTCAAAAGCTGTTCTTAACTTCAAGGTATCATAAAATTCGCTTGACACTTTATTAGTTTTCTGTTTTAATTAAATAAAACAATAGGAGGTAGTATTATGACAACTTTCAAAAAAGCATTGTGCATTGTTCTCAGTCTGGTAATTGCAATGCAGTTTGCAATCATCGGTGTTGCAGCTGATTCGGCTGACTACACAATCCTCAATCCCTACAGTGAAGTTATCTGGGAAGGTAACAACGCTTGGGGCGCTTACAAGGGCACACTTCACACACACACAACATATAGCGATGCTGAAGATACTCTTCCCGTTATGACTAAAGAGTATTACAATCAGGATTACGATTTCGTTGCAATTACTGACCACGGCATCACAGGTGTTGATTGGGATAAAGCTCCCGACACTCAGCTTCTTTACACATACCAGTGGATCATCGACAATCCTTACGAGCACCTTACAACCGAAGAATATGTAGCTATTCAGAACGGTACATATCCCCTTTACGACGGTACAGCAAGAGGTAAAGGTCTCCTTCCCGTCCTCGGCGGTAACGAATTCAACCACTTCTCACTCACAAAGAACCATGTTAACGGTTTCTTCCTTCCGGGTACAACAGGCAGCGGATACGCAGGTGCTGAAAACGAACGCGGTTTCGAGCAGGTAATCAAGTACATTGAAGAACACGGCGGTCTTTCACACATCAACCATCCGGGTGACTGGCTCAACTCAAACGCAAATCCTGACGTAGTAAACGATCCGGAAAAGATTAAGTTCTTCGGCGACCTCATGCTCAAATACGATTCATGCCTTGGTATGGAAGTATTTAACGAAAGAAACGGCACAACAGGCTACGACAGAATCCTTTGGGATAACCTTCTTATGTACTGTCTCCCCTACGGTAAGAATGTTATCGGTTACAGTAACACAGACGCTCACTGGACAGATACAGTTGACTCTTCATTCAGCGTATTTATGATGGAAGACAACACTGTTGACAACGTTAAGAAGACAATGCAGAACGGCGCTTTCTTCATGGTTACAAGAAAAATCCGTCCTAACAAATGGATCGGTCCCGATAAGGAAATTGACGTAATGAACCAGGGTCTTGCATATCCGATGTTCACAAACGTTGCAGTTAACGGTCACAAGGTTACAGTCGGTGCAGCAGACAGCGACAGAATCCAGTGGATTGCTGACGGTAAGGTTATCAAGGAAGGTCCGATTAATGCAGAAAACCTCACAATCGACCTTGACACAGTCAAAGGTGCTGAAAACTTCAAGTATGTAAGAGCTGAGCTTTACGGTGAAGGCGGACTTACACTTACACAGGCTTTCGTAATCGACAACGGTGCTGAAGACCTTGATTTTGTTGCAGCAGAACTTACTTTCAAAGATAAGTTTATGAACTGGTTCAAGGGCACAAAGCTCTGGGCTATCATCGGCGAAATTGTTAATGCATTTTAATTAAACTTATATAATCACAAAAGAGGTAATACGGAAAAACCGTATTACCTCTCATTTTTTATACTTTTACTTTTTATGCTTAAGCTATAAGACCGTTATTGATAAATACTGTTGCAATCGCAAAATAAATCAGGAGTGTGAGTGCATCGACAATTGTCGTAATCATCGGACCTGCCATCAATGCAGGGTCAAGCTTCATAAGCTTCGCGAGAATCGGCAGCGAACAGCCGATCGCTTTTGCTACGATAACGGCCAATGCCATTGCGATTGAAACAACGATAAACGTATTGCTTTCAATTACGCTTCCTGTTACAAGCTTCGTAACCCACATTCTGCCGTAGTTTGCAACCGCAAGAACAATACCGCAAAGAACTGCAACTCGTATTTCCTTCCAGAGTACACGGAAATAGTCGCTTATCTGAATATCGCCAAGTGCAAGACCACGGATGATAAGAGTCGACGTCTGATTACCGCAGTTACCGCCCGTACCCATAATCATGGGAATTGCCGCCGTAAGACCGACAACAAGCGAAAGTTTTCCTTCAAATCCTTCGATTATCTGGCTTGTGAATGTTGCAAGAAGCATAAGCACAAGGAGCCAGAGAATTCGGTTTTTAAACATCGCGAAAACGCCCGTTTTAAGGTATTCATCCTCTGACGGCAAAAGGGATGCCATCTTTTCAAAGTCTTCGGTGTTTTCGTCTTCGATAACGTCAACGATATCGTCGATTGTGATAATACCTACAAGTCTGCTTTCCTTGTCAACTACGGGGATTGAAAGAAGGTCGTATTTCTTTGCGATATTCGCAACCTCTTCCTGGTCATCCATTGTGTTAACGTAAATAAGCTGTTCGTCATCGTACATAATGTCCTTGACGATTGTATCTTCGGGAGCAACAATAAGTCGTCTTAAAGGCACCGTACCAACGAGTTTTCGCGTACCGTCCGTACAGTAGCAGGTATAAATCGTTTCTTTATCAAGAGCTGTTGCACGAATCTGTGAAATTGCCTGCTTAACCGTGTAGTTTTCGGGGAAAGACACCATTTCGATTGTCATAATGCTTCCTGCTGAATTTTCGGGATACTGCAGGAATTTGTTGATAAGGTTTCGCGTGTCGCTGTCCGTCTGCGCAAGTACACGGGTTACAACGCTTGCAGGAACCTCCTCAAGGAAGTCAACTGCGTCGTCAAGGAACATATCCTCCATAAGGAATGAAAGCTCCTTGTTCGTAATTGCATTAACAATATTTGCTCTGATTTCGTTATCAAGATATGAAAAAACATCAGCCGACGACTGCTTCGGCAACAAACGGAACAGGCGTACCTGTTGCTCTTCGGTTTCAAACTCCTCCATCATGGAAGCGATATCAACGACGTTCATTTCGCCGAGGATTTCTTTGATTGCCGAGAACTTGTTGCTTGCAAGCATCTTGCTGATGACTTCAACCATTGTTTCCATTTGAACACACCCCTTTTACAGCGGCAGAAACTACCGACCGCAGGTGTATTCAGGTCAATCTGTGAAAACTGACGCACCTACGGCGATTCTTTCGCCACATAATGATTTCTTAAAAAAATAAGCTAAAAATCGTTGCCCGTAACTACCGTCGCTACTCACAGAAATTCACCTCTTTTTTAACATAACTTTTGCAGAAATATTCTGCCCTAATATTTTAAACCCATAATATTAACTTGTCAACCTAAAATTTTAAAAAGCAACAAAAAACTCAGCTGCATTTTCAACACAACTGAGTTTTAATTCTTAAATTATGAAGCAAACTTCATTTCGTTTACGCAAGTCCATTTACCGCTGATTGAGCCAACCGTGATGTTGATGCCGATCGCCTTTGCCTTTGCGTTTGTAACGTTAAGCGGCATTTCCGTCTTTACAGCAGTTACTCTGCCCTGTCCGTCAATCATTGCCGTAAGCTTTGTGCCCGGATAATTGAAAGTACAGCTCTGGATATTAACAGCCTGACCGAAATCAATTACATTAACATCAAGAGGCCATGCGCATGAAGCATTATACTTTGCGGTACCGTTGTGAGCACATGATTCCTGATTAAGAACGATAACTACCTGATAGCCTGCGCCACTCTTCTGAATGTTTATAGTCTTAACAGCTGCATCGTAAAGATTTGTGGGAAGAACAAATTTTTCAACAGCTGAACCGTCATCAGTTGCCTTGCCGTTTACAAAGCTCTTAGCCTGAACAATACCGTTTTTCTTTGTATTGTTAGCGATAATAGTGTTTGCCATTTTTGAAACATCAATACCGGCACCGCCGCCAATCGAAATCCCGTCAACGGCAACATCAACCTGCTCTGTCTTTGTTGCGTTCATCTTCTGCGAATAAGACTTTTTAAGGCAAGAGTTGTAATAGCTGATAAGCTGTGACTTACTGTAACTAAGCGGATCATTTGAATTCTGTGTGCCGGAATTGCCGCCCTGCGGTGCTGCTGTTACACCCTGGTCTGAATTGCCGCCGAGTGATGAATCACCACCGATTGAGCCGTTTGCATCGGGAGTAACACCCATCTGTCCGCCGTTATTCTGTGCATAACCGCCACCGTTGACACTCTGCTGTTGCTGCTGAACACCGCCAAACTGCTGCATCATAAGGCTGTTTGTAATTGAGTTGGTTACAAGGTTTGTTGTAACACATACCATAATTACAATCAAAAGTGCCGATACGATTATTATAAATCTTTTCCACGGATTGTTCTTCATAAAAATTCTCCTTAAATCTGATACGTTTTATTGTACCACATTTTTTCTTCAAATTCCATAGTTTTTTAAAAATTTATACGCCCATACCCGAGTAAATAACTGTCGTTTTTGCTGTACCCGTTACAGTTGAACCCTCAAGCTTAACAAGAGTAACTCCGGATAAAGTGTATCTTTGCGTATACGAAACTTCAAGCTTTTCAAGGCTACTGTCCTTCGCCCTTATCGTCGCTTTGATTGTTATATCCGATGCGTTTATTGACATCGAGGTTGCAGATGAGTTGAACTCTGACAAAGCTTTTTTAATATCCTCTGTATTCTGATAATCCGGACAGAGTCTGTAAAGAACACCTGCATCGTCCGTCGGATTTGTTTCGTTAGGAAAAATTGCAGTTATGACGATTTTGTCATCAACCTGCTGTGCCGAAACAGACTGCACTTCCTCAGTTGTATAACCGCTTGAAGGGAAGTTTGCGGAAAAAGCATCTCTTGAAGCGTTGTAGCTGTAATTCATCGTAGTGTTCTTTTCGCCGAAGATTGATCTGAAGGCTTCAGCCGCATTTGACACCGCCGAAAGTGAGCCGAGGCTTACATCGCTGACTTTGCAGTTTACATTCTTCGTATAATTATAGCAATAAAGTTCAATATACTCGACAGCTGCATTAAGCATCTCGGTAAGCTCTTCTTTCCCCGTCGGCACCTCAACGATTTCAACGGGTTTAGTTGTCGCTTTTGTTGAAGCCGTGAAGTCATCCTCAGGCACTTTTTCAGGCTCCTTTTTGCAGGAAGCGAAAGAGAAAAGCATACAGAAAACAACTGTAAGAGATATGCAATTCAACAATAATTTTTTCATTATATCACCACTAATAAGATTAACTTATTAATGTGGTTTTGTCAAGTGTTGTCCTTGCTTATCGGGTGTCTTATCAGAAGCCGTGAAAGCGTTTTTGCGTTAAAAGGAATAAGCGGATACATATATCCCCTGCCCGTTACGGTTTTGGTTAAAAACATCTGAATTAACACTACCACAACACCCGCTGCATATCCCCAGATGTTGAACATTGCCGTTAATATCAGTATAAAAATCCTTGAAAGCTTGAAGGCATAACCAAGTTCAAAACTCGGCTGTGCAAAGTTTGCAATCGCAACGAAAGCCATAAACAGCACAACCTCGGAAGAAAAAAGCTTTGCCGTAACCGCAAGGTCACCGAGTACAAGCGCTCCGATAACGCTGAAAGAATTACTGAGGGCATTCGGGGTATTCAACGAAGCAAGTTTCAAGGTGTCAATTACAATTTCAATAATAAGAAGCTGGACAATAATCGGAATTGTGTAATGTTCCTTAATCGTTATAAAACTAAGCCACTCGGGAATATAGGCGGGATTGCTTACGAGCAGATACCACGTTGGCGAAAGCAACAAAGCAAGACTGAAAATCAACATTCGTATAAAGCGGAGATACGTGCCTACAATCGGAGGGAAATAATAATCGTTCGTATCCTGCAGAAACTCAAAAAAGCTCGTCGGGACAATCATTGCAGAAGGAGAGTTATCAACCAGCACTATTATGCTGCCTTCCGCGATACAAGCTGCAGCAGAATCGGGGCGCTCGGTATACCTTACTTTCGGGAAAGGATTAAAAATCTGCTTTCGTATAAAACACTCAATAAGGCTTTCCTGGCTCATACTCAGGGTGTTTACATTAATTTCACTTATTTTCTTCCTGAGCATTTTCACTGTTTTCATATCCGCTTTACTTTCAAGGTAACAAATTGCAATATCTGTCCTTGAGCGTTTGCCTGCCTCATGCACTTCCATAATCAGATCTCTGTTGCGGATTCTTCGCCTTATTAGAGCAGTGTTGATAAGCAAGGCTTCAACAAACCCGTCGTGCGCTCCCCTCAACACCTTGTCATTGTCAGGCTCCTGCACGGAACGACGCGGATAGTTTCGTGTTTTAATAAGAAACGCCGTCGGGAATCCGTCCACTATCAGGAGTATCGCACCTGAATAAATCACTTTCGAAATTGCATTCATATCCGTACTGATATCCATTTCGATGTACGAAACAACACTCTGCACAAAATCCTCGGGAGATGTACCGTCCGGAAGTTCCTGAGTCCTGCTCATCATAAAATTTAGAACACGCTCGGATATTTCAGTGTTGACAAAACCGTCGATATAATAAAGCTTTGCTTTTCTTTGCGCTACAAAAAATCGGGTATTCACAACATCGAAGTTTTTATCTACCTTGAAATAACCGTCAAGCATTTTTTCGTTTTCATAAAAATTATCCGAAAATAATATCTTTTCGTTCAAAGAAGTCACTCCTTAGGGAAACAGCCAACTTAACTAAAAATATTATTTTCGGAAACTTACAAATTATTCTAACTGTAATCCTGATAAAGGTCGATTATTTCATTCCACGTAATAGGACCAACCTGCCCCGTAGGCTCAAGACCGTTAAGCCTTTGCACTGCTTCAACAGCCGCCTTGGTACGGCTTCCGTACTGTCCGTCCACATTGATTACGGGCACTGACGGATTATTCTGTCCGATAACACGCAGATATCGCTGAAGCTGGCGGACAACGTCACCTGTGGCTCCCGTCGTGATGAAATAGCCGGGATAAATCAGGCTTGAGTAATTCTTATACCTTGGCGGAAGTGTCCTTAAAATGCCGTCATAAGCGTTCTGTATCGTATTCCACGTGCTTCTTCCGACTATTCCGTCAACTTTCAGATTATTCTGTTTCTGGAAGGTCAAAACCGCATCGTAGGTTTCCTGTCCAAAAATTCCGTCAACCGATATCTGCGGAAGAGCAGGGTCAAAAAACCCGAGGAATGCAAGATAATACTGCAATGTTCTTACGGGAATACCCCTGTCACCACGTCTGAGTACTTTTGAAAACTGTCTTTGTGTATCGCTTATTGACAGACCCTCGGAATAAAGTTCGGACAACCCCTTAATTCCGTTGTAAATATACTTGATTTTGTACCATGTTTCCTTGCCCACTATACCGTCCTGAGCGAGGTTGAATATGCTTTGGAATTTTCTTACCGCGGCAAGAGTTGATTCCTCAAAAATACCGTTCGGATTTCTGATTTTCGGAATTGACGGGTAATTAAGCGCAATCCTGTTCAGCTGACGCTGAATGTCGCTGACCTCTTCGCCGACGCTGCCGAGCCGCAGCGCCGTACCCGGATACGACGGAACATTGCTTGCTATCGGTGCATTCTGCACGATGTTTATATCGTTGCCGTAATAATTCTGCAGAATTCTGTACGGAGTATAGCCCTGCTGTGCAAGCGGAACCGTACCCCACTGTGAAAGACCTGCACAAGACCCTGCACAGTACTGTGTAAAATACGGTTGAACCTGACCCTGTTTCACGACGTAGTCGTTGAAAATTTCGTCAACGATTCTGCTGATATTTTCAAATATATCTCTGTGTTTTACAAACGACTGATCGTATTGAGTTGAATTGGTTATATCAAAATTATATCCGCGTGAGCGATAATACTCCGTATACACACGATTCAGCGCATAGCTTATCTGAGCGTAAATATTGGCACGGATTGCATTTTCAGGCCATGTAGGATAAATTTCACTGGAAGCAACGTTCTTTATATAATCGGGAAAAGTTACCCTTATGTTTTCCGCATTGGAGGACGGTGGACCCAGATGAACGGTTATAAATTCGGGAATTGTCGGTGTATCTACAGCCATCAGCGCTCACCTCCGAACAAAGTTTCAGGCTCCTGCGGAACAACCGTTGCATCATCCGAACTGTCTGCACTCAAAGGCACCAAACCCACAGGTTGGATTGATTTGACTGAATCAAAAACAGGGATTCCGTCAAAATACGCGGGTGCATATCCCTGCCGTTCAACCCTGAGTTTATAGACGGCATAAGGTGCGACGGTACTGTTTTCATCAAAGGAAACTGAGCTGTCGGGCGCAGGAAGCCTGATTCCGTCCGCTATACCGTCAACATCTGTTATTCCGCTGAAAACTTCTCTTTCACCGTCATCAAGCTGAATATAAACACGCACCGTTGCATTCGGCACAGGAAAGCTTCCGTTCGCTGCAAAAACCTGCACCCGTAAAATACCCTCTGACCGATTATTTGCAATAAACTCATCATAATCCGCAAAAGGTACACGTCCCGTTATTACGGCTTCGGGCGCGTTTGCTTCGTCGGGCTGAGTCGGCAAAACCTGCTGTGCCATTACGTCAACAGCCTGCCTTTGCGGTTCTTCGTAAACATCCGTATGTACGACATTCTGTTTTGAAAACTCAAGCAGATCACGCTTATATTTTTCAATCATATCTTCAAAATTATGCATTAAAAAACCTCCTTCGCTTACATACTATGCGAAAGAGGTTTTGATTGTTATTATTTCTTCGGCGTTGTACCGTAGCCGTAACCGTAGTTTCCGTAAGTACCGTACTTACCGTACCTACCGTACCTACCGTACTTACCGTACTTTCCGTATCTGCCGCCGTATTTACCTGCCTTGATTGTTGTTTCTGTTTCGGCGTTGAAAATACAACCGACAATTTCAGCACCGTTTGAGTCAATGTCTTCAACTGACATACGGATTCTTGAGAACGGAGAGAAATCCTCACGTACAACAATAATTGCCGCATCAGCAAAACCTGCGATAATTGAAGCGTCCGTAACAACACTTGCAGGTGCTGTATCAATAATTATAAAGTCAAACTCATCGCGGATACCGTTGATAATCTCTTCAGTAACCTTTCTTGAGAGAAGCTCTGAGGGATTTGAAACAGCTTTAGTATCTGCAAGAACATAAAGATTGAATGTCTTGATAAGCTTGATTGCTTCCGTAATTGAAGACTCCTGCTTGATTACGCTTGCAAAACCGTCACCTGTTTCGGGAAGAGAAAGAATCTTTGTGATTGACGGTTTTCTGAGGTCAGCATCGATAAGAAGAACTGACTTTCCGTTTTCAGCAAGTGAAAGTGCAATGTTTGTAGAAACAGTTGTCTTGCCTTCATTTTCACAAGCACTCGTAACAAGGTAAACCTTGTTGCCTGTTTTAGCTGAGTTGTTTTCAATCTTTGTTCGGATTGCTTTATAAGTTTCGATAAACGAGAAACCTGTACGTCTGTCCGCAACAAGCAAGCCCTTGCTTGCTTTATTCTTATTCGAAACAAGCTGAACTGCACCAAGTACAGGAATTTTGAGCTTTTCACTGAGTTCTTTTGAAGTTTTGATTGTGTCCTTGACGATAAACATAACAAGAACAAATACACAATAAACAAGCACACCTATCGCCGCACTGATGACAGCAAGAATAACATCTGAACGATTTTCTTCAGCTGTCTGTGCAAGTACGGGAGTTTCGCAGACGTTAAGTTTAGCGTTGGGGTAAATTTCCTCAACAACATCAGCATAAACATCAACAACTGCCTTTGCGATATTGTAAGAAGTCTGTGCATCTTCAGTTGTTACCGTAAGCTCAATCGCATTTGTTGCATCAACAGTTTCAACTCTGATACTGTTATCAATAAGTTTGTAAGAAAGATTGCCGGGACACTTTTCCCTTACAGCCTCTTTGAGTACACGGCCTGAAAGAATATACTTAAAGGTATTTGTAATATTAATCTGTGCGGTAACAGCTGAGTTTTCAACAGCCTCATTTTCAGAAAGAGTATTGACAATGAAAGCGACTTCAGACTTATACACATCCTTGCTTGTCACCTTGCCGACAATACCGCCAAACAGACCAAAAACTATTGCAATGATTACAATTAACCACATCTTCTTTGAAAGTTCAAGCAAATATCCGATAATATTCAGCTCAAAGCCCTTCTGTTTGTTAGAATTTTCATAATTATTCAAAATGATTCCTCCATTTCGTTATCCTCAATATAACTATATTGGCGTCCATCCATTTCACCAACGTATGTTGCGGCATAAGCAATAGCAATAACAACATGCGGCATTTTTGAATTGTAAACAACAAGACCCGTTTCAACCACAACAAGAAGTATCATAAACGTCAGGAACAGCATATTCACCCTGCTCTTTTTAAGGAAGGCTCCTTTGGCAAGTCTTATAATCGTAACAAAATACAATGAATAATAAATTATAAATCCGACCAGACCAAGCTCGCTGAGTATCTGCCAGAAATTATTATGACTGTAAACCCCATCAAGCATATAAACATTGTCAATAATCTTTGCAAAGTTACCCATTCCTTTTCCAAATAAGGGTGATTCCGAAAACATCCGTTGCGCAAGATCAATGTAATACGATCTCATATAAAGGCTGTTATCAACATCGTGATCACGATCTTCGAACCAGAAAGTAACCAAGGAAGCAAAGCGTCTGCCAATTGCATTATAGGCATTTTCATCTGTCATAATAAAAAATATAACTAATGCTGCCAGAGTTAAGACTGTTATGATATTGAAAAAGTAATTCTTTTTATAAACTGAAAACAAAACGAGCATAACCGGGCCTGCGACCGAAGCAAACATCGCTTTTCTTGAACTTGAAAGAATTATAAAAACAAGGAACAACACTACCAACAGTATATATCCTTTTTTATTTCTTGAATAAAACTCATAAAAAGCCATTAATTCGGCACCAAAAGCAAGGAAAGCAACTCCGTTTGGGTTTGACCCGCTGAAGTGTGAGCCCATTGCTCCTTTAGACCATTCAGATATCGGCGCCGACGAAAATTCCATAAGAACAATCACAAGTATAGAGAAAATATACAGCTTAATTATTCTTTCAAGATCCTCCGGCTTGTCCACGTAAATCGAAATTGACGTTATCATTGCAATGATAACTACCATTCGCAAAAAGTACGAAGCCATATCCGCATTGAGATATGAAGACCACAAGCTTGACATTGCTGAATATGCAGTAAACAAAGCATACCATACCGTATTATACGGAATAACTACCCTTTCAGCCCTCCTGCCGATCCAAAGAAGCATTGACGCAAACAACATCAGCAAACCTGTCGCTGTACCGATGAATTTAACGTCATTGAACGCAAAAAGTGTAATCGTATTGACAAAAAAACTTATTTCATAAAATTTTCGTGCGATGTTTTCTTCACCTTGTTGAATTTTGAGAACACCGTTTTTAAACGATACCATAAGCACCCCTTAATTCTGAAGTCACTATTCTCAATCCTTGCCCGAAATTTCTTTTGCAAACTGCGAAAAATTCTTTTGTGCGTCAAAATTTTCTTCCCAGAAGTTGCGGGCATTTCTTCGCATATTTATTCTTTCTTCCTTTGAAGAATTTATTATCTCTTTGATTTTTGTTGCAAGCTCTTCATCTGTAAAATCCGGAGAAACTAACAAACCGTTATGTCCGTCTTTGATAATCTCACCGACACCGCCGACATCCGTTGCAACAACAGGAACCGAACAAGAAATAACCTCCATCATTGAAACCGGCAATCCTTCTGTGGTGCTGACATTTACAAGAAGATCGATTCTTTCTCTTTTATAAAAATCCTTAACCTGCTGATTCAAAATCTGCCCCATGAGGTTAACTTCCATAAAACCGAGCTTTTCATCACAGACAGCTTTCACCTTCTGCATTGTTTCGCCGTCACCGATATGTGTCCATCGTATCTTACCTTCACCTTCAAGCAACGAGAGCGCAGCTGCAATTCTGTCAACCCGTTTAAACTCGACTAATCTTGAACAGGAAACAATATGAAAACAATCATCATTCATTTCTGAAATACCGTCATCAGCTGTACCGAGATAACGGCATTTTATTTTGTCGCTGAAGCACGGAAACTGTTCAACCATGTATTTTTCGCCGTCAATTGAGCAGGGGTGAACAGAATCCACTCTATCCAGAAGATATTTACGAAGAGGAAGATAGCCGAGTGAATTTGCGTATCTGTAAATATCGTAACGATGTGCGCGTGAAACGAACTTAATATTTTTACAACTTGACGAAATCAGGTCACGCACTTTACAGCCGACAAGAGCCGTAGCAAAAAACCAATAGCTGTAAACCGTTACACTGTCATATTCCGAAAAATCATATTTTTCGAGCACTTCCTTGCACAAAGAAAACTCGCGTTCACCTCGTGCATAAAAATATTCGCAGAAAATGCGCTTTTTAAAATCGTCTTTCGCTTCATCATCCTTCGGGGTATCAGAGGGCAGAACAGAATTTACAGCGCCTTTAAGAAGTGACAACATACGGCTGACACGCTTGGATGTCTTGCCGATATTGTAGCAATCTGCGTTTTCGGGAGTTTCCCTTGTTTTCTTCGCATCCTTACCAAGACCGATTGCAAGAATAATAATCTTATCAAATTCCTTTGCAAGATACGGCATTTCCGGTTCAAGGAAAGACTCTTCGGAGGAATACGGATATGAGTTTGTCAAAAGAATCAGACAATTTTTCAACGCTCTTCCTCCTTTTATATACATAATGAATTAATTGTAACATCATTTTAAAATAATGTCTATAATCAAATGTGAATTTTCGTTTAAAATCGATTTATTTCCCTAATTTTTTTACTACTTCTTTATAGTGATTACCCTTATATTCAAAGTTCTTGTAAACATTATAACTCGGTGCCGCAGGAGAAAGAAGGCAGGTCTTGCCCTCTGAAGTGTACCTGTATGCTGCCGCAACAGCCTCCTCCATTGTTTCGACAGGGACAACATTTTTCTTTGAACCTCTTTGAATAAGAGCGTTACAGATTTTTGTTCCCGTCTCAGGCATACCGATGATATTTGTTATTGAGCATTCATCGAGATAGGTAATGAAATCGTCGTAATTAATTCCTCTGTCAAGTCCGCCGAAAATGAGCGTTTCGATATTTCCGAGCGCATCAACGGCACACTCAACAGCGTGAGGTATCGTTGCAATACTGTCGTTATAGAAAGAGATACCTTTAAAGATTCCTACAGGCTCCATTCTGTGCGGAATTCCTGCAAACTCTTTCACACCGCGGATTATTGACTCGTCGTCAGCACCGAAAATTCTTGCAACTGCTTCTGCAAAAAAGATGTCCTGGTGACAGTGCTTGCCGATAAGTCTGTCATTAAGTACTGTAAGATCCTGCTGATATTCATTTTTCGGCTCCGCACTGACAGCAATTTTTTTGCTTTCGTACTGCTGAAAATCGATAAGACCTTCAACGTCCTGGTCAGCATTGTATATAAGATAATTTTCGTCCGTCTGGTGACTTACGATATTGAGCTTTGCATTGATGTATCCTTTGTATCCGTCGTAATGGTCAAGATGCTCTTCGTAAATATTTGTAAAAACAGCTACATCGGGTGATGTACGGCAGAATTCAAGCTGATGGCAGGACATTTCAATAACAGCAACCTTGCCCTCGCACTCGTCAATGATATCAAAAACGGGTACACCGATATTGCCGACAAGGTACGCATCAATTCCTGCTTCACTTACAAGATTATAGATAAGAGTTGATGTTGTTGTCTTACCCTTTGTGCCCGTGATACCTATTTTCTTGCACGGTGCATACTGCAAAAACAAATCCACCTGACAGGTTATGAGCACATTTTCGGGCACCTCAATATTGACAATCGGTACACCCGGGGTTTTGATTACAAGCTCGTAATCAAAAACGTGCTCCATATATCCGTCACCTGTAAGAAGTGTTACGTTTTTATCGTCAAGAGCAATTTCCTTTTTATCCGCAATTGCAATCGGCTTTTCAGGGAAATACTTTCTTATATAATTATAAGTTGAAACACCTTCCCTGCCGAAACCAAGAATAACGATGTTCTTATCCTTTAAAAAATCAACCAAATTCTGACACATTGTCAACATCTCCATAAAAAATATCAGAACTCACATTCAGCGTTACAACGCTGAGTTCTTATCAAAGAGCCTTTTTCAACAGCTCCGTTTTCAGCTCCGCACCACGGACAGTAGATATGATCCATCGGCGCAGACAAATCCGTTGAAATCGGCACACTTGTATCGCGCACGACTTCGAAACGTTTGTAACAACAATCACACTGTTTTTTCATAATAATCCTGCTCCAAAAAAATAGGGCGGAAAATGACCGCCCGTATTCTTGTATTTATAGATATAAGGTTATCTGTTGCCGCCGAAAAGGCTCTGACGTGCCTTACGGATTTCAGCGATATTTGAAGAAAGAACTTCATCGCTGTTTCTCATAATGTCCTCAACGAATTCTGCAGCACCTGCGCGGATTTCGTTAGACCACTTTTCAGCCTTTGTCTTCATTTCAGTTGCCTGATTGTTAGCATCAAGAAGGATTGCTTCAGCACTGCTCTGAGCGTCCTTGAGGATTTTTTCAGCTTCAGCTGCCGCCTGAGCTCTTACACGGTCGGAATACTCATGTGCAAGACGTGCAATTTCTGAATTTTCAACCATCTGACGGGCCTGCTCTGAAGCTGCCTCGATTGTAGCATTAGCGTTTGATTCAGCAGTTGCTGCGATTGAAGCAGCCTTTTCTTTTGCATCAGCAATGAGTCCGTCAGCCTCTGTCTGTGCAGAAGATACAATTGAAGAAGCTTCATTGTTAGCCTTTGCAATAAGGTTGTTGTGATGAGCAACAACTTCCTGAGCCTTCTCGATTTCGATCGGGAGATCGTAACGGATATCCTCAACACACTGTTTGATTACTTCGGGGTTAACTGCAATCTTGCCGCCCGAAAGAGGAAGCTTACTGCCGGTTTCGATGGTATCTTCAATTTTATCAAGTAATGCCTGTACGTTCATTTTAAGTTCATCCTTTCTTTTTTATGCCGTTAACAATATCTTCATATACCTCAGGAGGTACAAACTTTGAAACATCTCCGCCAAACTGGCAAACCTGCTTAACTATGCTTGACGAAAGGTACATATAATCGGCACCTGCCGTAACAAAGACTGTTTCAACGTCGGGGTTAAGCTCTTTATTTGTAAGTGCCTGCTGGAATTCATGCTCGAAATCGGAAACAGCGCGCAAACCCTTTACAATTGCTGTTGCATTCTTTTCCCTTGCATAGTCCGCAAGCAAGCCTGCGTAATAATCAACCTTTACGTTCGGAATATCCTGCGTACAACGTTTGATTAATTCCATTCTTTCTTCATAGCTGAAACATCCGACAGGCTTTTTATGGTTAATCATAACCACAACAAGCACTTCATCAAAAAGCTTTGCCGCACGTCGGATCACACTGAGGTGACCGTTGGTTATCGGATCAAAGCTACCGGGGTAGATTGCAATTTTCATTCAGCATCCACTCCTTCATTAAGTCTGTAAACCGTGAGAGCAAGCTTACTGTATTTATACTCACGGTAAATCGAAAACCTTCCGACATTCTGTGGCATTTCCTCGCCGTAGGGATGTTCACAGATTATTACTCCGCCGTCGTTCATAACGTCAACAACCAACAGAAGCGCCTTCTGCAAAAGACCCTTTGAATACGGTGGATCCATAAAAACTATATCAAATTTTTTCCTGCTGTTTCTCAGGAAGGTAAATGCATCAGACTGCAAGACTGCAGAATTCTTATGCAAACCTGTTGAGAGAAGGTTGGACTTGATAACGCTGACGGCATCTTTGTTCAAATCAACAAAAGTTGAATACGCCGCGCCTCTGCTTAAAGCTTCGATACCAAGCTGTCCCGAACCTGCAAAAAGGTCAAGCACCTCTCTGCCCTCGATATCAAACTGTATCATTGAAAACAGCGCTTCCTTTGCACGGTCTGCCGTGGGTCTCGTTGCATCTCCTTCAAGGGTTGATAGAACTATTCCTCTTGCACTTCCTGTTATT
>JAZSID010000018.1:0-6843 GCA_045533625.1 Acutalibacteraceae bacterium | reverse complement strand
GGGGTGCAGACGGCGCTTGAGGGCGACCAGAAAATGACCTTTGACGATGAGGGGAATATGATTATAACGGGTTTTGACATAACGTATGACCCGTTGAGGTATATTGTCGGAACGGTTTCTGACCATATACCTACTCTGGACGGCGAGGAAATCAGCCTGCGTGATACCTGCGGAAGGAATGCGAGGGTGGTTTTTGAAATCGTCACAGGATTCGAAATTCTGACGAAAGGACTGTAACAGATGTCAGATGTAAACACAAAGCCCATCACCATGTCGGCTGATGAGGACGAAGTTATTGACGTTGACCAGTTGATGGCGGACTTTGACAAGGAGTCAAATACCCGTCACTTTAAAGGTATATTTGAAAAGATTATTAAAATCGCGATGATTCTTTTCTCTGTCTATGTAATGTTCGACGGTTGGACAGGTACAATGGAGGAAAGACAGAAGATGTCGTGGTTTATAGGTATTATCGTCTTTATGGCGTTTATTATCTATCCCGTAAGAAAGAAAGAAAAGAAAAGAATCAACCACGTTCCGTTCTACGATTATATTTTCGCGGCTGTCGGCGCGGGTTCATTCTTCTACTATGCAATAAATTGTCAGGCGATTGTTGACAGAGCTTCAAGAATCAACGAGCTTGATATCGCAATTGCGATTATCGGTACGGTGCTTCTCTTTGAAGCTTGCCGACGTGTTGTCGGCCTTCCGATTGTCTGCGTTTCGGCGGCGTTTATCGCATACGCTTTTATAGTAAACGATACGAAGTATCCGTTGCGTATGATTATGTATAAGCTTTTCTATACAACGGAAGGTATCGCAGGCACTCCGCTTAACGTCTGCGCTTCATTTATCGTATTGTTCATTATTTTTGCTTCGTTCCTTGAGCAGTCGGGTATCGGCGCATTCTTCGTTGACCTTGCAAACTCAATTGCAGGTAAGTCAACGGGCGGTCCTGCTAAAGTTGCTGTTATCTCAAGCGCAATGGAAGGTATGTATTCAGGTTCTTCCGTTGCAAACACAGTTGGCAGCGGTTCCGTTACAATTCCCACAATGAAGAGATGCGGTTACAAGCCCGAATTTGCCGCAGCGGTTGAGGCTGCCGCTTCAACAGGCGGACAGATTATGCCCCCGATTATGGGTGCTGCTGCTTTCCTTATGACTGAATATACGGGTTTACCGTATGCGCAGATTGCGATTGCCGCAATTCTTCCTGCTGTTCTTTACTTCACAGGTATCTTTATGATGATTCACTTTGAAGCAAAGAAGCTCGGCCTTAAGGGTCTTCCGAAGGAATCAATCCCGAATTTCTTCAAGCTTGTTTTCTCAAAGGGTTACCTTCTTCTTCCTGTTGTTGCTCTTGTTGTTGCAATGAACAACTTCTCTCCTGCAAAGTCAGCAATTCTTGCTATCTTTGTTGCAATCGGAGTTAAGCTTGTTGAAGGTATTGTAAAATCAATCGCACACAAAAAGTTCGAAATGGACTTCGAAATTTATTTCCGTTCTCTTGCAAACGGAACAAAGAACGCAATCGGCGTTGCTCTTGCTTGTGCTGTTGCAGGATGTATTTCCGCAATGGTTCAGCAGACGGGTCTTGCAAATGTGCTTTCTTCACTTGTTCATTCTGCGGCAGGAATCCACCCGATTTTCGCACTTCTTCTTACGATGCTTATGTGTATCGTTCTTGGTATGGGTGTTCCGACAACAGCTAACTACGTTATTATGGCATCAATGGTTGCTCCGATTCTTATGAACAGCCTGAGCATTCCCGTTCTTGCGGCTCATATGTTCGTGTTCTATTTCGGAATCGTTGCGGATATCACACCGCCCGTTGCCCTTGCGGCATATGCAGGCTCAGCGATTGCAAAGTCTAACCCGATGAAGACGGGTGTTACGGCAACAAGACTTGCTATCACGGCATTCATCGTTCCGTATATCTTTGCTTTCAGCCCCGAAATGCTCATCGTCGGTTCAGACAAGCCGTGGTATGAAATCGTACTCCTTGTTGTAACGGCACTTTGCGGTATTTTCATCGTTTCCGCAGGTATGGAAGGCTACCTTCTTAAGCCGATGCCGTGGTGGCAGAGAATCCTTGCTCTTGCAGGCGGCTTGTGTATGATTATTCCGGGTATTGCTACGGATATTGCAGGTGTTGTGTTGATTGCATTGGTTATTGTAATCCAGCTCCTGACAAAGAAAAAGACGGCAAAAGCCTGATAAAAATTCAAGCGTTGTGTTCACACGAGCACAACGCTTTTTTCTTGCTATCTGTAGCGAAAAATGATACTATTATAAAAAGGAGTGATAACGATGCTTTTAATCTGGTATCCGAAATGCACAACTTGTCAGAAGGCGAAAAAATGGCTCGATGATAATGGCGTAAAGGTTGAAACAAGACACATAAAAGAAGAAAACCCGTCCTATGACGAGCTTAAAATGTGGTACGAGAAAAGCGGTTTGCCGCTTAAAAAGTTCTTCAACACAAGCGGTTTGCTTTATAAATCTATGCAGCTTAAGGATAAGCTCCCGACAATGAGCGAGGAGGAGCAATTGAAAGTCCTTGCAAGTGACGGTATGCTCGTCAAGCGCCCGATAATCGTTGACGGTGAAACTGTACTTACGGGATTCCGCGAAAAGGAATGGGAAAAACTGAAATGACAGGCGCAGAAAAATATGTCCGTGAAAAGCTTTTTTCGATGCAGGATTTAAAGTATAAAGAATTTCATTCGAAGCTTATGCCGACGGTTGAAAGCGACCTCGTTATAGGCGTACGGACGCCTGAGCTCCGCAAATTTGCCAAAGAGTTTTTAAAAACAGATATGGCAGGGGAGTTTCTTCAAATCCTACCGCATAAATATTATGAAGAAAACAACCTTCACGCGTTTATGATTTCTTCCCTGAAAGATTTCTACGAAACGGTAGAATATCTGAATGTTTTTCTCCCGTTTGTTGATAACTGGGCGACCTGCGATATGATGCGTCCCGTCGTGTTTAAAAAGCACCGTTCGGAACTTCTTGCGGAAATTGAAAAGTGGCTGAAAAGCGATGAGCCGTATACCATACGTTTTGCAATTGAAATGCTGATGCTGCATTTTCTTGAAGAGGATTTCAGCGTTTCTTATCCGCAGAAGGTTGCAGAAATAAGGTCGGATGAGTATTACGTTAAGATGATGGTTGCGTGGTATTTCGCAACGGCGCTTGCATACCGTTATGAAGAAACCCTGCCGTTTATTGAAAATAAAAATCTTGATCCGTGGACGCACAACAAGGCGATACAAAAATCGGTTGAGAGTTACAGAATAACAAAAGAACAGAAAGAATATCTTAAAACGTTGAAGATAAAATATGGATTAACATTATAGTTGTTCTGCAAATTCGGGTTTGTAGAGCAAAGGTTACACCTTTGCAGATAATAGATAAGAGATAATAACGAATAGTTGTGGGGCTGCGCCGCTGATTATAACGCACGATTAAAATCGCGTTTGTAGGGGACGACGTCCTCGACGTCCCGTTGAATAATGCACAATTTTCGGTTCGGGAAACCCGAACCCTACGACCCTTGAGACGGAATCGTATCTGCAGGGGAACATATTATGTTCCCGTCAGAAACACACAAATTTGACGGGCAGATGATATCTGCCCCTACGGTGTTGGTTTTAAAACACCCCCACAAACCCGAAATTATCCGGGTAAAGAACAAACAAAAAACCTCCGAAGTTTCCTTCGGAGGTCATTTTATTGATTAGCCTACAAACTTGATTGTAAGAATCTTTTTACCTGTGATTTCGAAATCTACGAAGCCGTCTTCCTTCATTGTAAGCGGTTCGATGTCCTTCTCTTCAAGGCTTACGAGCTTAACCTCGCTCCACTTCTTGCCTGAGTAAGCAGGAAGTTCGAATTCAGCCTTCTGTCTTTCAACAGGTGACTGTGCCTTTTCAATCGGAGCCATACCGCCGTTAAGACGGATTGATGTCTTCACAGCGTTGTCTGACGGGTTGAATATACGTACAACATAGCCTTCGCCGTCCTCGCTGAGCTTAACTGCGCTGACGTTGAGTTTCTCGTTTTCAAGCTCAAGGAATGAATGAACAAGACCGTTCTTACCATGCTCTGTCGGTGCAAACTGTGCAATACCGAAGCTGAGGTTGAAGCGCTCTGATTCGCCCCATACGTTGCCCTCTTCCCAGTCGCCTGCGTGTGGCATAAATGCGTAACGGTATGTATTCTTGCCGATGCACTGTGAGCCCTTGTCAACCTTGCTGTAGTCCTGCATATCTGATGTTACGCAGATACGAAGCGGATATGCACGAAGGAGTGAAAGGTAAACTGTACCGCACTCGTCGTCGCTTGCTTCGTAAGCCTTAAGGCCTGTGTTAAGAAGTGCAACACCGTTTGTGCCGTCTGTAACGTCAACGAATGAATTCATCGGATGCTCTGTCATCGGGATTTCATCATAGATTGAATAGTCAAGCTTTGCAACCTGACGCTTAACAACGTCGAACTGACCCTGAGCGTATGAGAACTCGGACTTGATGTCTGTCGGGAATGCAACCTGAAGGTAGTGATCCTCTGACTGGTTGTCGATTGTTGTTTCGATTTCAAGATACTTTGCACCCTTGCGAAGAGTTACGATATTGACAATCTTGCAGGGGTTGAGGTGCGGTGAACGGGTCTTTTCGTCCATGCTTCTTCCCTCGGGAAGTGCCCAGTCAATTTCAATCTTGTATGAAACTTCAAGTTCACCTTCGTGGAGAAGTGTGATCTTTGCTCTCTCATTAAGAGTTGTGAATGTTTCGTCGTTTTCAGGAACGATGTGCTCCCAGGGATTACCGATTTCGCCTGTATCTTTGAAGTAGCCGAGGCCTTCGTACGACTTGCCGTTAGCCTTGTCAAGAACGTTGTATGTACCGTTTGCGTTGAATGAAACTCTAAGGTATTCGTTCTCCATAACCTGTGCTCTCTTGAGCATTGTCTTCGGAGTTGTTGCACGCACATTGTAAAGCGGCTGAAGCTTGAGTGTTCTGTAACCGAAGCCCGGGATGTCCTTAACGTCAACAACGATCTTGTACTGCTGAGTATGAAGAACGTTTGCAACGTCGTTCGGGTTCTGGATAATCTGTGCAACGTGCTTGTTTGTTGCAAGAACCTGATATGTAAGAACTTCGCCGTCAACGTCTGTGATCTTGAAGCTGTCTGCCTTCCATTCCATCGGAAGCTCGATTGTCATCTGAACGCTCTCGCTTCTCTTGAACGGTGCAGGGTTGTAAACAACGATAGCTGCATCGTCACGTGTGAAACCGTCAAGCTTGATGTCGCCTGCAACGTCCATAAATGCACGCTCGTAAACGCAGTTTGAAAGCTCCTTTGACTGTCTGTAACGGGAAACAACATCTTCGTAAACGATATCACGTCCGCAAGCGCCGATGCTGTCGTGGCCGTGGTTCTGAAGAAGATAGTTATATGAAAGGTCAATGAAATTCTTCTGGAACGGTGCACCTGCAAGAGCTGAGAAAACTGCAAGAGGTTCAGCATAGTTCATAAGCTGAGTTTCTGTCTTGAAGTTGTCCTGCTTGATGTATGTTCTTGCAGAAAGAATCCAACCCATAACGGGGCTTACGCTGCCCTTTGTGAACGGCTCACGCATTTCGCCCTTGAGCACGGGTGAATTCTCGTCAAACTCGTCGATGATGCCCTGCTCCATTTCTTTGAGTGTGCTGTGGAAAACTTCTGCGTTCGGAAGAACAGCATCAAGATCCTTGATCATCTCAACCTCGCGGATGTCCGGGCAGGATGAGTCGTGGCCGAGAGACCAGAAACGGTGAGAAGTTGTCCAGTCGCCGTCCTGCTCGCGCATAGCCTGCTCAGCGCGGTCTTTGATGTTTTCCTTGTGGTACTCAAAGAACGGGTGAACGTACTGATAGTCGAGCTTCTGATTTTCGTTATCTACAAACTTGAACACACCGTTGTTATCGTTCCATACCATATCACGGTTGTTTTCGTTTGACTGGTTGTAATAAACAGGACGCTGAACGATGTACCAGATGTTGTAACGCGGACGCTTTGCAAGACGTGAAGCGTAGATGCGTGTTCCGTCCGGGCTTTCCCAGTAGAACTCTGAACGGGGAGCTGTGTACTCGTTAACACCGCGGTAGAAAGATGCGAAGTGGATGTCAAAGCCTGCATAAATCTGCGGAAGCTGTGAAATCTGACCCCAGCCGAAGGGTGAATAACCTGTCTTGCTGATACCGCCCATTTCCTTGCCGATTCTGTGGCCGAGGAGAAGGTTACGGATGAGTGCTTCGCCGCCGACCGTAAATTCGTCGGGAAGGCAGAACCACGGACCTACACCGATCTTACCCTCAGAAACAAGCTTCTTGAAAAGCTCCTTCTTCTCGGGATATACCTCAAGGTAATCCTGAACGGGCATTGTCTGTGAGTCAAGGTGGAAATGCTTGTACTCGGGGTTCTTTTCGATGATGTCAATGAGCATATCGAGCATATAGCCGAGCATATACTGTGTTCTTCTTGCGGAGAAGCGCCACTCTCTGTCCCAGTGTGTGTTGGATATAAAGTGGCAACTTATTTTCTTTTCGTTATCCATTTGCTGTATCTCCTTCTGTAGTTTCTGCTGTTTCCTCTGCCGTTACTTCAGCAGGGGAAGGTTTCAAGGTTTCTTTAAGTCTGATGATACTTGCGTCGACATCACTTTTGTGTGTAAGATATCTGTCTGCAAGGCAAAGAGCAAAAAGTGTAAATGAAAGTACACTGATTACATTTTTCGCTGAAAAAATCTTCATCAACCAATCATCCCTTTATAATTTTTAAAATATCTTCAAAGCTGTC
>JAZSID010000006.1:0-6540 GCA_045533625.1 Acutalibacteraceae bacterium | reverse complement strand
TCCAGCAGGAGGTTGTTACAAGACGTACACAGTTCGACCTCAAGAAAGCTCAGGACAGAGCGCATATCCTTGAAGGCTTGCTTACAGCTCTTGACTTTATCGACGAGGTTATCAATATCCTTCGTTCATCAAAGAGCATTAATGAAGGTAAAGAAGCTCTTATGGAGCGTTTCGGACTCGACGATATTCAGGCGCAGGCTATCGTGCAGATGCGTCTCGGCCAGTTGACGGGTCTTGAAAGAGTCAAGATAGAGGATGAACTCGGCGAGCTCAAAGAGAAAATCGCTTACTTCCTCGACCTTCTTTCAGACGATGCGAAGCTTCTTGCAGTCGTTAAGGAAGAAGCTCTTGAAATCGCAGAAAAGTTTGGTGACGAGCGCCGTACAGAAATTATGAACGTTTCGGGCGAAGTGGATATCGAAGATCTTATTCCCGAAGAAACCTGCGTATTCACATTCACAGACTTCGGTTACATCAAGCGTATCCCGATGACAGAGTACCAGACTCAGCGTCGAGGCGGCCGTGGTGTCAAGGGTCTTACAAGGCGTGAAGATGATATCGTAAGAACGATGTTCACAGCATCAACGCACGATTTCATTTCGTTCTTCACAACAAAGGGACGTACGTTCAAGCTTAAAGGCTATGAAATTCCCGAGGGTTCAAGAACAAGCAAGGGTATGAACATTGTTAACCTTCTTCCGCTTGAGGGTGACGAGAAAGTTTCTTCAATGATCCGCTTCACGGCTCTTGATGAAGAAACAGGATACCTTTGTATGTTCACCCGTAAGGGTATCATCAAGCGTTCAAGCCTTGATGAGTATAAATCAATCCGCCGTGCAGGTGTTCTTGCAATCACTCTTGATGAGGGTGACGAACTTGCATGGGTAACAACGACGACGGGTGACGATGACCTCATCGTTGCAACAAAGAAGGGTATGTGTATCCGCTTCAACGAAAACGATGCACGTCCGATAGGCAGAACTGCACGTGGCGTTAAGGCAATCGAGCTTAAGGAAGGCGACGAAGTTGTCGGTATGACGGTTGTTGAGGAAGGAAAGACAATCCTCACAGTCAGCGAAACAGGCTACGGCAGAAAGAGTGAATTCGAAAATTACCGTGTTCAGACAAGAGGCGGTAAAGGACTTATCAACTATCACGTTGAAAAATATGGCGACATTGCAGCGGTTACATCCGTAAGCGATGATGACGATATCATTCTTATTGCATCTGACGGTATTATCATCCGTATTCCTGCAGACGGAATCAGCACATTCGCACGTCCGTCAAAGGGTGTTCGCGTAATGAGAGTTACTGAGGGCGAAAAGCTTATCACAATCACTCCCGTTGAACACGAGGACGCAGAGGAATCGGAACCCTCTGAGGGAACTGTTGAACAGGATACCTCCGAGGATACAACTAAGGGTGAAGAATAAGTTTGATCACGAGGCTTACTTATGAAAAGGTTTTTTAAAGAGATTACAAGCAGATATCATCTGTGGGTAATGTTAATAATGTTTATTGCTACGTTCGGCGTAGTACTGTCAGCAGATTTTCTGCCGGATGATTATTTCTATATGCAACCGGCAGTCTCTTCTGCACAGGTATGGCTTCAGTTTATGAAATGGCACATGACTGAATGTAACGGACGCACATTGATACACGCCATTGTTTTGTTACTCCTTAGAAACAATGTTACACAGTTTATATGGCGTGTGCTGTGTCCTTTAGGATTTGTTTTAATGTGTGTGTTTGCATCAAAAATGCTGTTCGAACAAAAAAATGACTATCGTATAGGAATTTGCGTGGGTACATTTCTTTTAATGACCATCAGACCAAATTTATTTAATACGAATGTTTATTTTCTGACGGGATGGTGTAATTATTGTCTTCCGATTTTTTTGCTGACGGCTACAATGTTTTTGTCAGTTAAAAATGTTGATTCGAAGTGGCTATTAGCACTGGCTTTCCTTGGTGGAGCAACTATGGAACAGACCGGAATGATGTTTATAGGGTGGTTTACGTTACTTTTTCTGCACGAATTGATTAGTAATAAGAGATTTAATCGTAACGTACTTGTATCGGTCATACTTTCTGTTGCAGGATATTTGTCTGTTATTCTGTCTCCCGGAACTCTTGCAAGAATAAAACTCCAAAGCACATTAGAAAAAAGAGGTGTTTTAACTGATTTATTAATTATGGTCAGAAAACTCTGGATTGATAACTTGAGTATGTATGTGCTTGTTTTTGCTATGTTATTTGCAGTGTGCTTCTGGTTGGTTTATTTCAACCGTAAAACGCGTAAAGGTAAAGCTTTTTCAATAACGGTATGTTCTGTGCTTTTTATTCTTTTTGTTGCGAACACATTGTTGAAAGTATATCTTATGCTCAATGATGCAATTTTTGGAAATGAAATTGTTTTTTCAAATAAAGTAAACAGTTTGATAATGTGTTTGTGGATTCTTTATGCTGTGCTGTTTATCGGTTCATTACTTTATTCGGGAGCAATGATTTATATAAAGCTTCATAATCTTGTTGTACCGGCAGTTTTGATTTTAGGCGGAGGATCGCAAATTTTAACAAGCCTGACGGGAACGTTGGTTTTCAGAGTGTGTTTTCCGGGTATTTGTTGTTTTATTATTTTCTGTGTTTTTTCAATTGTTTATGCAATTAATGAAATCACACAATTAAATGAAAAACAGCGATGGGTTAAAAACAAAAAACGTCCTATGAAAGCAATAAAAGTTTTGTTGGTTTGTGCTTGCTTTGTCGGCTGTTTGTTCCAGTTTTATTCCGGTGTTTTCGGCGAATGCCTTTTTAAGACTGAAAAACAACATATTACACCGATGACTTCTGAAGAAATGACAGAAATGACAACAATGAGAGAAAAGCAAATGACTGACTACTATGGTAGCGGTAACGCTGATTTGGATATAACTTACGACCCCACAAACTTTTCTTTATATAAATAATACTTGGCAATGCATAAAGCTTAGATAATAAAAATTAGTCAAACAAAGTTTTGATAACTTATTAATAATAACGTAAACAGAAAAGTCTAAATGTTAAAATTCGAATGGAGGTAAAATATGAACATTGCAATTATTGCACACGATGCAAAAAAAGAACTTATGACGCAGTTTTGTATTGCGTACTGCGGAATTTTAAGCCGTCACAAGCTTTTTGCAACAGGCACAACAGGTAAGCTGGTAGCCGATGCAACAGGTCTTGATATTGTAAGATTTTTGTGTGGTGCTCAGGGTGGAGATCAGCAGATCGGCTCACTCATTGCTTGTAATGAGATTGATATGCTTCTTATTTTCAGCGACCCGCTTGACCCGAAAGAGCACGAGCCTAATGTAAACAGCTTGCTTCGTATCTGTGATGTGCATAATGTACCTGCGGCTACGAATATCGCAACTGCAGAGGCTCTCATCCACAGCCTTGACAGAGGCGACCTTGATTGGAGAGATATCGTTAACCCGAAGCACTAAACTAAATTTTAAATGACCGGAATAACCACCGATTGAAAAAATAGTCGGCGGTTATTCGGCACGTTATCGGAAAGAGATTTACCGATATAAAAGAGGAGATTTTTCTATGGCACTTATAACAAAGGCTGTTAAGGGAACGCTTGATGTTCTTCCTGCAGACAGCCACAAGAATCAGTTCGTGGAAAGAACTGTGCTTGAAATTGCGAATGAGTTTGGTTTCAGGGAAATCAGAACTCCAGTTTTTGAGCATACGGAGCTTTTCACTCGTTCTGTCGGCGACACAACCGACGTCGTACAGAAAGAAATGTACACTTTTGAAGACAAGGGCGGACGCTCAATCACACTTCGTCCCGAGGGCACGGCAGGTGCGGCAAGAGCTTTCCTTGAGCACGGTCTTACAAACGAGGCTATGCCGCAGAAGGTCAGCTACATAACATCCTGCTACCGTTACGAAAAACCTCAGGCAGGCAGACTTCGCGAGTTCCATCAGTTCGGAATTGAGTGCTACGGCACGGCATCACCCGCAGCGGATGCAGAAGTTATTTCTGTTGCAAACGAAGTTTTCGGTTTCCTCGGAATCGACAGAATCCGTCTTGAAATAAATTCAATCGGCTGTCCGAAATGCCGAAAGGAATACCACGCGGCTCTCAAGGCCTATTTTGAATCACGCAAGGGTGAGCTTTGCGGCACCTGCCTTGACAGACTTGACAGAAATCCGATGAGAATTCTTGACTGTAAGAGTCCTGTCTGCCACGAAATTGCGGCAGATGCTCCGATTATTCTCGATTTCCTCTGCGACGAATGTAAGGATCACTTCGAAAAGGTAAAGATGTACCTTGACAATATGGGTATCTCTTACGAAGTTAATCCGCACATCGTCCGCGGTCTTGATTACTACACAAGAACGGTTTTCGAATTCCTTACGGATTCACTCGGCGCACAGAGTGCAGTTTGTGCGGGCGGTCGATATGACGGTCTTATCGAAGAAATCGGCGGTTCTCACGTACCTGCTCTCGGTTTCGGACTTGGCATTGAAAGACTTCTTCTTTTGCTTGAAGCACAGGGAATCAAGCTTCCGGAAGCAAAGAAGTGTGAAATATATATTGCAAACATCGGCGAAGAAGCATCTCTCAAAGCTGCTGCAATGGCAACTGAGCTTCGTCAGTCAGGAATGTTTGCAGAGTTTGATGTTGTCGGCCGTTCACTCAAGGCGCAGATGAAGTACGCGGATAAAATCGGCGCAAGATTCACAACTGTTATCGGCGAGGACGATATCAAAGCAAACGTTGCAAAAGTTAAAAATATGCAGACAGGTGAAATTACCGAGCTTGCAATCGATGACTTTGCAGATACATTTATGGAGCTTTCGCTTCAGAATGCGGCAAACGACTTGCAGGATCTGGTAAGCAACTCCGAAGCAATTGATTTAAGCAAATTTTTGGGAGGCATAATGTAATGGATTTTATGACCGGATTAAAACGTACAAATTACTGTGGCGATTTAAGAATTGAAGATGCAGGTAAAGAAGTAACTGTTGCAGGTTGGGTTCAGCGTCAGCGTGACCTCGGCGCACTTATTTTCATCGACCTTCGTGACCGTACAGGTATCGTTCAGCTTGCATTTGACGAAAACACAGACAAGGAAATTTTCGAAAAAGCTTTTGCTGCAAGAAGTGAATTTGTTCTTATGGCAAAGGGTGTTGTCCGTGAGCGTTCTTCAAAGAACAAGGATATCCCGACAGGTGACATCGAAATCGACGTTAAGGATTTGAGAGTTCTCGGCAAGAGCGAAACTCCTCCGTTCGAAATCGTTGAAAACTGCCAGACATCGGAACTTACAAGACTTAAGTACCGTTATCTCGACCTTCGCCGTCCTGACTTGCAGAAGAACATTATTATGCGTCATAAGATCTGTAAGATCACACGTGACTACTTTGACGAGAACGGCTTTATCGAAATTGAAACTCCGATTCTTATCAAGTCAACTCCTGAAGGCGCAAGAGACTTCCTTGTTCCCAGCCGTATCCACAACGGAACATTCTATGCTCTTCCGCAGTCACCTCAGCTTTACAAGCAGCTTTCAATGGTAGCAGGCTTTGACAGATATATGCAGATTGCACGTTGCTTCCGTGACGAAGACCTCCGTGCAGACCGTCAGCCCGAATTCACACAGATTGACCTTGAAATGTCTTTTGTTGATATGGAAGACGTTCTTGCAATCGGTGAGGGCTATATGAAGAGAGTTTTCAAGGAAGCTCTCGGCGTTGAAATCGAAACTCCGATTCCGCGTCTTACTTATAAAGAATCAATGGACCGCTACGGTTCTGACAAGCCCGACACACGTTACGGAATGGAGCTTTACGACCTCAGCGACATCGTTAAGGATTGCGGCTTCGGCGTATTCAGCGGTCCCGTTGCAGAGGGCGGTTCTGTCCGCGGTATCACAGCAAAGAATGCCGTAACAACTCTTACACGTAAAGAGATTGACAAGCTCACAGAAATGGTACGCGGCAGCGGTGCAAAGGGTCTTGCTTGGGTAAGACTTAATGAGGACGGCACAATGGCTTCATCCTTCGCAAAGTTTATGACAGAGGACGAAATGAAGGCTATCCTTGAGCGTGCAGACGCAAAGGCAGGCGACGTTGTTCTTATCATCGGTGACGTTAAGAATTCAATTGTTTATTCAGTTCTCGGCGCACTCCGTCAGGAAGTTGCAAAGAAGCTCGATATTATCCCGAAGGACAAGTTCAACCTTCTCTGGATCACAGAGTTCCCGTTCTTTGATTGGGACGAGGATGCACAGACTTGGGTTGCAATGCATCACCCGTTCACATCTCCGATGGACGAATGCCTTGAATACCTTGAAACAGACAAGGCTCAGGTTCGTGCGAAGGCATACGACCTTGTTCTCAACGGTGTTGAGCTCAGTTCAGGTTCAATCCGTATCACAAACCCCGACCTTCAGAAGAGAATGTTCTCGCTTCTCGGCCTTTCCGATGAAGAGGCTTATGCAAAGTTCGGTTACCTTACAGATGCATTCAAGTACGGTG
>JAZSID010000143.1:0-20126 GCA_045533625.1 Acutalibacteraceae bacterium | reverse complement strand
TAAAGAATATATTAACAGGATATCCACCGATTTCTTCCAAACTGTTAAGACGGGAAGCCATATCAGCTTGTACGCCGTCGGAGTTGGCATATTCCGGATTGCCTGCAACGAAAAGAAACTTATCCCTCTTTAAAAAATCCTTCGCAAATTCAACACAAGGCTTTGATATGTAGTCGATAAGATCTCCGGTATGAACAATCAGATCGCAGTTCTTTTCACCGTACTTTATCAGCTTGTTGAGATTTCGTACGCTTCTTTTCTCGTTTCGTTTTTTGCCCTGTCTTATCATATTCTCAGAGTCACTGTCACAATAAAATGGGAGATGTGAGTCTGTCATATGAAGAATTTTCAGCGGTTTTTCGAGACCTATTTTTATTGTGGTTTTCTTGATTTTCAGCATTGTATCTAAACCTCACCTTCAAAACGGATTACATCAGAATATTCCTTTAATCGCTACAGCCTGACCTGCTTTGAGGCTGAGCGATATTTTTTTATCCGTAACCAAAACATCGCCGATACACTCGTTTCCGTCTGCCGTGATGTTATAAACACTTGCTTTTTCAAATTCAGCATCGGGTATATTCCATTCACCTTTTCTGCCGTTTTCTGAATAGGCAACAAAGATTTTATTATCCTCTGTCAAAGGAAGAATAACATCGTTTCCGCTTTTGAGAACTACTCCGTTTTTGGTGATTGTTTTAGTTTTACCCGCACTTTCAACACCATCAGAAAAGCTTACAACAAAATTCCCTTCATCTTCCTTATAGCCCAATCTTTTATAGCGGTTTAGATAAATGTACGGAATATGATGGGTGCAAAATTCCTTTATAAACAAAGGAACCCAAACTTCCTTTTCAATACCGTTATTCATCCAGATATCCTCGCCGTGCATTGTTCCGTAGAAAACGGTTTTCAGAACAGCATCTTTAAGATAACCGCTGAATTCAGATGGCTGAATGTTGATGCAATCATCAATTGTCATATTGGTCATCCACCATACTGCAGGAATTCTACCGAGAGTGTGTATGGGAGCATTCTTCCAACTACCTACAGGTAAATCCTTTTCATACAGACCATAATATTTTCTTACAGGGTGATTGTCTGCATCTGCTCGCAACGGGAGCTCACGATATGTATATTCGCTTGTTACATCAATGCCGAGGCTTTGAACATAATCAAGCATTTTGTTTCTTGCCTCATTCTGCTCTTCAACATCTGTTCTCGGAAAAAAGTTTTCCGCAACACAGAAATTATCAAGGTGAACCGTTCCTGCTTCCTTTACGGGAACAGCTTCACAGAAATCATCAAAGATTTTCTTAAAAAGTCCGCTTTCCCAATATTGCTTGTATGAAGTTTTATATGCATCTCTATCATTGAAAATTTCTATAACTGCAGGCGTACCATCAGCATTTTTTAGAACTGCACCTGCTTTTACAAATTCCTCGTGGGTAGGACTTGCCTTATATGCATCAGCCACATTACCGTGGAAGCTTATGACAGTATTGCATTTTTTAGCTTCCTCAACAAGCCACAAAAGGCTTTCTTTGGCAGTTGTATCGCAATCTCTTTTAAGATATGGGTTTATAACATCCATTTCAGGATAGCAGTCATCGTGACCTAAGCCCTGCCAGCCTACAAGGTAAATGATTTTCTTTATTCCTTGAGTTATATTGTCAATTCCCTTAATAATTTCAAGTGCTTGTTCAAAATTTATGAGTACATCTGATGTATTATTGGGGAAATCGGGCTTTGCAAGGAACATTTTCATCCACAATATTTGGGAATAATCATAGTTGAATTTTGTTTTATTCATTGTTTAATCCCATTCTTTATTCATTACTACAAACGTCATTCTTTCTTGAATACTTGGACCACCGTGACCTGTACCTATTCCACCGTGGTCTGAAGTTACAATAATAAGCCAATCTTCTGTAGCATAGGTTTCTCTGTCTTCAATAGCTTTAATTACTTCGTAACCGTAATTATCTTCTTTGTTGAATGCATTTTTATAAACTGAGTTGTTGAATGAAAAGCCGAAATCGTGACCTGCAGAATCGGTGTTTTCATAAATAATAAACACAAAATCAGCACAATCCGTGCTTGTTATTTCTTCCATGGCACCTGTGTGAATATCTGCTTTATTCTTGCGAAGATTGAAATCGATATCTATGTTATTTTCTTCGCAATATGCTTTTTTGTCTTTGTATGTTGAGTCGTTGTTTGTAAAGTGCTCCTTCCACTTTGTGATGAATGCAGCGTTATCAATAACATCTTTAATACCCCACATATTACAATGTCCTCCGCGTTTTGTCAGCTCGGCACCGTAAACAAGAGTAAGCCCGTCAATCTCAGGAAAAACCTTGCAGTTAACATTATGGTCAGTGATCATAAGAAAATCTATTTTGCTTTTCTTAGCCTTTTCAACAACCTGCTTTAATGTAAGCCCGCCGTCGGATGCAACTGTGTGGCAATGAGGAACACCCGAATACCACTTGTATCCTTTGCAACTCATTCCCTCACTCCTTCATAAGAATAAATTTGTTTTCCGATAATAATTTTCTTATCAATTTTGCCGATAAATAGGTTATCTCCTGTTTAGAATTAATATAACACAGCAACTTGCATAAATCAATATTATGATATGAAATAATTTAGTTAAACTTGTCCAATCACCTTTTCTTTTCAGTGTACGCTTTTAGTGGTTTTAACCGAAAATTTTGCTTTAACCTATGTATTGCACTCTTTTTCAATTTTAACTGAAAATGTTGCGGAACACATGGCAAAATTACAGTATCACTCACCTGATTTCGGACATAAAAATACCCCTCTCGGATGAACTAAGTGTTCAAACGAGAGAGGTTATCTCTGTATGATTTTATTGTGAAAAAGCCG
The DNA here is from genome assembly GCA_045533625.1 of Acutalibacteraceae bacterium. Lineage (GTDB taxonomy): Bacteria > Bacillota > Clostridia > Oscillospirales > Acutalibacteraceae > CAG-488. The sequence goes on along the minus strand of JAZSID010000143.1, from coordinate 17,234 downwards.
TACTCAGTTTCATTTGAGTATCAATCGGCTTTTCCGAAGTCCTGAAACCCTTGATAAATAAGGATTTTTTCGCTTCGGTTATCATTCCCACTCAATCCCGATAACTTTAACTTAAACACTTTTGTATGGGTATTTTTACACGTGTTATCGGAATTGCTCAGATTATCCAATGAATATGGACTATCAAGATTTTTGTTGTCATATTGTTGTCACACTGACAACAGTATTATAACAGATACTCCAGAGAATTTCAATATATCGGTTCAAAACGTCCCGACATCACAGTAGAAATGATGTCGGGTTTATTGTTTAATATGTCAATATAATAAGTCTGTAAAAAGTTTTATAATATTTTTAGATTTTTTATGTCACAAATCGTGTTTTAGCTGACTACTAAACAGAAGGAGGTGTATACGGTGGAAGAAAATATGTCTGTTGAGCAGTTCATCAACGACTGCTACGAGAAATATTACCAAAGTCTTTTTAAATACTGCCGTGTGCGTCTCGGTGAGTTCAGCGAACACGCGGAAGATTGTGTACAGGATGCTTTCGTCATACTGCAACGGAAACTTACTGAAGGCGAAAAGATAGAACAACCGAGGGCATTTCTTTACAGAACGGCAGATAATTTCGTCAAGCGGACGACGGAGCAATATATTAAGGAGCGCACTCGGACGGTCGACCTTGATACAGCAGAAAACACACCTGCACCGCCGATAATATCCGCCGATTTTGACTATGACGAATTCGCGCGGATTCTTATAGCTACCCTGACTCAGCAAGAGCAGGAATTATACATACTAAAATATGTACAACAAAAATCGCTGAAAGAAATTGCGGAAATGCTTGGAATTCAACCGACAGCCGTCGCCAAACGGGTATCAAGGCTGCGGCAACATATAAAAGATTTGATTTACGACAACAATTTATTTGAATGAGGTGATACCGTGAATAAGATTATGATAAATAAAACAATCCTCAATGAAATTTTAGATGAGAGCACATTGAAAGCTGAAATCGCAGAGCTTCTTAATGATGTGATTGACAAAGAGCTTGAGAAGGACGAACCCGACTGCGATTTGATAGATGAATGTATAGATATTCTTGATAATCTTGAAGATGACGATTATTCAAAGGTTATCCCGTTTATAAACAAAACTTACAAAGGCAGATTCAGCAAGAAAGTATGGAGCATCCTTGTTGCGTGTGCAATTATTCTTGCGGCATCAATAGGTACGGTTGCGGTCGGCTATACGGTAGAAAAAATCCGTGAAGAACTCGAGGAGAAAAATACAACAACTACCACCACCACAACAACAACTACTACGACAACCACTACCACAACGCAGACCACCGTTGCAATCACTCCACAGAAACTTCTGCTGACCTTTGACTCGTCCTTCAAGGATGAATATACCGTCGGTGAAAAGTTTGAGCCGAACGGAATTATCCTGAATGTCGAAATGTCTGATGGAACTGTCAGGACACTTTCTGCCGATGAATATGAAATCACTACCGACAAAAACTTCGGCAAGGCGGAAAAATACGAAACCGTTACGGTGAAATATGAGAACCTTACCGAGACATTCAAAGTACGTGTTCTCCGCGATGAAGACACAAAGGTTCTCAACTCTGTGTATGCTGCATTCCCCGATGATTTTGATTTCAGAACGGACGATATCAACAACATTGACCTGACGGGTATGGAAGTCTATGCCGTTTACAGCGACAAGTCGGAAGAAAAGCTTTCAGCGGACAAATACACCATTGAAAAAGAAATTCTTCCCGACGGTAAAACAGCAATGATAACAGTTAAATACGAGTCTGTTTATGCACAGTTCGGCATACGAGAAAGGTCATAAGGTGAGGACATGAATAAAACTCTTTCAAAAATAATTTCACTATTTCTGGCAGTAATTCTTACTGTCGGAATCGTGAGCGTTAATACAGTTATAGCCGATGCTGAAAGCTTTACTGACGGCAATTGGATATACAGCATCAGCGATCTCAACGGTCTTGTAATAATCGAAGGATACACGGGTACGGATTCGGTTGTTACGGTTCCGTCAGATATCAACGGTAAGACTGTAACCGAGATCGGTGCAGAGGCTTTCGAAGGAAATCAGACAATAACTGAGGTTACGATCCCTTCAAGCGTACGTGCAATCCGTAAAGATGCGTTTAATTATTGTAAAGCGCTTGAAAAAGTCAATCTTTCGGAAGGTCTTACTGAAATCCATTCAGCTTTCAATGCAACCAAAATTCAGAGCATCACAATTCCCTCAACCGTAAAATACCTTTCGGAAGATGCTTTTATGATGGGTGCAATTTCTGAAATTATTGTTGAAGCTGAACATTCAAGTTTTCTCAGTATATGGCTAGGTGGTGTAGGATTTCCTTTTAACGAAGGTGCAACATTTATTTTTAAAGGTATTCCTAAAGTAAGCACTGACTTAGATTTGCGTAATAATAATTTTTCCTTCTTCTACAGAGACGGGAATTATTGCTACAAAGAGAATATTTCGGATGAACCTGTTGAAACCTTCACAAGCGGTGACTACACATATTCGCTTGATTCGGGCAACGCAACGATTATCCGTTGTAAAAACTTCACGGATGAAGAAATTGTTGTACCCGATACTCTTGACGGATATCCTGTTACGGCAATCGGCGACTTTGCTTTTTCTGCCGCTTCGGATGTCGGTGCAAGCTGGGGCAATACAACCATTACATATACATACAATTACACGAAAATCACTCTTCCCGAAGGCGTGAAAACAATCGGCAGATATGCTTTTGCGGAGAACAAAAACCTGCAGGAGGTTGTTCTTCCCGAATCATTGACTGACTTCAACTACTGTGCTTTTATGAACTGTAAAAACCTTGTAGCAGTCAATATCCCCGAAGGTATCGACACTCTTCCTGACTATCTGTTCAGCGGATGTGCAAAGCTTGACACTCTCGCACTACCTGACGGTATAAAAATAATCTGCGACAACGCAATCGGCATTACTTCTGCGGATTCACAGCTGAATATCAACTTACCCGACAGTATTGAATATCTCGGCAAAGAAATCTTCACAAACTGCGGTGCAGAAACAGTTACTCTCCCGAAAAATCTTAAAACGATGCGCGGAACATTTTATAAAATGCAGGATTTAAAGGAGATTATTTTCAACGACACCCTCAACGAAATCGGCGAAAAGACATTCTATAATTGCCCCTCTCTGACTCAGCTTACAGTTCCCGACAGCGTGACTCTGCTCGGCAACAGCGTGTTTCAGAATTGTGCGAATTTAACGAAAGTGTATATGTCTGTGAATGTGTCGCACATTCCTTTCCGTGCATTTATGAACTGCACTTCGCTTGCGGAGTTTGAGTGGTATGCTCAAAAGCAGACGGTTGAAGACAGTGCGTTCAGAGGTTGCCCGTTGTTAAGCTTTGATTTTTCTAAATCTCAGGGTATTGATTACGGTGCGTTCAGCGAAACTGGCATTGAAAAGGCAAAAATCGGACAGCCTGAATATGATGACGGACTTAAAATCAGCATCGGTGCGCAGAGCTTTATGTCTTGCAACGAATTGCAGACGGTCGCCCTCGGCGGTAATGTTGACGAGGTCGGTTCAAAGGCTTTTGCAGAGTGTGAAAACCTTGAAATGGTAGTTATTTCGGATTCAGTCGAAAGAATTGCGGAAGATGCATTCGAAGGCTCGGAAAATGTAACTATCTACTGCTTTGCAAACTCTTATGCGGAGACTTTTGCAATAGAGAACAGAATTAAGGTTACAACTCTTGTGATTTCACCGATTCCTAATCAGACATATACAACAAAGAAAATCGAACCCGAGCTTACTGTTTCGATGTCATCACAGACCCTCGGTAAAAATGAATATTCGGCAGAATATTACAACAACATCAATGTCGGCACGGCAAATATTATCGTCTCGGGCAAGGGCGAGCTTGATATGCTTGTTTCAAAGGCAGATTTTGCAATTGTCGCAAAGAGTATCACCGACGTGCAGATTTCGCATATTCCGTCGCAGAGCTATGACAATGCCGCAGCTATCAAACCCGGAGTTACCGTTAAATATAACGGTGTAAAACTCAAAGAGGGCACGGATTATACTCTTTCATACGGCAACAACCACAATGTCGGAACTGCAACGGTGAAAATAAAAGGCATCGGTAATTATAAAGGCACAGCAACGGTCAATTTTGAAATTGTTGATGAAGAAGACAGCGCAATCAGACGCTTTTTCAACTCCATCGCCGATTTCTTCCGAATGGCATGGAATTGGTTTATCGGGTTGTTTAAATAACGCACATACTATCTCTGTGTTCGTAGGGACAGGCCTCCCGGACTGTCCGAAAAACATCTGACTTTAACGGACGGTCGAGGACGCCCGTCCCTACGCGGTTCACTGCAATCAGCATCGTAGGGGAGCATATTATGCTCCCGAAAGTTTGAACGAATTAATGGGAAGATAATATCTTCCCCTACGAGAATAAATTAAAATTGAGCAAAAACAAAACATGCCTACGAATCCAATTTAAAATATTTTTAAAAATTTTCAAAAAATTTATGTCACAAATCGCGTTTTGGCTGACTACTAAATGAAGACACAAAATAATGAGGTGGTCAACCATGCTTTAGTCATCCTGAAACAAACAAAAAATTGTAAAGGAGAATTTGTTATGAAAAAAGTATTATCAGTATTTTTAGCTGTTGTTATGATACTTTCAATCTGTACGGTTGGTGTGTCGGCGGCAAACTACAGCATTACTCTTGCTCCGACATTAGACCATGTCCGCAAGGATAATATGGCGTATTATCCTGTTCAATACGATTTGTATAAATACCCTGATGCCTATGCTAAACTTTGCACATCAGAAGGAATTGAGGCGATAAGTACACATATAGAATTGGGCTATACATATAAAGCAGATACCTTGAAATTCATTGATGTGTTGCCGTCAGAATCTTTATACAATGCCGGCGGTACGGTAAAAGTTAGAGAACACGGAACGGATCAATACGGAGATAATTATTTTATTGTTGAAATAGACTTTTTAGGAACGGAAGCTATGGCAGAAGAATATTTCTTCAACCTTCAGTTTGAGGTTTTGCAGGAAAAGTTCTTCTATTCAGGCGTAGCTATTGCGAGAACATTAGTCAGCCAATATCCGGCTTATGCAGATTATGATAACCTTGACTTTAAAAATTGCATTTGGAACGTTACTGACAGCAACGGCGAAGTACACGACCTGAGTGATAATATATATACCAGCTATATTGTAATGGATGAATTTTTGGAGCCTGATTACAATCAGCTTTTAATCAAAAACTACGAACCCTTCATTCCTCCTGTTGAAGAAGGTAAGCTGACAACTAACACAACGCTTGAAAGCGGAGAAACTTATTACATCAACGATTATGAAGATTTAAAAACACTTTCTTATCTCGTTAATGAAAAGGGCGAAGATCCTCAGGGTGTAACATTTGTGCAGACAGACGATATTGTTGCCAACAAAGGCACTTTCAGCCTCGATGAAAACAATGCCCCGTTGTATAACGGCAGTTCTGCTTTGCCTGAGGCTTTCACCTCGCTCGAAAACTTCAGCGGAACTTTCGACGGTCAGAACTATACGATAAGCGGACTGTATCTTAACGCAGGTATTTTTGAAAACTGCGACGGTGCAGATATTAAAAATATCTATATTGAAAATTCTCTTGTTGCAAATGAAGACGAGAGCCTAAAAGGTCTTGGCACAATAAGCTCCGTTTTTGCAAATTCAACCCTGACAGGTTGTTCTGTTGATGCTATTGTTATCGGCAAGGGTACGAATGTCGGTGGTGTTCTCGGCAAGGTAACGGGAAGCACGGTGAAATATTGCCGCAATCTCGGAACCGTTTTCGGCGGAACGAATGTCGGAGGCTTGGCAGGCTCTTTAGAAACAGCATGTAAGGTTTCAGCTTGCTATAATGCAGGAAATATTTATGGCGAAAGCTATGTCGGCGGTTTTGCAGGCGAAATTACAGACTGTGACTATGTTGGAGATTCTTATAATACCGGTAAAGTTGAAGTGAGCACAACTTCAGGCTATGCAGGCGGTTTTGTTGGTTATCTCATACCGAAAACAGTAAGAGACTACTCTCTTTCAAAACTTTATACAGTTGGTGAAGTGAGCGGAAGATGTGTCGGAAAATTCTGTGGTGTCTTTGCAGGAAGCTTATATAGCATATTTGATATGGAAGACTGTTATTTTATTGGTGATTCAGTAGAAGAATTTGACAGTAGTGAAATGGTATCTGTAATATGGGAGATGTACCAGAAAGATCATAGCGTTATATATCCCCCGGGAACTTTATATCCTGCTGTAGAACTCTATCTTCATGTTTATCCGACAACAGAAGCGAATCTTAAAAATAACAAATATATCAGTTCGGAGTTTGTTTTAGACGCTGCGAATGAAAACGAAGGCTATCCCATGATGAAGTATTTCCATAAGGAACATACTTTCTCAGATTATACAGTAAATGAAGACGGTACAGCAGAGGTTGCAAAGTGTAACAGCACAAACTGTACTGAAATGGACAGCAAACCACATACTCACACCTGGGGAGAATATGTAAAGGATTCGGACGGAAATCTGGTTGCAGAATGTCTTTTTGAAGGTTGTAACTTTACTGATGTAAAAGAAGAACAACCCCTCTTCGAGTTCGGCGTAACAGCACAGCACATCAGAAATCGATTCGATATGCTTTACTATCCTGTAAGCTTTGGTTTCTCGATGTATGATGACGCGGATATCCGTTACTCAGACATCTGTGCAGATGTAGCAGACCTCGCTTTCGGATGCGATACGGAAATCGTTATGAAATATATCTACGATGCAACAACGCTCGATTTCATTTATGTATACGACGATTCGTGGAACGGCAGTGTTGAAGTTCTTGAACACGGCTCAACGGGTATGACGGGCGACGAAGGTCAGGAATATAACTACATTGTTCTTAAGGCAAAGTTCTCCGCTGTCGGCTATGCAAACGACAAAGCTCCATACTACCTTAAATTCGCAGTTGTTGAAGATAACTTCATAAACAGCGACGGAACCGTAAGAAAAGTTATTGATAACGTTCCTTATAGCGAAGATCAGCTTTGTATATGGAATGCGTGGGATCACAAAGGTAATTCCTTCGATTTCAGCGATAAAATAAAATTCAAATCGTCAGATTACGAAACAAGCGGTCATACATACGATGATCTGTTGCTTGAGGATGACATTATTGCAACTGATGTTGATATGCCTACAGTTACATTCACACCCGAACACGCACGAAAGGATGACCTTGCTTACTATCCGTGCATGTACGACGCTAATGTTGATTACGAGGATTGGGTTCGTTCTGCAACAGGCTTCAAGGACAGTACAACCAAGATTCAGATTAAGGTTAACTACGATTCAAGCACATTGGAGCTTATCGATGCTCTTCCGTCAAAGGAGCTTTATGACCTCGGCGGAACTGTAACGATTATCGAAACGGGCGATCTTTATCCCGATGACCCCGACAATGCTAATCTGAAATACGCTGTTGTTCAGTTGGATTTTGATGCTTTGGACTTTAATGAGGGTTGTCTTTTCAGCCTTAAGTTCAGAGTTCTTCAGGAAAACTTCCTTGACGAAGAAGGATATCCGATTGACCTTGTCAACTCCTTCGTTGCCGATTGGGTTGTTACTAACAATAACGGTAAATCACACGATCTCAGATATTATGTTTCAAGCTCCTATGTAGGCTTTGATACATTCGGCAGCTATGAAGAGCTTATCCTTGCGGACTATGAACCGTTCGACCCGACTTTGTTAAGCGATGTAACAGAGGTTACATACGTTCAGCAGGAAGATACCCACAAAACCTTCACAGTCACAGTCAACGGTAGAAAGCAGATGATTCAGTTTATTGAGCCCGACGGCGGCACAAGAACCTACGACAGATACAACAAGAATGTTAAAATCACAAGCTACAACGCAGACGGTGAAGTTGTAAACTCAATGGCTCGTGACCTCGCTTATGAAGTATGGGAAATCTACTCCAATATGAGCGTCGGCGTTGAAATTCAGGTTCGAGGTAAGGAAAATTACAAGTGGGACGAGTTCAGATACTCATTCACAATCGAACCGTACAATCCGATTATTTCAATGGAGCTTTCGTCAACATCAGGCAAGAAAGGCCCTGTACCTGCAACAGTTGTCGCTGACGAAAAGACAGAAAAAGTAATGTTCAAGATGCCGAACAATACATCAGTAACGGTTGCCTCAACCGCAACAGACGAAAATGGCAACAGGGTATTTACAGGCAAAGCGTGGATGAACGAAGACGGACTTAACGAAATCCGAGTTCTCATTTATCGCAATAGCGTGTGGAGACAAGTCGGCACACTTGAATATACGGTTGAATAATCCGCAAATCGAATATTTACTCCTAAAAGGAACTCCCGTGGGCAACCGCGGGACTTCTTTTTTGTCCGATTTTTCTGTAATTCTGCCTTAAACATTTACTTTCAATTAAGAAATAGTATAATGAAATTATAAATTTTAAAAATTTTTGCGTTACATTTTGCGTTTTGGCTGACTACATAATGAGAGCAAAAATAACCCGAAAGGAGGCGGTGCATTTGTCAGCGAGAAAACAGACGACTGCTTTGCTGCAGCAACTATATGATGACTATCGGCTGAAGCTGTTTAATTTCTGCCTTGCCCGTCTCTCGAGTGAACGTGAATCGGCTGACGATTGCGTGCAGGAGGCCTTCCTCGTGCTCAGCTCAAGGCTGAAAGACGGCGAGGAAATCGAAAATCCGCGTGCATTTCTCTATCGGACGGCTGAAAACTTTGTCAAGCGCAGGCAGGAACAGATTGCAAACGAAATCAAACGAAATGTTCCGCTTGAAACTGCAACCGAAGCGGCGGTAAGCGACGAGATTTACAATGAAACGCTCGACAGTATCGACTACGATGCCCTTGCCGAAAGGCTGATTGAAACTCTCAATGAAGACGAAAAATTGCTCTACAATCTGCGATACATACAAAACACACGTGTTGATGAAATCGCAACAATTCTTAACATTTCACGGCCTGCAGTCTCAATGAGGCTCGTGAGGCTGAAAACTAAAATAACCGATATGGTCACCCAATTAGATTTTGAGAAAGGAGGCTGACCGTTATGACCGTAACCGTTAATAAAGATATATTTCTTCACCCTGATTTCAACGGAGATTTAACAGAATTTCTCTGCAATTACCTTAACGCTCTGATTGACGAAGAGCTCGAAAAAGAAGATGCAGATTTTGATTTTATTGACGAATGTGCATCTGCAATCAACTCAATCCGTGACGGATTTATCGATGCGGTTATTCCCGTAATATCGCGAAAAGATTTTATGGAAAAGCTCGGCATCAGAACGGTACGCTTTTCTAAAGCATTTGCGGCGGTTATCGCCGCGGCGATTATGCTCCTCACTGCAAACGGCATTATCGCAGGTGCAACAGACTACAACATTCTTGAAGAAGTTTCGAAAAAAATAGTTGAAATTTTTACGCAGGAGGAAGAATCTCCTGAACCGCCGATTCAACCTGTGCCAACAACGATCGCACCTCCCGTTACGCAGGAAGAATCCACCTCGGCAGTCAGAACGGCTGAAGCAATAACCGTCGAATTCAGCTCACATTTCAAAAAAGAATACAATGTCGGCGAAAGCTTCAGCCCTGACGGAATTCAAGTTTTCCTTCTTTATGATGACGGAAGTAGAACAGAAATAGAAAGAAAGAATTATTCAATAATCAATTCTCCTAATTTCGGTAAAACGGTAGGCTATGAAACCGTAATCGTAAACTATGAAGGCATTATATATACCTTTAATGTAAGAATCCTCAACACAAAGGAAACCCCGTTGCTGACTTCAATCTATGCAACCTTCCCCGAGGGTTACGAATTCAAGGCGAAAGACCTTGATAACATCGACCTGAGCAGCATGAAAGTTTATGCAGTATACAGTGATGAAAATGAAAAAGAGCTGACGGCGGATGATTACACGGTCAATTTTGAAAACACTTCAACATTGTTTGAAAAAAAGGTCTTTGTTACCGTTACATATAAAACCGCGTCCTGCTCGTTCACGGTGTTTAAGGAGTAGGGATGTTGTTGAAGTAAACATCAAACAAATTTTTGATGCGACGAATTTTGAGTGAAGACTGTAGGGGCAGATATCATCTGTCCGAAAAACCGCACAAAATCCGCGGACGGCTGATAGCCGCCCCTACGCACATTACTTGAAATAACATCGTAGGGACGGGCGTCCTCGACCGTCCGTTAATACAGCACAATCCACGGATGGTCCGGGAGGCCCATCCCTACGCACAACACGAAACAAATCCGTAATATAATCTTTATAAACAGCGTCGCAGACCCTAAACTTTTGCCAAAGGCAAAAATTTCATATCAGCAAGGCTGATATTTCACATTGCGACAGCAATATTTCACCCGACCGTAGGTCGGATTTCACTGCAATGTCGTTAAGTGAACGACATTGCATAAAGGGAGGATTTATATATGAAACTTTTGAAAAAACTATCCGCGATACTCCTCGCAATAATGCTTCTTTTCGGCAGTATACCAATGGCAGATCTTGGCCTTGAAAACCTCTTTTCTTCAATAGCCTTCGCTATGGAAGAGAACCAAGAAGAGGAGATAGACACCACAGAAGATTTTTGGTATAACGATTTCGTTTACGGTTACACAAAGTCAGGTGAAATTGTTATCAGGAAATATATGGGTAATGAAAAGGAAGTAACCGTACCGGGAACGATTGACGGTACTGCAGTTACAGAAATCGGCGATTTTTCATTCTGCCCGACAACAGCCTACGAAAATTACGATACCGATACAGAATACAGCAACCCTGATTCTGTAAACATTGAAACGGTACATCTTCCTGATTCGATTACATACATAGCAATAGCAGCTTTTATGTACTGCGAAAATCTCACGGAAATTATTATGCCCCAAAATTTGGAATATATAGGTCACAGTGCTTTTGGCGGTTGTTCTTCACTTGAAAACATCAATTTGCCACACGGCATAGAAGTGATTGAAGGATTTGTCTTTGCAGAAACAAAAATTAAAAGTCTGACGATTATATCAGATTCAAAAGATTTTACTGCAGAAGATTGTATGCTTGCCGACTCAATTGTTGAAAATCTTACAATCAAAGCAAAGACGGTAAATATTTCTACAGATACACTGTTAGATAACAAAACATTAAAAAGCCTTACACTCGAAGGAACAATCAACCTTATTAAAGATTCAATTGTAAGCAACACTTTGGAAAACTTTACTCTTATCGGCGTGGTCGACATTGGTGAAAACTCAATTGTAAGCGATAATTTGGAAAACCTTGCCATTATAGGCACGGTCAGTGTTGGTGCAAATTCAATTTCGTGCAAATCGTTAAAAATTCTCACGATTGACGGAACAATTACATCGTTCAGTGAAAGCGCTTTCGGTGGTGTTTTAGCTAAAGCGAAATTTCCTAAGAATGTTGAAATAGCTAACTTCCACAGCTACGATATATATAAATTGTTTGTAGACACTTTTAAATACATCGGAGATGTTGTTTTTACAGACAAGATCGAAAAGTATATATTTAAAAGACCGGAAAACACCGGTATAGTTGAAGAGGGTGACTATCAGTATTACATAAACGATGACGGTGAAGCTGTCTTAGATAAATACATAGGTAATTATAGCGGAACGGTTGATGTATTTGTACCCGAAACATTGGGCGGCGCACCTGTAACGGTAATCGGCCATCAGGCATTCAGCAATATCAACACCAAGATAGGTTCACTTGTGCTTCCTGCCACGGTAACGCACATAGAAGATGAAGCATTTGCCGGCGGCTATTTCACAAAGATACGTATCGGTAAAAATCTTGAGAGTCTTGGCGATCGCGCATTCATGAACTGTCATTATCTTACCGCTGTCGGATATTATGAATCCTTTGAGGAGGTTGCTCCGAGAACTGCAGTTTTGCCCGACACACTAACCGTAATTCCGACCTGCGCATTTGGCGGATGCTCCAATATTGATAACATACAGGCAAAGGGTGTTGTCGCGGTTTTGGATTACGGTTTCAGCGGAGCAGGCATATTTTCTGTTGAGTTTTCTGACGATTTCTTCTGGGTTGGTGAACATGCATTCTGGAACTGTTACTCCCTTAGCGAGTTTAAGTACGATAAAAATACCACTTTTATCGGAAAAGAAGCTTTCCGAAATGCCGGGCTGCAGTCTTTCGAATTTAATGAAAATATTACCGAAATAGGTGATTATGCATTCAATTCCTGCGATTTCGAAACTCTTACCATACCTTCAAACATTAAAAAGATTGGCGATTATGCTTATTCAAAATGCGAAAAGCTGGTAACTCTGAAGTTCTCTGATTCAGATGTTGAATTAGGCGAATATGTTTTTGAAGGCTGTACTGCACTTAAAAATATTGAATTTTCAAAATCTGTAACGGAAATTCCCAAGGGTACTTTCAATAATTGTAAGTCATTAGAAACCGTCGTGATTCCCGACTCCGTAACAACAATCGGCGAATCAGCATTCGAAAGATGCGCAGCATTGAAAAATCTTGGAATTTCAAATTCAATTGCGACAATAAGCAAAAGTACATTCAGATATTGTAATGCTTTGGAGTCAGTTGTAATACCTGAATCTGTTACAGTAATCGACGAGTATGCATTTGATAACTGCATAGCCCTTAAAAATCTTGAAATCGCAGATTCGGTTAAAACAATCAGCAAGTATTCTTTCAGTTATTGTAAAGGTTTAGAGTCGGTTGTAATTCCGGATTCTGTTACAACAATCGGCGAATATGCCTTTGCGTACTGCTCGGCACTTAAAGAGCTTAAAATTTCAAATTCTGTTGAAACAATCAGCAGATACGCTTTCTATAACTGTGGAAAATTAAAAAGTGTTACCATACCGGATTCGGTCACTAAAATCGAAGACTGTGCCTTTGAGAATTGTCAGTCTTTAGAGAAATTAGAAATTTCTGATTCGGTTGAAACAATAGGTTATTTAGCTTTTTCAAGTTGCAATTCTTTGAAGGAACTTAATTTACCGGATTCTGTTACTACAATCGGAACCAGTGCTTTTTACTATTGCAAATCATTGGAGAGTATAGATTTTTCTGATTCACTTGTAACAATAGGCCGCGACGCTTTCAGAAACTGTATTGCGTTGAAAACTATCGATTTACCGGATTCGCTTACGGCAATACAGGATTCAGCCTTTGATGGTTGCAGGTCACTTACCGGCGAACTTGTAATTCCGAAAAATGTTGTAAGCATCGGATACGCAGCTTTCAGAAATACAAAATATACTGTGCTGCAATATAACGCTGTATCAGGCACAGGTGTTAGTTCGAACGCATTTCAGGATTCACTGATTGAAACAGTAAATTTGGGAGAAGGAGTAAAGCTTATTCCAAAACGTTTTTTCTCAAAAAGCAGTATGGAAAGTATCACCCTCCCCGAATCTTTGGAAATTATAGAAGAAGACGCCTTTTATAACTGTAAAAACCTCAAAAGCATTGTAATTCCCGAAAGTGTTACAACAATAGCGCAAAACGCATTCAATGGCTGTACAAGTGTTACAGAGTTCAATATTCCCCGAAAATTAACTGAGCTGCGAAGTAATATGCTCCCACCGAATGTTACAACGGTTTATTACAATGCAGAAAACTGCAAATTCCCTTCTTATTCTTCACCGTTCGACTATACAAAAGTAACAAATATAATAATCGGCGATAATGTAAAGCGTATTCCTGATTATATGTTTGAAGATCTGGACACTATTGATGAAATAATTCTTCCGGATTCTGTAACTGAAATCGGCTCGTTTGCATTCAACTGCAGTTCGATCAAGAAAATCACGCTACCTGAAAACCTCATCGTCATTGAAGACTATGCTTTCGGTGGAACCGATATTCAGATTGAAGGTAATGCTTTTCCTGAAGGTATGCGTATGATCGGCACTGCCGCTTTTATCGGCTGTGAAAGTCTTGAAGAAATTTATATTCCGGATTCTGTTGTTAATATAGCAGAATATGCATTTGAGGACTGCACTAACCTGAAAGAAGTCAGAATGTCATCAAATGTTAAGCTGATTTCAACCGGTGCATTCAGAAACTGCCCCAAGCTGGAAGAGTTTATATGGGATTCAGATGTCAAACTCATTGCCGATTATGCGTTTTACAACAGTAAATCTTTGAAAAACTTCGATTTTGCAGGTGTTGAGCTTGTTTATCCCAACAGCTTTACAAACTCTGGTGTTACTCTCGTTACCCTTGGCCACGACAAAAATGATGAGGCAACCGACCTCATTATGATTGAAACGCAGAGCTTTATGGGTTGCGAAAATCTTGATACAGTTGCAATCGGTGGTAATGTTACAACAATTAAGTCAGAGGCATTTGCTTCCTGCTCAAGCCTTGAAACTGTTATTATTGCCGATTCGGTTGTGAACATCGCAGGTAATGCCTTCGACGACTGCAGCGAATTTACAATCTACTGCGAAGAGGGTTCATACGCTCAGAAGTTTGCCGAGAAAAAAGGTATCCCTGTCAGCACATTTGTTGTAGCTCCCATTCCAAATCAGACCTACACAGGCTCTGAAATCGAACCCGAAATCGATGTTTCTGTTTCGGGTGAAAAGGTTATGGAAAACACAGACTTTACCGTTAAGTATTCCAATAACATAAATGTCGGCCTGGCTAAGGTCACGGTCAGCGGTAAGGGCGCTTACAAGGTGCTTTCAAGCATTGTGAATTTCACGATTATAACAAAGAGCATCGCTTCCGTAACGTTCGCCACGATTTCCGAGCAGGACTACACAGGCGAAGCCGTAATCCCGACCCTCACCGTAACAGACGGCAACAGAGTCCTAAAGGAAGGCGTTGACTATACGGTGACGTATAAAAACAATGTCGATGAAGGAACGGCAACCGCAACCATTCAGGGTATCGGCAACTACCACGGCACGGCAAGCACAAGCTTCCAGATCCGTGAGCTGTCAACAAGCCAGTCAGCCTCAAACAAAATTCTCGATTTCTTAACCTCCCTCTGGCTCAGAATCGTCTCCTTCTTCACATCGATATTCAGATAAACCTCAAAAGAGCTAACAGATTTTTTGCAAAGTCTGTTAGCTCTTTATTTATGAATAATCTGAAATTTTTGTCAAAACGTTGTCACGAGGCTTTTTGAAACCTCAAAAACCCAGTGTTCATGCGGGTTTTCAGCGTTTTTGGTATTACTCCCACTCAATTGTGCCTGTCGGCTTGGGAGTGAGGTCGAAGAGGACACGGTTGATGCCGTCAACTTCGCTTGTGATTCTTGCTGTAATCTTATGAAGAACATCGTAGGGGATTTCTTCGATTGTAGCTGTCATAGCATCCTTTGTGTTGACTGCGCGGATGATTGCCGGCCAGCCTTCGTAACGACTTTCGTCCTTAACGCCGACGCTCTTGATATCAGGCACAGCGATGAAATACTGCCATACTTTTTCAGCAAGTCCGCAGTTGTCAAATTCTTCGCGGAGAATTGCATCTGCTTCGCGGAGTGCGTGAAGTCTGTCACGTGTGATTGCACCGAGGCAACGTACGCCAAGTCCGGGACCCGGGAACGGCTGACGGTAAACCATTGCGTGAGGAAGACCGAGAGCTTCGCCGACAACTCTTACTTCGTCCTTGAAGAGGAGCTTCACGGGCTCGACCAGTTCCATAGCCATATCGTCAGGCAGGCCGCCCACGTTGTGGTGGGACTTTACGGGCTTGCCGCTTTCAGCGGCCTTGATGCTCTCGAGGATGTCGGGATAGATGGTGCCCTGTGCGAGGAAGGAGATACCGTCCAGCTTGGCGGCCTCTTCATCGAACACCTTGATGAACTCTGCGCCGATTATTTTACGCTTCTTCTCGGGGTCTGCTTCACCTGCAAGCAGATCGAGGAAGCGGTCGGTAGCGTCAACGTATACGAGGTTTGCATCCAGCTCCTTGCCGAACACCTCGATGACCTGCTCGCTCTCGCCCTTACGCATAAGGCCGTGGTTTACATGGACGCAGACCAGCTGCTTACCGACTGCCTTAATGAGCAGGGCGGCAACCACGGAAGAGTCAACACCGCCGGACAGAGCCAGCAGCACCTTCTTATCCCCAACCTGGGCACGGACAGCAGCAACCTGCTCGTCGGGAAAGGCATTTGCCTGCTCCATGGTAGTAATGCGGGCCATGGACTCGGGACGGATATCGTATGCCATATAAGTTTCCTCCACATCGTCAAAAAATTTATACCTCATTATAACTCTATTTTTTCCGCTATGCAAGAAAAAAATATTGGATATGACAGGTTTTTTGCGAAGAAGTGTGCCTTGCGGCGATCACCTCATCCGTCAGCCTGTCCGGCTGACACCTTCCCCTCAAGGGGAAGGCATGCGGGGAACGGATTCTTCGGTCACATTCGTTCCCTCAGAATGACAGAGGATATTGGCGATATACAAGAAGGGCGTGCCGGATGGCACGCCCTTTGGGGGTTAGTAGATTGCAAGGATAATTGCGTGGAACAGGCGGTTGTGCAGGGGCTTGCCTTGCAGCTGCTTCAGAGAGTCCTCCACATCCGCATCCAGTTCTGCCAGCTCCTCCTTGGTGATCCGGTGCTGGCTGAACTTTGCCTTCTGGGCAAGCTCGTATAGCCCACGGGAGGGCTTTTGGTGGAGCAGTCTGGACAGGTACACGCTGTACCGCCAACGGGCGATGGCCTGTCGGTTGGTACTGCCTCGGTGCAGCCGCTTCTGCCGCAGGCGGATACGCACCACCCGCTGCCCCAATATCGCCGCCACTGCCAATGCGATCCACAGCAGGATCTCAAGGGTCTGCCACAGCCATGTCAGGTCCGGTCCGGTCTGCTCTGCCTCCGGGGTCTTGTCCGGCTCGGCAGTGGGCTCGGGCAGCTCGGGCTGGGCAGCCATCCAGGTGCTGACGGTATAGCCCGGGCGGACGCCCCAGCTTTCCAGCAGCTTGCAGAAGCGGAGAACGTTCTGCTGATTGCCGACGTTGACGAAGCAGACTTTGGCGTTGTCCAGATAGCGCGTGCAGAGATCGCCGCCGCTGATCTGGAAGAACA
>JAZSID010000046.1:0-6807 GCA_045533625.1 Acutalibacteraceae bacterium | reverse complement strand
TGATGAGTTGAAAAATTATATCAATTACTACAACAACGATAGAATCTCTATGAAATTAAAAGGAATGAGCCCGGTGCAATACCGAACTCATTCACTAACAATCTAACATTTTATTTTGTCTAAACTTTTGGGTTCACTTCAAAGTTGCT
This sequence comes from Acutalibacteraceae bacterium, assembly GCA_045533625.1. Taxonomy (GTDB): domain Bacteria; phylum Bacillota; class Clostridia; order Oscillospirales; family Acutalibacteraceae; genus CAG-488. The sequence continues at coordinate 6,658 of JAZSID010000046.1, read as the reverse complement.
ACCTTGTTTTTATTTTTCTGTTATCATAACGCCTTTTACACTTCCGCCTTCTTTTGGAATGAAAATAGTTTTGATTTCCTGCGGTTTGAAGTCAAAAGCAAATTTTCTGTCAAGGAGTTTGAAATTGAACTCTGCCATAACGGGCTTTGATGCGCACTCAACAGCACGTGCGATGTAGCCTGTGCCGTCTTCCGCAAGCTTTAAGGAAGTTACGATGACGTTGTCGCAATCAACAGTGATTCCCTCGTAAACGGGCGGCAATGTACCCTTGTGGTGAGTTTCCTGGTAAAGCTGAAGCGGCATATTGAGCACTTCCGCAGCCTTGACAACCGACGCAAATTCATCCTTCGTGTGAGGAAGAAGTACATATTCAAGCTCGAGCTCATCCATATCGATAAATGAAATTTCATCGTCACGGAAACGCTGACCGTAATGGTCAAGGAAAGCACAGGTACGAGCCGCGATCATTCGCATTTCGTTATCCTTAACGCAGAAGCTGTATCTGCCGTTGTTAATAAGCGCAACACCGCCATTATCACCGTTAACGGAAATCCACTTCTGTGCAGGCTCTTCAAGTCCGTCGGGAGCTTTTTTGATAAAGCCGTACGGCATTGAATAAACAGCCTCGGGATTTTCGATGTTCATCGGGAATGTAAGCTTGAGAATCTTGTACTTTTCCTTAAAGTTAATTCTGCACCTGACAGCTACCTTCGGGCTGTCCTTGTAAAGAGTGAAATACTGTTCAAGCTTTGAATCGTTATAATATGAAGTTACTTTAAGCGTTGCACGAAGAGCACCTGTTTCAAGGATTTTAAACTCAGCATTTGCGAATGAGCCGATATCCTTATTATAATCAAAGACCATATGACCCCAGGTGTCACTTTCTTTGTCTTCACAGACAACAGCCTTCATCGGTGCTGAACAATATTCTTTGTTTTCGAGCTTATTGAAGTAAGATTTAATTGCACCGTCAGCATTAAACTCAACCTTTATAATGCTGTTTTTGATTGAATTTTCTGTGATGACGAACTGATTTTCGATTTCCTGTGCTTCGTGATTCTGATCATCCTTATAGATGAAGTATGTTGCATAGCCGAATGCAGGCATGTCAACCTCAAACATACACATATTCACGTGGTCACCGTCTGTGTAAGGTGCACGTACAAGCTGGAAAGGAACGTCTTTATCGTTCGAATCAACAACACCCGATACCCACTGTGTGCCGAAGCATACATATTCCTTTACGGGGAATGAGTGGGGATTGAAAACAACCATCGGGCTGCCCTCGCCCTCACGTACCCAGAGTCTGCCACGCTGTTCGGGAACACCGTTTTCGAAGAATTTTGTTGTGTTCACCCTCCACGAAATACGCTCTGCGGCAAATGTGCCGACTTCAAGTGCAACTTCCTTTGCACAACCGAATGCAGAATATGCATCGTCATAAGCAGGCTTGATTGAGCAACCTGCAAGGATGTCGTGAAACTGGTTGAACATAACTCTCTGCCATGCTCTTTCGAAGCGTTCTGTCTGTGTCTGTGAGCCCGTGAGAATATTTGCCATAACGTCAAGCTTCTCTGCATAGACAAGCTCGTTTTCAGCCTGACGGTTGAGCATCTTCACCTTTGAATTTGCGCTGTAGCAACCGCTTGCGTGGTGCTGTAAATCCTCTTTGATTACAGGGAAATCGTCGGGTTCGTTGTTTCTGACATAGTCAAAATACTTATCAACACCCGAATAGATGTATTTTTCTTTTCCGTCGCCCTCACGGAGCTTTTCAGCCGTCTGAAGGGTTTCGATTGACGGTCCGCCGCCGTGATTGCCGACACCGTAAGCAAGAATCTGCGAATGAGGCTGTGATTCGTAACGCTCGATTCGCTCATCACGAAGACTGTCACCGTAGCCGTCAAGGATTCTGAAAGCAAGAACTCGGCTTCCGTCGGGACTTTCCCACCAATGAAGGTTTTCAAACGGAAGATTCGGCTTTTCAGGGCCTCTGTGCGGACGCATATAAACATAATTCTTTATGCCTGACTTTGCCATAAGCTGAGGAAGCATACCGTTGTGACCGAAAGAATCAACGTTGTATGCAGACTCGGCTTTTTTGCCGAAGTTTTCCTGGTAGAACTTCTGCGAATAAAGGAAATGACGGGCAAAAGCTTCGCCTGACGGAATGTTACAGTCAGGCTGTACCCACATAGCGCCTGTGTACTGCCATCTGCCTTCTTCAACCTTTTTCTTTATTTCTTCAAACATTTCAGGCTCTGAAAGTTTTATCCACTGATAATAACCTGCGCAGGCTGAAGTGAACACATAATCGGGAAATTCTTCCATTCTGTCGAGAGCAGCTTTAAATGTAGACTTAACAAGTGCAAGTCCTTCGGGCACTCTCCACTGCCATACGGGGTCAAGGTGAGCATTACCCATCAGGAAATATTTTTTATCCATAAAAACACTCCTTATTTGTAGCATTCAACTACTGTCATATCCGTACCTGTGATTGAGAATTTATCCTTAATTGCTTCGGGAATGAAGAAATAATCGCCCTTTGTGATTGCCTTTTCGTAGCCTTCACCGATGATTTTGCCGTTACCCTCTGTTACGACATAGATGCAAGCACCTTTATCGAGGACAAATTCGCCACCGTTAAATATGATTTTACGAACCTTGAAGCTTTCTGTGATGCTTTCGTCAATTACTGACTGATAGTCAACTCCCGGTTCACTTGCAAGCGGTTTGCTTGAAAGGGGTGCCGGGAAAGTTTTTCCCATATCAAAGCATTCAAGAGCCGTCTTTTTATCAAGACCGAGATACATCTCGTTATCCGAAAGTCTGTACTCACCGCACCAACGCTCAGGCTGGATTGTGAAGTCTGTCGGCTCCTGCACTTCAAGAAGAAGACAGCCTGCACCGATAGCGTGAACCATTTTTGCAGGGATATAGATAATATCGCCTGACTTCACGGGGAAAGATTCGAGAAGTTCTTCCATTGCTGTGAGGCTTGTTTCGCTTGCTTCAATAGCCTTTTCAAACTGTTCCATTGTTACGCCTTTTTTGAAGCCGTAAAAAATCTTCGCATCAGGTCTTGTTGCAAGGATAACCCAGCTTTCTTCCTTACCGTAGTTAGAGTTGAAATGTTCCCTTGAAAAAGCCTTGTCGGGATGAGCCTGAACAGGAAGGCGGATTGCGCTGTCGAGAATTTTTGTGAGAATACCGATATCTTCTCTGTCGCCGATAAGCTCGTTTTTATATTCTTTAAGGGCATCGCTGAGATAAAGATCAGCTCCCTGAATTTTTGAAATGCCCTCGTATTCGTCTGTGCTGCCCTCATTAAGAGCGTGAACGTCAGAAACTACCCATTCTTCGGGATAATTGCCGTCAGTTGAATCGTCAGAAAAGAAGTCCGCAAAAAGCTTGCCGCCCGTATAAACACGAAAAACACGGTTCTTTTCAAAAAACATTGGATAATCAAAAAACATAAAATCACCTGTACTTAATAAGTTTCTGTGCTTCGTCGATATTTTCTGCCTTACCGATTGCAACAAGCGAGGTCAATGCCGCACCGTATGCCGCCTCTTCCTCGTAGAGAGGAATCTTGATTTCAGCAGAAAACATTTCTGAAACAACTTTCTGCAATGCTGCATTCTTTCTTATACCGTTGCCTGAGCAGACAATCTGTTCTGTTTTACCGCCTGCGTACATTGAATAAAGCTCGTTTGCAATTGCATAAAGCATTGCTACAGCCATATCGCCTGCCGTGAAATTGTCCTGCGACATATTTTCAAAACCGCCGCGGATTGCAGGATTCGCGCGTGTACCGCAGAAACGGCTGTCCGCAACAAGGTCAGTCTGAGTTTTTGTTTCAAGCATTTTATCAATCTGCTTGTAAAGCGACGGACACTCCTCGCCCGTTGCCATTTCAACAACCGAAGCAAAGAAACGTTCAAGCATAGAGAATGCACGTCCTCCGCAAAGTGCCGCACCGACAATAAGAAAACGGTTTCCGTCGTAGGGTCGGGATTCGATATTTTCGCCCGTTACGGGTGTGTCGTTAAGATACGAAATCTGCGAGCCTGTACCGACGTTAAGAAGCGGAGCACTGACTCCGACAGAGCCGATAAAACTTGCCTGATTGTCGCCGACAGCAACACAAACTTTGATTCCGCGCCATTCGCCGACTGTCGCAAAATCTACCGTAACCTCGGGAAGCATACCGTTATCGATTGTGAATTTGTTTTTATTAATATCGAAGCAACCGAAGCTTGCAGCATTTGTGATGTGCATAAGAGCTTTTTTTGTACCTGTCAGTTTCATAGCGATGTAGTCACCGATTGTGCACACACCGACAGCTGTTTCAGGAACAAGCGAATTTTCACGGTTGTAAAAATCCGTTACAAGGCCGTAGCCTGCAAAACTGCCGAGATGCTGTGCATAAGTTTTGCCGTCCTTGTACGGGAGATTTCCGCGCTCATCCTGCCATATGTAAAGAGGGCTTACAGCTTCACCGTCTGCATTGTAGTAAAGAATGCCGTGCATCTGGTTTGAGATTCCGATTGATTCGATTGCACCGCTTCCTTTATTCATAATAACGCCGTCAATCGCTTCAAAAACTTTTTCCTCAATCTTTGAAACGTCCTGAATTTTTTCCCATACATTCGGAGTTTCGACGAATGAATTATTCTGACAAACAGCAGAGCAAACAATTTCACCCGTCTGATTGTTCATAAGCACAGCGCAGATGCTCGTTGTGCCGATATCAATACCAATTGAATACATTTAATCTACCTCAGCAACCAAGATTTGAAGATTTCGGGTCAAGACGCTTGATGATATCCTGCTGAATTGCAGGTGACAAATCAAGGAAGTTTACGAATGTACCGTGGATTCGCATAATGTAAACTCCGCTCGGAGCGTACTTCTTCGGGTTTTCAAGCACCTTTTTAAGGATTTCTGCCGTTGTTACGTTAACGTAGAGATAGAACGGTGCAACACCTTCGTTGAGCTCATTGAAGAAGAGAGGATTGATAATCTTATCTCTGAATTCAACGCCCTTACCCTCGTCTGTTTCGCTTGTGAAATATTTCGGGTCGATACCAAGATGGGAAGCGTAACCGCCGTTGAACTTTTCAAACGGAAGCTTCATATTTGAAAGCATACGGAAACCAAGTCCGTTTTCTGCACTGCCGTAAAGCGGATCAACACCGTAGCCGAGCATTTCTCTTGACTTTCTGCCGTCAGGCGTTGCGCCTACCCAATAGCCGTAGAGAAGATGGGTTGACGGGCTTGAGAAGTCGGGACGGAAGCTGTTGCCGAGGTAATTCTTTGCATTTGCAACGATGTCTGCAACCTTTGAAGCAACCTCTGCCGCATAATTGTCTACCTTTTCGATGTTATTGCCGAATTTATCTGCAGAGAGAAGGAAATCTCTCAAATCTTCGTAGCTTTCGAAGTTTGCCTTAAGAGCATCGACGAGCTTGCCTGCATCCTCAGGACGTTCTGCAAGAAGCTTGTCAATCGCACTGAATGAGTCTGCAATTACAGATGTGCCGTGGATAAGGCAGCCGCTGCCGTTATATTTTGTACCCTGAGCGTTGAAGTCACGCATATCAATACCGTTTTCCATTCCGCCCATAAAGCATGAAAGGAAAGGTACACGCTGAGTTGAAAGTGCAACGGAAGCACCGTTTGCCGCCTGTGCCATTTCTGCAACGAAAAATTCAACGTTCTTATAGAATTCTTCCTGAATGTTTTCAAGAGAAGATGCTTTTGTATCTGCAAGGCGTTCGCCCGTTACGGTTGAAATGCCGCCCGTGAGTGTCATTTCAAGAATCTTCGGGAGGTTGAGCCAGCTGTTTGTTGTGTTGCCGTTGTCCTTACCCATGATAAGGGGCTCCTGACAGCCTGCGATTGAGATGTCGGGAAGGTCAGCTTCGTCAACACCGTTTGCAGAAAGTACCTCGAAGAGTGAATCGTCATTGAACATTGACGGAGTAAGCACACCCGGTGTGAAGAAGAATCTGCCGAGCTCCTCATAAAGCTTCTGCGGAGTGTTCTTGTGAAGTTTGACGGAAAGAATCGGCTGAGGAAGGTTCATATCAAAATATGCATCAAGCATAGCGTATGAAGTGTCGTTTGTAAGGTCGTTTCCGTCCTTGTCACGTCCGCTGATGATGATAATCTGGTACATTGCCCAGCGACTGTCAGCAACGTTGAAGAAAACAAGGAAATGCTTGAAAAGACCTGCAACAGTATCACGGTCAAGACCGTTTCTGTAAGGCTCAAAAATTCTGTCTGCGTTACCGACTGAGAATGCAAACGGGTTCGGAGTCTGCTCAAGGCACATCATCTGCCAGAGAAGGATGAAAGACTGCATTGCTTCGTACATATTCTCCGCACCGCTTGCAGGAACTTTACGGAGAGTTTTAATCATAAGCTCAAGCTCGGCTTTTCTTTCGTCATCTGCTGAAGCAAGTTTTTCTTCTGCAAGGTCAGCGTACTTGTTTGCAAGTGCAATAACGCTTTCAAGAGCAATTCTGAAAGCCTTGTATCCGTTGCCGTCCTTGTCCTTGATTTCATCAATCATTGACTGAACACCGTTTTTGATTGCATAGCGGAAATCGGGAATAAGATGTCCCGTAACCTGCTCAACGAAAAAAAGTCG
>JAZSID010000126.1:0-3901 GCA_045533625.1 Acutalibacteraceae bacterium | reverse complement strand
GCCAAGGTGAGCCATAACGTCCTTATGACCACCGATACCGCCTGCACCCGGATAACCGCCTGCGATGATCTTACCGAAGATTGTAAGGTCGGGATCTACGCCGAAGTAACCCTGAGCACCTGAAACACCAATACGGAAGCCTGTAACAACCTCATCGAAAACAAGGAGTGAACCGTACTTACGGCAAAGCTTTTCAACGCCCTTAACAAATGCCTTGCTGAGGGGACGAGTTCCGCTTTCAGGACCAACGGGCTCAAGGAAGACAGCAGCCGTGCCGCCGATGAGCTGGTTCTTCTTAAGCTTCTTTTCAAGGTCTTCAAGATCGTTCGGGAAGAATTCGTCTGTATGCTTGAATACGAACATCGGAACACCGGGTGACTGAAGGTTCTTTGTTCCGGGAACTCTCATACCGTAAGCCATCTGATCTGACCAGCCGTGTTTTGCCCCACTCATTTTAAGGATATTCATTTTCTTTGTAGCAAGACGTGCAACACGAACAGCGCACATACAAGCCTCAGTACCTGAACCGAGCATACGGAACATTTCAACTGAAGGAACGCACTCTGCAATCTTGTTTGCGAGCTTGTACTCATATTCGTGGAAAAGACCTGTTGAAGGACCGCAGTCGTTAAGGAGTTCGATTACCTTGTTACGGACTGATTCAGGGTTGCTGCCGATGATTGTAGGACCGCCTGCCTGAAGGAAGTCATAGTATTCGTTGCCGTCGATGTCGTAAAGCTTGTTGCCTGAAGCCTTAGTGAAAACGAGAGGGAACGGATAGTTGAAAGCGAGGTTGTGCTGAACACCGCCGGGGATACGTCCCTTAGCAACGTCAATCATTTCTTTTGATTTTACACACTTCTTAGCAAAGTACTCTTCCTCGTACTTTTTCAATGCGTCGGGCTTGATACTGTAAACGGGCTTCTTGATAAGCTCGTCAAGCTGTTTTGTAACAGCATCTGCATCAAGATACTTTGTGATAGCAAAATTGTTAGCCATTTTAATTTCCTCCGATGTATGTAATTTTTGCAATATAATGCATTTTGCTTTATACCCAAGATAGAGTATAACATAAATGAAATAAAAATAAAATATTTTTTTACATTTTTTTAAAAAAATTTTGCAATTTTATATGTTTTTATGTTAGAATGTACTCAATACAGTTTGGGGGTTATTAAAATGGCAATTTACGTTATCGCTTATGACGTCGGTACAACCGGCATGAAGACTTGTCTTTTCGAGATTGACAAGACTATTAAACCTATCGCAAACGCATACGGAGCATATAATCTTTATATGGTCGGAAACGGTGGCGCAGAGCAGGATCCCGAAGAATGGTGGGGTGCAATGTGCGCCACAACAAAGGAGCTTTTCGGCAAGACCGATATTAAACCTTCACAGATTGCAGGTATCTCTTTCTGTTCGCAGGCTCAGGGTCTTGTGCTTGTTGATAAGGACGGCAACCCTGTCCGCAGAGCGATGAGCTATATGGACCAGCGTGCTAAGGAAGAGCTTAAGAAATATATGGCATACGGTATTCAGATTGCGGGTGCAAATATCGTGCCTCTTCTTAAGTCACTTGTTGCAACGGGTGCTGTTGCATGCAGTGTTAAGGACCCTGTTTACAAATACAAATGGGTTGAAGCTAACGAACCTGAAAACTATAAGAAAACTCACAAATGGCTCGATGTTAAGGATTTCCTCATCTGCCGTTGTACAGATGTTTTTGCAATGACAAAAGACTCCGCATTTGCAACTCTTCTTTACGATACAAGAAAAGGCAAGGAATGCTGGAGCAAGAGTGTTGCAGGTATCTTTGATGTGAATATGAATCACTTGCCTGATATCGTGAAGTCAACAGATATTGTCGGCAAGGTTACGGCAAAGGCTGCTGAACAGCTCGGACTTGCGGAGGGTACTCCCGTATTCGGCGGTGGCGGTGATGCTTCACTTATCGGCGTTGGTGCAGGTAGCGGTGCTGTCGGCGACACTCACGTTTATCAGGGTACATCAGGCTGGGTCGGCACAGTTGTTGAAAAGCAGCTTGTTGATACATCAGCGATGATTGCGGCAATCGTCGGTGCAGACCCCGACACATTCAACTATTTCGCAGAGCTTGAAACAGCAGGTAAGTGTCTTGAATGGGTGCGTGACCACCTCTGCCTCGATGAAATCGGTATTTTCAAGCAGAAGACAGACGTTGCGGAGGATCCCGAAACAGAGTACACAAGCCTCTACGATTATATGACAAAGGTTATAAACGAGGTTCCTGCAGGTTCAGGCGGAGTTATCTTCACTCCCTGGCTTCACGGTAACCGTTGTCCGTTCGAAGATCCGAATGCGGCAGGTATGTTCTTCAATATCAGTATCGACACAGGTAAGTCACAGATGCTCCGTGCAGTTATCGAGGGCGTTTGCTTCCACCTCAACTGGATGCTTGAGGCACAGAATAAGAAAATCAAGACTTCTGACACAATCCGCTTCGTTGGCGGTGGTGCACTTTCTGACGTTACAAGCCAGATTCTTGCAGATATTACAGGCAAAACTGTTGAAACGGTTAACCGTCCGCAGGATATCGGTGCTGTTGGTGCGGCAGCTATGGTTGCTATCGGCCTCGGTGTTATTGAAAATGTGGCAAAGGTTAAGGAATATGTTCCTGCAGTTAAAACCTTCAAGCCGAATAAGGCTAACAAAGCTGTTTACGATAAGAATTTCGAAGTATTCAAGAAGCTTTACAAGAGCAATAAGGAAAACTTCAAGCTTCTTAACGGCTGAAATACATAAAATAAATTGCCTTGTGTCATCGGCACAAGGCAATTTCTGAAATTGGCGGTGTATTATGAATAAAGAAAGCATTAAACGCAGACTGAGAATTATTAAAAGAAAAAAATGGCCGATTGCCGTAATCGCCGTTATTCTCGTTACAGCTATCGTTTTGCCGATAACGGTATCTTTAGTAAGCTCACAAAAGAGATTTAACGCTAAAACCCCGCTTCCGTTGACGGATATTCTTACGCAGGAAAAGGACAGGGAAAGAATTACTCTTGTCGCTCATCGCGGATATTCAGCGCAGGCTCCTGAAAACACAATTCCCTCAATCACGAAGGCGGCGGAATACGGCTTTGATTACGTTGAAATTGATATCCGTCAGACAAAAGACGGTGTCTGGGTGCTTATGCACGATGAGGATATTAAATCCGTATGCGATAAAAAAGGAAAGGTTTCTTCGTATACATATTATGACCTTGTAACCTGTAATGTTGTACGCGGTGCTAACGTGAAGGAATATCCCGACCTTAAGGTGCCGACCCTTGAACAGGCATTGAAAACGTGTATGGAATACAACATCGTACCGATGATTGAAATTAAAGATTACACTCCCGACGGAATCACAAAGTTGCTTGAGCTTGTTGAAAAATACGGCTTTGAAAAGAGCTGTTCAATAATCTCTTTCCAACGCGAAGCCCTTGAACTCGTCAGGGAACAGAACAAGGAAGTCAGAATTCTTAAGCTTGTTTCAAAGCTTGACGAAAAGGAAATGCAGAAATGTCTTGATGCCGAAAATATGGGTGTCAGCTTTAACGGAAACGAAAAGAAAAACACTCCCGAAAAGATTGATAAATTGCGTGAAGCAGGAATTGAAATTGCCTGCTGGACAATTGATTCTCCTGAAACAATGCTTCGTTGGGTAAGCGAAGGTGTTACTACCTTTGTTACAAACAAAATTTATTACCATAACTAATTAAAAAAAGCTGCTCAGTGAAGTGAACCCAAAAGTTTAGACAAAATAAAATGTTAGATTGTTAGTGAATGAGTTCGGTATTGCACCGGGCTCATTCCTTTTAATTTCATAGAGATTCTATCGTTGTTGTAGTAATTGATATAATTTTTCAACTCATCA
>JAZSID010000106.1:0-35693 GCA_045533625.1 Acutalibacteraceae bacterium | reverse complement strand
GCAAAAGATATTTTCGGCACTTATGACGGCTATGTTGTTCCCGTTGAGGAACTTAGTGACAACGACCGTTTTATTGAAATTTTTAAAGATTTCTATGCCAGAAACGACGAAATAAGAAAATATCTTCAGAACTTTATGCCTGATTATATCAGCAAAGCAGAAATTTCAATAAAAGAGCTTTTTAAAATATAAATTTGGCTTCAATATCTTAAAAAAATTTGCAATTTTACTTGATAAACCAAGCGAAATATAGTATAATAAATAAGATATTGCAGGCGATTTTTCGAAGCATTATTTCAGTCATGTGGTGTGTTGGTCCTGTGCGACGGGGTACCACGAACCATGTCAGGCGGGGAACCGAGCAGCATTAAGAGGTTAACACCGTGCGACACAGTACGGCCTGCGCACCATATGACTGAGATAATGCTTTTATTTTTTTATAAAGGGGTGATTTTTTGTATAGGGTACTTTACCGTAAATGGCGTCCGCAGACCTTCGCAGATGTTGTCGGTCAGGAGCATATAACCTCTACCCTTGCCCACGAAGTAGAGATCGGCAAGGTTTCCCACGCATACCTTTTTACCGGTTCAAGAGGTACGGGTAAAACCACCTGTGCAAAAATCCTCGCTAAGGCTGCAAACTGCCTTAATCCTGTTGACGGAAATCCCTGTAACGAGTGCGCAGTCTGCAAAGGTCTTGATGACGGAACAATTCTTGACGTTATTGAAATTGACGCTGCAAGTAACAACGGCGTTGACAACATCCGTGAACTCCGTGACGAGGCAAACTATACACCCGTTCACACGAAATACCGTGTTTATATCATCGACGAAGTTCATATGCTTTCAATCGGTGCGTTCAATGCCCTTCTTAAAACTCTTGAAGAGCCTCCGCCGCACGTTAAGTTTATTCTGGCAACAACGGAAGTACACAAGCTTCCTGCAACAATTCTTTCCCGTTGTCAGAGATTTGATTTTCACAGAATTACTCCCGAAAAAATCAAGGCACGCCTTATGCACGTTGCCGAAAGCGAAAATATTTCAATTGAAGATGATGCAGCTCTTCTTATTGCGAGAATTGCCGACGGTGCATTGAGAGATGCTCTTTCAATCCTCGACAGATGCTCGGGAATTTCATCTCACGTTACTTCAGACGTTGTAAGCAGTGCGGCAGGCCTTGCAGGTAAGGATTATCTTTTTGAGCTTGTTGATAACATCAATGCGAACAATCCTTCCGAAGTGCTTTCCCTTATTTCGAAGCTTCATAACGATTCCTGCGATATGGAAAGACTCTGCTCGGAGCTTATCAACCATTACCGCAACATTATGATTATAAAAACGGTCAGAAATCCGCAGCAGCTGATTGTCTGTACGGATATCGACCTTGAACTTTACAAAAAGCAGGCAGAAACAACCACCCTTTTCAAGGTGCTTTCCTGCATCACGACACTTGAGGAGTGTGCAACACTTCTTAAAAACTCAACGAGTAAGCGTACTCAGATGGAAATGTGTGCCGTGAAGCTTTGCATTCCCGACATTTCAAGCGATAACACAGCATTGATTGCACGAATTGAAAAGCTTGAGAGTGCAGTTAAGGACGGAAAAATTATTTCTGTTCCGAAAACTGAGGTTGCAAAGCCTGAAATTAAAGAAGAGCCAAAACCCATTCAGGAGAAAAAGGAAGAAAACGAGCTTCCTCCGCCTCCCCCACCGCCCGAAGCTCCTGCAGATGAGGCTTCTGCGGACGTTGATACTCTTTTTATGGGCTGGGGCGAAGTTCTTCAGAAGCTTGACGTTACAGACAAGCCTTTACTCGGAATTTTAGGTAACTCTTCAGCTTATATAAGAGGTGAATTTTTGCTTATCAAGTGCGATAATCCGATATTCTCGCAGTTTATCCGTCAGGGTAACCACGCAAACGCAATCAAAACTGCAGTTTTTGAGGTTACGGGCAAAAAATACCGACTTGGTATTTATAAAGGTGAAGAAACAACTGCAAAAGCAAACGACCCTCTTGCAGACCTTGTTAATAAAATAAATAATCTTTAATACGAAAGGATAATGAAATATGAAAGCAAGAATCCCTAACGCAGGCGGACAGGGCAATATGATGAAGCAGATTCAGAAGATGCAGGAAGATATGCAGAGAATCCAGACTGAAGTTGAAGAAAGCGAATTCACTTCTTCTGTCGGCGGCGGTGCAGTTGAGGTTACCGTTAACGGCTCACATGAGGTTCTCTCAATTAAAATGCAGCCCGATGTTGTTGATCCTGAAGATATCGAAATGCTTGAGGACCTTCTTATTTCTGCACTCAATGAGAGCATCAAGAAGGCAAACGACGCAATGGAACAGGGAATGGAAAAGGCTAAGGGCGGCCTTTCAATCCCGGGACTTTTCTGATGGCACGAAACGTAGTACCTCTTGCCAACCTTATTGAGCAATTTGAACGTCTTCCCGGAATCGGACACAAAAGCGCACAAAAGCTCGCTTTTCATATTTTAAGTATGACCGACGCGGAAGCGAAAAGATTTGCCGATACAATTATGTTGGCGCACGAAAAAATCCACCGTTGTTCAGTTTGCTGTGACCTTACCGATTCGGACGTCTGCAACATCTGCGTTGACGAAAAAAGAGATATTTCAACAATCTGCGTTGTCGAAAGCTCAAAAGACGTTATTGCGATTGAAAGAACTCGCGAATATAACGGTCTTTATCACGTCCTTCACGGTTCAATTTCCCCGATGAACGGAATCGGTCCCGATGAAATTACAATCAAGGAGCTTTTAAAAAGGCTCAACAACGACGATGTTCAGGAAATTATTATGGCAACAAACCCGACAGTTGAAGGCGAAGCAACTGCAATGTATATTTCAAGGCTTATCAAGCCGATGGGAATCAAGGTTTCTCGCCTTGCATACGGTGTCCCGGTTGGCGCAGACCTTGAATATGCGGACGAAGTAACTCTTACAAGAGCGCTTGAAGGCAGGCAGATTTTATAACACTACAGGGGTAACAAAAGTTAAGCCCTGTATGCCTGAAAATCAGATATTAATTTTTATTAATGCTACCTCAGGTGCGAAGCAGTTTTGTAAGAAATAAATTTTTGTTCCTGCAAAGAAAAGACTTGCAGGAATACGGGCGTATTTCAAAAGAATTTTCTGTAGCAGGGGCGGAAATTTATCTTCCAAAACCTTACAGGGTTTGACTTTTGTTACCCCCATTTTCCACACTTTCTTTAACATTCTTTCCACAACCTTCCACACTTTCAACAGTGACTTTTATTTAACAAACTTTTCCACAAATTTTAAACATCTCCGATGTTAGAAATTTCAGCCGTAAAACATTGATACATAAGGCTTTAAAAAGTTTTCCACACTTTAAACAGCCCCTACTACTACTACTGTAATATAGATATAATATATTATTTATTAAAGAAAATTTCCTTAGCGGGAGGAATTAAAATGAAATTCGTTTGTGAAACATCAACACTCTCAACAGCATGCCAGAACGTTCAAAGAGCAGTTTCTGCAAAGTCAACAATACCCGGAACTGAAGGTATCCTTATCAAAGCCTCAAACAATGAGCTTAACCTTACGGGTTATGACCTTGAAATCGGTATCAACACAACAATCTATGCTAAAGTTGAGGAAGCAGGTTCAATTGTTCTTAATGCAAAGGTTTTCTGCGAAATTTTAAGAAGAATCCCGAACCAGACTGTTACAATCGATTGCGACGAAAGAAACTTTGCAACTATCCGCAGCGGTGACATCAAATATGAAATTATGGGAATTTCTGCTGATGATTATCCTGAATTGCCGACAGTACAGGGTAACTTTACAATTGATATAAACAGAAAAATGCTTTCCGAAATGGTTAAGCAGACTATTTTTGCTGTTGCTGTTACAGATGCGAAGGTTGTTTACACAGGCATCAAGTTTGAAATCGCAGACGGCGAGCTTAAACTTATTGCTGTTGACGGATTCAGAATGGCTATCCGCACCGAAAAGATTGATTATCACGGCGAAGATATCACTTTCATTGTTCCCGCAAAAACAATGTCAGAAATTTTTAAACTTTCTGTTGAAGACAGCGATGACGAAGAAGGAATTGTTTCAATCGGTCTCGGCGGACGTCACATCATCTTTGAAGTAAACGGATACAGCATTATTTCAAGACTTCTCGAGGGCGAATTCCTTAATTATAAGTCAACAATTCCTCAGTCTGTTTCAACAACAGTTGAAGTTGATACAAGAAGCCTCATCGACAGTATTGAAAGAACTTCACTTATCATTACTGACAGAACAAAGAGCCTCATCAACTGCGTTTTTGATACTGATTTCATCAGAATTTCAAGTATTGCGGCTCTCGGAACTGCAAACGATAAAGTTTCGGCAGACGTTGACGGCAGCAGAGTTGAAATCGGCTTTAATAACCGTTATCTTCTCGATGCGCTCAAGGCTTGCAACACAGACAGAGTTAAGATTCTTCTTAACGGTGCCCTCTCCCCTATTCTTATTCTTCCGACTGAGGGCGAAAGCTTTATTTTCCTTGTTCTTCCTGTGAGGTTGAAGAAAAATGATTGATAAAAGAAGAATAAAATTAAAAATAAAAGAAAAACCCGTTGTTCAGAAAAGTATTCAGACAGAATTTATCCGTCTTGATTCATTTTTGAAGCTTTGTGATGCCGTTCAGTCGGGCGGACACGCAAAAATCGTCATTCAGGACGGCGAAATCAAGGTGAACAACGAAATCTGTACCCAGAGAGGAAAGAAACTTCATCCGGGTGACAAGGTTGAATTTGAAAATACGGTATACGAGATAGTTTGATATGAATATTGAAAAGCATACAATCAGGAATTTTCGTAACATTGAGCATATCGAAATTGAACCCGTGAACGGAATCAACGTTATTTACGGCGAGAACGGTCACGGCAAGACTAATATTATCGAAAGCATCTGGCTCTTTACGGGATGCAACAGCTTCCGTACAAGAAAAAACACCGAGCTTATTAAAAAAGACACGGATTTTTCTGAAATTGATATGGATTTCTTTTCATATGACAGACCGCAGACGGCAAAGCTTATAATTGACAGTCAGAAAGAAGCTTACCTTAACGGAATCAAACAAATCTCGCCGAGAAAATTTTTGGGAGAATTTCAGGCGGTGGTTTTTTCACCGTCTGTTCTTTCTGTTATAAAGGACGGCCCTTCTGAAAAGCGAAAATTTCTTGATATCGCAATTTCGCTTGTGAGGCCGAATTACGCAGTTTTACTTTCAAAGTATAACAAGGCTGTTTTTCAGCGTAACGCGCTTTTAAAGCAAATCAGCCAATCCTCAAAGGGTGAAGATCTCCTCTTTGTCTTTGATGAGGAAATTGCACGTTACGGCGGTAAAATTATCGAATACAGGCTTGATTATATAGAAGATTTGAAAGAGTTTTCTTCTGATATTTACCGTGAGATTTCATCTGACAGAGAAAAGATGGAAATTTCATATTTAAACTCGTTAAAAGAATCAGGAAACAACGCAAAAGAATGGTCGGAAATTCTTTATAATGAATGTGTGAAGAATCATAAAAAAGACATTTTCCGCCTTGCAACAAGCGCAGGACCGCATAAGGATGACCTTAACATTTTCTTAAGCGGAATGGATGCGAGAAGCTACGGCTCCCAGGGTCAGCAACGCTCTTGTGCTCTTTCTTTAAAACTCAGCGAAGCTTCAATTTTAAGAAAGTATTCCGGTGAACAGCCGATTGCTTTGCTTGACGATGTTATGAGTGAGCTTGACGGTAAAAGACAGAAATATCTTATAAAATATTTCGACGGATGGCAGGTTTTTGTCACCTGTTGCGACAGGTCACATTTAAGAAAAATAAAATCAGATAAAACATTCAAAATTGCAGACGGTAAAGTAAAAAAATAAAGCGGTGATATTATGTTTCTGCACCTCGGTCAGGATACGATTATTACAACTGAAGATATTATAGGGATTTTTGACCTTGATACATCAACTGTTATGAAATCAACAAGAGATTTTCTTTCAGCGATGACAAAGGCAAAAAGAGTTATAAATGTCAGCTACGAACTTCCGAAATCTTTCGTTCTGACTTATGATAAAAAAACGAAAGAAAAAACAATGTATATATCCCCTATTTCAAGTGTTACATTGTTAAAACGAATTGAAAATGTGAATTATATAAAGGAATAAAGGATTGCAGATTTTTCTGCAATCTTTTTTATATGAATTTTGTTCTGTAAATTTTGGTTTGTAGAGGAAAATTTAAATAAACATCGTAGGGACGGGCGTCCTCGACCGTCCGTTAACTCATCAGAATCTGCGGATGGTCCGGGAGGCCCATCCCTACGCACACAGAGTAAGATTGTGCAAAATCATATATCCCGATAAACCCTAATTTATAGAAAAAATAAAATTTTAAAAAGCAGTAACCTTCGTCTGAAAGTTACTGCTTTAATCTTTTATATAATTTATTTAATAATATCCGTACCCATATAAGGAACAAGGACTTCAGGAATTGTTACCGTTCCGTCTTCGTTCTGGAAGTTTTCGAGGATAGCTGCAACTGTTCTGCCGACTGCAACGCCCGAACCGTTGAGAGTATGAACAAGCTGTGCCTTTGCCTTCGGATCTTTCTTGAATCTGATTGCTGCACGGCGTGCCTGGAAATCTTCAAAGTTTGAGCAAGAAGAAATCTCTACATATCTGCCGTATGAAGGCATCCATACTTCAATATCATATGTCTTTGCTGAAGAGAAACCGATATCGCCTGTTGAAAGGCATACAACTCTGTGAGGAAGACCGAGAAGCTGAAGAACTCTTTCTGCATCGTTTGTAAGCTTTTCAAGCTCATCGTATGATGTTTCGGGGTCAACAAACTTAACAAGCTCAACCTTATTGAACTGATGCTGACGGATAAGTCCTCTTGTGTCGCGTCCTGCAGAACCTGCTTCAGCACGGAAGCATGCTGAATATGCACAATAACTGATGGGAAGCTTACTGCCGTCGATGATATCATCTCTGAGCATATTTGTTACGGGAACCTCAGCTGTCGGAATGAGGAAGAAATCGTCAGTTGTCTTGAACGCATCCTCTTCAAACTTCGGAAGCTGACCTGTACCTGTCATTGAAGCTCTGTTAACAAGGAACGGAGGAAGAACTTCCGTATAGCCGTGTTCAGTATGAGTATTGAGGAAGAAGTTGATAACAGCTCTTTCAAGACGTGCACCGAGACCTTTGTAGAAATGGAAACGTGTGCCTGTAACCTTTGCAGCTGTTTCAGGGTCAAGAATTCCGAGGTCTGCACCGATGTCCCAATGAGCTTTCGGCTCAAAGTCAAAGTTTCTCGGCTCACCGTGACGACGGATCTCAACGTTTTCGCTGTCATCCTTACCGAGAGGAACTGTTGAATTCGGAACGTTCGGGAATTCGTACATAATTGTCTTCTGCTTTTTGTCAAGCTCAGCGATTGCGGCATCGTTAGCCTTAACCTTTTCCTTGATTTCGTTCATACGAGCCATAATCTCGGAAATGTCGCCGCCTGCTTTCTTGATCTGCGGAATCTGCTTGCTTGCAGCGTTCTGTTCCTGCTTCATAGCGTCTGTAACCTGCATAAGCTCACGACGCTCAACGTCAATTGCAAGAACTTCGTCAACAAGTGCATCCATGTCTTTATTTCTCGACTTCATCGCAGCTTTGACGAGGTCGGGATTTTCTCTAATAAGTTTGATATCTAACATTTTTATCACTCCTGATAAATATTATTTTCCGTAATTTTCAAGCTGTAAAGCAAGGCTTTCAAGGTCATCCCTGTCAAAAAACTCAATTTCAAGAATGCCTGAGCCTTTCTTACCGTTTTCTTTAATTTTAACCTTTCTGCCAAGGTTATCAACGAGAGCAAGTTCAACTTCGCTGAAAAATTTATCTCTTTTCTTCTCTGTCTTCGGCTTTGTCGGAGCTTTTTTTGATTCCTTAACAAGAGCTTCAATCTGACGGACAGAAATATCTTCTTTAATAATAAGATTTGCCGTCGCAACCATCTCTTCTTTCGTCGGGAAACCGAGCAAAGCCCTTGCATGGCCTGCAGAAATAAGATTATTTTTAACCATTTCCTGAATTTCTTCGGGAAGCTTAAGAAGACGAAGTGCATTGGCAATAGCCGGACGGGATTTACCGACCTTTTCTGCCGCCTCTTCCTGAGTAATCTTGAGCTCGTCCATCATATAGCTGTATCCGAGCGCTTCTTCAAGCGGATTCAGGTCCTCACGCTGAAGGTTTTCAATCATCGCAATTTCGATTGTTTCTTCATCCGTAAGTTCTTTGATTATAACGGGAACTTCGGAAAGACCTGCGATTCTTGCGGCTCTCCAACGTCTTTCACCTGCTACGAGCTGGTAACCGCCGTTTGTCATCGGACGGACAACGAGAGGCTGAAGCACACCGTGCTGAGAAATGCTGTCTGCAAGTTCAGACAAAGCCTTTTCGTCAAAAATCTTTCTCGGCTGGTCGTGGTTAGGCTCGATTTCCATTATTTTGAGCTTATTCGTGGAAGAATTGATTTCTTCAACGGAATTGTCAACAAAAAGGGACTCAAGTCCCCTGCCCAGACCGTTTCTTTTAACTGCCATCACTTTGCCTCCTTACCGTTTTGTTTTAAAAACTCATCAGCCAATGCATTGTATGATGCCGCACCTTTTGAATTCTTATCATAATAAATAATCGGCAAACCGTGACTGGGAGCTTCGGAAAGCTTTACGTTACGCGGAATTACCGTATTATAGACCTTTCGCGGGAAAAATCTTTTAAGTTCATTCACAACCTGATGTGTAAGGTTAAGCCTGCCGTCAAACATCGTAAGAAGAACGCCTTCAATGTCGATAAGCGGATTATAAAGCCTTTTGACCTGACGGATTGTAGACATAAGCTGTGAAAGACCTTCAAGCGCATAGTATTCGCACTGGATCGGCACAAGCACCGTATCTGCCGCACAGAGTGCGTTAAGAGTTATAAGACCGAGTGACGGCGGACAGTCAAGGAAAATATAATCAAAACTGTCCTTAACGAGAGCAAGAGAATTTTTCAGCTTGGATTCTCTTCTTGTCATATCAACAAGCTCAAGCTCTGCACCTGCAAGGTTCATACTTGACGGAAGCACCCAGAGATTGTCTAATTCTGTTTAAATCATAGCTTCTTCAACCGGCATTGAATTTATAAGCACATCGTATGCAGATTTTTCGAGCTCACGTTTATTAATTCCGAGACCGCTTGTTGCATTACCCTGAGGGTCAATATCAACAATAAGAACGTTATAACCCTTTGCCGCAACTGTTGCAGCAAGGTTTACTGTTGATGTCGTTTTGCCAACGCCACCTTTTTGATTAACAACTGCAATTGTTTTAGCCATATTTTTATACTTCTCCATAAAAAATTGTCAAAAACAATTATAGCACAAAGATTTATGAAATTAAAGTGTTTATTTATATATTTTTTAATGTTTCACGTGAAACATCAGAAAAAAGAACAAGGTCTCCCCTGTTCTTACTGTGAATTTACCGGTTTATCTATCTTAACCGTATATTCTATATATGTATCTGTTTCGTTTTTGGTAGCTTTTGCGCTGATTCCGCTTTTTCGCATTGTTGTTACAGCGTGGTTGAGAGTGTTTATAAATATCCGTATGTCCTTAAAAACCATAACCTTTTTGCCTTTCTTACCCTTATCCTGCGATTTCGTCAGTATTTCACAGATAAGCTGTTCCGTCGCGCTTACAGTAAGTCCCTGCTCCGCAACCGTGTCAACTACCTGTTCCATAAGCTCTGCTGTCGGCAATCGTAGCAAAGCACGGGCATGTCGCTCCGTTAAACCGTAGATTGTGATGTTATAACGTATTTCATCAGGCAGACGGAGAATGCGAAGCTTATTGGAAAGAGCAGATTGCGATTTGCCGAGCTTTCGTGAAACCTCTTCCTGCGAAAGTCCGAAACCTTTGATAAGTCTTTCAATAGCCATAGCTTCTTCAAAAAAATGGAGGTTTTCCCTTTGCAGGTTTTCAATTACTGCAAGCAGTGCAGACTTTTCATCGTTAATATCAATTATAATCGATGGTATCGCAGAAAGACCTGCCATTTTACAAGCACGGAGCCTTCGTTCGCCTGAAATAAGTTCATACCTGCCATTTTCCTTCTTTCTGACGGTAATCGGTTGCAGAAGTCCGTTATAATGGATACTTTCTGCAAGTCCTTCTAAATCGTCCCAGTTGAAGTTCTTTCTCGGCTGATGCGGATTAGGCTGAATCATCCTTGCAGGGATAAGAACGACTTCGTTGCTTCTTTTTAGTTTATTCTGGTTTTTAAGCATAAAAAACCTCCCTTTTGCTACCAGATATAATTTATCATCCAAAAGAGAGGTTGTCTATCATTTTTCATTTACAAAAAATGAGCTGTTTTTATTCAGTTTTACATTAAGCAAGCGGCTTTTTTAAAATCTGTGCCGAAGCACGTGGATATTTTGGCGGAGTATGCGATATTTTCTTTGTAATAATTATGCATCTTTCTCCGCAGTTCTCAATATCAAGGTGGCAGACTTTCTGAACTTCGCCGCCAAGAAGCTTTATTGCGCCTTTTGCGCTGTCAAGCTCTTCGTCCGCCTTTGCAGCTTTCATCGGAGCAAATACACCGCCGACCTTAACGAAAGGTATGCAATATTCGCTCAGAGTATTCATATTCGCAACAGCTCTTGCCGTAACAAGGTCGTATTTCTCGCGGTATTTATTGTCTTTGCCTGCAAGTTCGGCTCTTGAATGAAGAATCTCGGATTCAAGACCGATTTCATTAAGAACATCCGCAATAAAGTTAAGTCTTTTGTTTGTGCCGTCCATAAGTGTGATTTTAATGTCAGGACGTGCAATAAGAAGCACAACACCGGGAAAACCTGCGCCTGTGCCGACGTCAATTACTTTTGCGCCTTCTTTAAGTTCAACAACGGTCAGAAGGCTTAGTGAATCCACAAAATGCTTATAAAGCACCTCGTCAGGTTCGGTTATAGCCGTAAGGTTGAGTGTCTTGTTTGTTTCAATAAGCATTTCAGCATACTTATCAAGTCTGTCGAGAGCTGTTTCATCAAGCTGAATGCCGATTTTTGCAGATTCTTCTTTTAAAAGCTCTTTATTAATCATTCCGGCACTCCTTTTCAAGATAAATAAGCAGAACTGAAATATCTGATGGGCTTACACCTGAAATTCGTGAAGCCTGACCGATATTGTGCGGTCTTATCTTTGAAAGCTTTTCTCTCGCTTCAAGGCGAAGACCGTGGATTGAGCTGTAATCCGTATCCTCGGGAAGCTTTTTAACCTCAAGACGGTGCATTTCATCAACCTGAGCCTGCTGACGTCTGATATAGCCTTCATATTTAATATCAATTTCAACCTGCTCAAAGATTTCGCGGGGCAGGGGAGGACGCTCAGCATCAAAAGCCTCAAGCAAATCATAATTGAGCTGAGGACGCTTAAGAAGCTCCGAAAGGCGTACACCCGTGTTCAACGCAGATGTTTCACGTGAAACAAGAAGCTCGTTTATAGCCTCAGACGGTGAAATAACCGTTGATTGTACACGTTTTTTCTCAATATCAATAAGTTCAAGCTTTTTAAGGTATTTCTGATATCTTTCTTCGCTTATAAGGCCGATTTCATAGCCGATTGGCGTAAGACGGCGGTCTGCATTGTCCTGACGCAGGAGAAGTCTGTATTCCGAACGCGAAGTCATCATTCTGTACGGCTCAGAACAGCCTTTTGTTACAAGGTCATCAATAAGTGTACCTATATACGAGCCTGAACGCTCCAAAATAAGCGGTTCTTTGCCCTGAATCTTATGTGCGGCGTTGATACCTGCAACAAGACCCTGTGCAGCGGCTTCTTCGTAACCTGAAGAGCCGTTGAACTGTCCTGCTCCGAAAAGTCCGCTGAAATCGTTGAATTCAAGTCTTGCCTTGAGCGAAAGGGGATCGACACAGTCATATTCAATAGCATATGCCGTTCTCATTGTTTCAACGTTTTCAAGACCGGGGATTGAGCGAAGGAATTTAAGCTGAACATCTTCGGGAAGGGAAGAGGAGAGACCCTGAAGATAAAGTTCCTCGGTATTTTCTCCGCAAGGCTCAATAAATATCTGATGTCGCTCTTTTTCTGCGAATCTGACAATCTTATCCTCAATACTCGGGCAGTATCGGGGGCCTACACCGTCAATTTTGCCGCCGTAAAGAGGGGAGCGATGCAGATTCTGCATAATTATATCTTTTGTTTCAAGGTTTGTGTATGTAATATAGCAGGGGAGTTTGTTTTTAACTTCGCAGTCACAGTCAAAAGAGAACGGAACAACGTGTTCGTCACCCTCTTGAATTTCTAATTTGGAAAAATCAACTGTTTTTCTGTTAACACGCGACGGTGTGCCTGTTTTAAAACGTCGTGTCGGTAAACCAAGCTCTTTGAGCGATTCACCAAGCTTTTTGGCAGGGAACATACCGTCGGGACCGCTTTCGTATGAAACATCGCCGACGTAAACCTTGCCTGCAAGGAACGTACCCGTTGCAAGGATAACACAATCTGCCGTGTATATCGCTTCAAGGTGGGTTTTAACCTGCCATGTGCCGTCTTCAAGCTGTTTAAGGTCAACAATCTCTGCCTGACGGAGGTCGATGTTGTCCTGAAGCTCCATAACGTGCTTCATATAGTCGGAATAAAGTCTGCGGTCAATCTGTGCGCGCAGGCTGTGTACTGCAGGACCTTTGCCGAGGTTAAGAATACGGCTCTGCAGGGTGTTTGCGTCCGCCGCTTTACCCATTTCACCGCCGAGAGCATCAATTTCACGGACGAGATGTCCCTTTGATGTGCCGCCGATTGAAGGATTACAAGCCATATTGCCGACCCAGTCAAGGTTGATTGTAAAAACGCAGGTATCGCAACCAAGGCGCGCGGAAGCAAGTCCCGCTTCAATTCCTGCGTGACCTGCACCTATAACAATAACCTGATATTTTTTTGCAAAATATTCCATATTTACCTTACTTTCCGACGCAGAATTGTTTAAACACTTCGTCAACAACAGCTTCGCTTGCTTTTTGTCCTGTTAATTCGAGCAGGGCAGCGATTGCACCGTCAATGCAGACACCGATTGCATCAAGTGTCAGACCGAAATCGATTGCTTCAAGCGCTTCATTAAGGCTTGCCAATGCCGTTTCGCAACAGATTCGCTGTCTTTCGTTCGCAAGCATAGCCGCAGATGTATCAAAATCCTTTGTACCGATGAGAGTTGCAACTGTTTCGCAAAGCTCGTCGTAGCCTTCGCCGTCTTTTGCAGAAATTGCAACGCATTTTCCAAGCTTATTTTCTATAACAGAAATATCAGCACGTTTTTCAAGGTCTGTTTTATTAATAATCGGTATAACCGTTCTGCCTACGCAAAGCTCAATGAGCTCCATATCTTCTTCAGATAGCTCTCTTGAAAGGTCAAAAACGGCAAAAATTACGGCTGAGCGTTCAAGCTTTTTACGGCTTCTGTCAACGCCGATTTTTTCAACCTCGTCTCCCGTTTCACGCATACCTGCCGTGTCCGAAAGGCGAAGGATGCAACCGTTGAGATTTACGGTTTCTTCAATAACGTCACGCGTTGTGCCCTCAACTGAAGTAACAATTGAACGGTCGTAACCCGTAAGAAGATTCATAAGAGTTGATTTGCCGACGTTGGGCTTGCCGACGATAGCGGCATCAACACCCGTTGTGACAGCCATACCGCTGTCGAAGCGTGAAAGGAGAGTATTAATTTCCTTTTTAGCATTAACAACCGTGCTTCTTAAATTATTTTCGTCAATTTCCTCAATCTCGTCGTCAGGGTAGTCCACCCAGGCAGCCATATGAGCCGCAACGGAGAGGAGAGAGGAGTTGATTTCGTTGATTTTCCTGCTCAGTGAGCCTTCGAGGAGATTATAAGCGGCATTTGCGCCCTGTTCACCCTGAGCAGAGATGAGCGTCATAACACCTTCTGCCTTGGATAAATCCATTTTGCCGTTAAGGAAAGCCCGTTTTGTGAATTCACCGGGCTCGGCAGGGGAGGCACCGTTATCAAAAACAAGGCGGAGAATCTTTTTTGTAAGGAAAATACCGCCGTGACAGTTGATTTCAACAACATTTTCACCCGTATAACTGTGAGGAGCACGGAAAACGATGCAGATTGCTTCATCAACAGCATTTTCACCGTCAAAGATTCTGCCGTAATGTGCTCTGTAGCCCTCAGAGTCAGCGAGTGTCTTACCTGAAAAAGCCTTGAAAACTTTGTCGCAGATTTCAAAAGCATTTTCACCCGATATTCTTATAATTCCGACGCCGCCGGTACCCATCGGAGTGGATATGGCGGCGATAGTTTTTTTCTCTGTCATAAGAAAAATCCTTTATATAACAAGATTTGTCTGTATTCCCTCAAGTCGTTTTGCAATTCTTAAAAATGCAGACTTTGCCTTTGAATTTTCAAGGTTCTGCATACCTGTAACGGAGCAGAAGGAAAGTTTTTTATCCTCGGGCACAACACCTAAAAGCTGCAAAACGGTTGCATCAATCACTTCGTCAATGTTGAGGTAATGTCCCTGAGTTGTAAGACGTTTATTGAATCTGTTTATAATAAGACGGACATTCTCCATTCCCTTTGAAAAAAGGATATCGCCTGCGTAAAGACCGACGCGGACGCATACCTCGTCGGGAGTTGAAACGATGATACCCTCATCAGCGCAAGCTGCAGCAAGAAGGAAGCCTCCGCGAACACCAGCAGGGGAGTCGAAGAGAATGTAATCAAATTCGCTTTCGTATTTTTCTATCATTTCTTTTACGGCATCTTCCGTAAAGCTTTCATCAAATTCGGGCGGAGCAACAAGGAGCTTCGGACCGATTGTTGAGCGAAGTGCAACCGACGGCTCGCAGTGACCGTTTACAACGTCGCCCCAATTGAAAATTCCCGTGTCGTCAGCCGCAAGAATAAGGTCAAGACAACCCATACCGATATCAAAATCGATAACAAGGGTATTGAGTCCCATTTCACAAAGGGCAATAGCAACCCCGGCAGTGAGTGAAGATTTACCCACACCGCCTTTACCTGAAGCAAAAATTATCTTCTTAGCCATAATTTGTACCTCTTAAAACAACAAATTGGAATCAACCGGACCTTCTGAATAAATATCTTCTTCGTTTTCATCCTCGGGAGTGTCGGATGAATCGTCTGAAGTTTCGTTTCCGAAATAATAGTTGTAAATATCGCATCCGACGGGAGCGCAGCTGCTACCCGACCTTGCGCCTTCAATTGCAACGGCAACCGAAAGCTCAGGATTATCGTACGGAGCAAAAGAGATGTTAAAGCCGTTAGTGTAAACGTTCTTACTGCCGTTGATGTTCTTTTCAACCTGAGATGTACCTGTTTTACAAGCTACGGCAACGTCGAGCTTACCGAAATTGTTCATACAGGAACCGTTTGTAACAACAAGTCGCATACCCTGATGAACAGTTTTAACATTTTTTTCTTCGAAACCTGTGTTGCAGACAACCTTCGGCTGTTTTTCAAGCACGGAAACCGCATTGTCTGAAGAAAGAACAGACTTAACAAGGTGTGCTTCGTAACGTGTACCGCCGTTTGCTATTGTTGCTGTATAATTGCAAAGCTGAAGCGGAGTGAAAAGGTTACCTGCCTGTCCGATTGCGGACTGCAAAGAGAAACCGGGCATCCATGTCTGATTGATTGATGTACGGTAGCTCGGTGAGTCAAGAACACCTGTGTTTTCGCTGATTTCGATACCTGTCGGCTGACCGAGACCGAGCATTTCGCGGTACATATTCATCTTGTCAATTCCGAGCATTTCGCCGCCGTAATAATAAAAGTATGAGTTACAGGAGTCCTGAAGAGCTGTTTTTACGTTGATTGTGCGGTCTGCGTGGTTAATCTGACAGACGAATCCGTGTCCGAGGAAATTATAGTTATAAGCACAGTATTTTGTTGACGAAGCGTCCGAAATACCTTCTTCAAGGCAGGCAATTGCCGTTGAAACCTTGGCTGTTGAGCCGGGAGCGTATGTGCTTAATGTTGCACGGTTGTAAAGCGGAACATTGCTGTTTTTAGCAAGTGATTCGTAGTCTTCAAAGTAAGTTGAAAGGTCATAAGTCGGATAGGAGGCGAGGGCAAGCACTTCGCCCGTATTGCAATCCATAACAACAACTGCACCACCGCCTGCATTGGCTGTACCGACGGAGTCACAGACTCTTTTAAGCGCATCCTGTGCAACCTTCTGCAATTTTGCATCGATTGTGAGAACGATGTTGTCGCCGTTTTTGAGTCCTTCAATGCTCGTTTCCTGAGTACCGTCAGAATTAGTTTTAACGGTCTTTACACCGTTTTTGCCCTTGAGATTTTCCTCAAAGACTTTCTCAATTCCGCTTTTGCCGACGATATCGTCCATCGCGTAGCCCTTTTCCTTAAGAACGGCATACTCTTCGGCATCAATTGCGCCCGTAACACCGAGAATGTGCGGAGCAATAGTACCGTCAACGTATTCGCGGTAAGTGGAAATCTGAACGTCAACACCGCGGTAAGTCCCGCTGTTTTCCTTGATAATGGAAACAAGCTCGTCGCTTACGTCCTGTGCAAAGATGTAGGGGTTAGCAGTATTGAAAACGTTTGCCTTCATATTGATGCAGACAGAAGCAATTTTGAGGATATCCTGCTTCGGAAAATCTGCGAGTGAATATCTTTCAATAATTTCGCTCATGCAGTCGTCTGCGGTTGCGTATTTGTTAAGGTGAAGCATATCGCGGCTCTTGAGCTTTGTAATATCCTTTTCTCTGTCCTCGATAAACTGATAGTTTCCGTTTGAATCAAGAGTAATCGGAAGCTCGTTTATCCACGGTTCACCTTTTTTTTCAAAAAGATTGACGAGAGAAAGAATGATTTCGTTGCGCTTTTCCTGCTCGCTGAAAGAGGGAAAGCGAGCAGCGTCAAAAATTATGTCGTTACCCTGACGGTTTCCGACGAGTACAACGCCGTTACGGTCAAGAATCTGTCCTCTTGCTGCCTTGACAACGGAAGTTGAATATGACGAAGCAACTTTTGAAGCGTATTTATCACCGTTTATAACCTGAATGTTGATAAGTCGGATGCCGAAAACAAGAAAAAGGCATACGAAGATCGTTATAAGGGCAATGTATCTGCCTTTTTTCTCTTCATGAGCCAATCTCATATTTTCAACTCCTTTTTATTTGAATTTTTTTGAAATCGCTCTTACAAGAATGTAGTAAAGCGGTGTGAGAAGAATGGTATAAATCATTGAGGTGAAAAAATACCTGAAATATGTATAAACGGGTGTGTCTGTGCCGTTAAAGGCATAGTAAAGAAAATAAACAAGTGCCGTATATACAAAAGATGAAGCAGAAACAAAAATTGTAGCACAAAGAAGATTGTTTCTCATAAGATACGTTATCAGTGCGCCCGAAAGAAAGCCGACGCAGGTGAAAAACAGGGAGTTGAGAATCATCGACTGTGCGCTGAATGCGTCAAGCATTGCTCCTGCGGCAAGTCCGTAAAAAATTCCTGCAAATTCGCGTTCAAACATCGAAATGCAGATTGTTGCAGGGATAAGGATAATCGCCCTTATTCCGAAAGGCTCAGGGAAAAGACCGCCCGTATTCTGAAAGGTAAAGGTGAGAACGAGCAACACCGCAAGAATTACACGGCGCACTACTGTTTTTGTTCCACCGATTTTGTCGATATATTCCATAGCCGCCGAAATTCTTCCTTTCTTTTTTATTCAGCCTCGGGGTCAACCGTAACAACGCCCTGGCCGTCAAATTCCTTGATAACAAAAACTTCCGTGAGCTCGGAAAGGTCCAACGCCGAGCGAACAGCCGCGTGGGATGAAATACCGTCCGAAGAATTTTCAATGGAAACGATTGTGCCGACGATGAGATCCTTCGGGTAAATACCACCGCTGCCCGTTGTGCAGACAATTCCGTTGGGTGAAATTGCAGTATCCTTTTTAAGTCCGGGGATTTTCGCGTAAACTCTGTCTGTGCTGTCGCCCGTACCGGTTGAATATCCGACTTCGCCCGTGTAGGATTCGTAAATGCTGATGTTTACATCAGGGTTAGCGATTGTTTTAACGGTACACGTTGCGGGAGAAACGGAAACAACAACTCCGACAAGGTTTTTACCGTAAATTACGGGGTCATTGACGCTGATATCGTCAAGCGAACCCTTGTTGAGCGAGAATGATTCGTTCAGGTCGGTTGAATCTCGCGAAATAATCGTTGCGCTTTCAAAGATGAAATCGGGATTTTCCTCTTTAACTCCGAGGAAATCCTCGTAAGTATCAAGTTTATTTTTAGTTTCATTGTAATCAATGACTTCTTCCTGATATTTTTCAATCTGTTCCTTGAGATTTCTGTTTTCTTCGGCAAGAGTTGCAGAGGATTTGAAATTATCGTAGAAGTTTGAAAATTTATAACTCAGGTAGGAAGAAAATGACTGAAGCGGAGAAAGCACAGTGCTTGTTGCCGAAGAAAGGGGAGTATTGTTGCTGTGAGAAAGAGCTGCAATAACAGCACCGAGAACAATTGCAACAATAACGCTTATGAATGCTTTTAAAGCACTGCTCTGATAAAATTTGCGCAAACCGCTTCACCTCCTGTTTAAAGTTTATTTTCCATTAATGGTGTTTTTCAAGGCAGATGCCTGTTCCCTCAACAACGCAGTCAAGGGGATTGTCGGAAATTGTGACGGGAATCTTGATTTCCTTTTCAATGAGTGCATCAAGTCCGCGGAGCAATGCGCCGCCGCCCGTCAGTGTGATACCGCCGTCGATGATGTCTGCAGAAAGCTCGGGCGGTGTGTTTTCAAGTGTTGTACGGATAGCATCAAGAAGATGGTTGATATTGCCCTTGAGCGCATTACGGATTTCTTCCGCAGTAACTTCAACGTCCTTCGGAAGACCGTCAACGAGGTTACGTCCCTTAACGCTCATTGCACCTTCGCCTTCGTACGGGAAAGCTGAACCGATCTGGATTTTGATATCCTCTGCAGTTCTTTCGCCGATAAGAAGACCGTGCTTCTTTCTTATGTAATTGATGATAGCTTCGTCGTAGCTGTCACCTGCAACCTTGACTGAACGTGAAGTAACGATGTCGCCCAATGCAACAACGGCAACTTCTGCCGTACCGCCGCCGATATCAACAATCATTGAACCGCGCGGAGCGTCAACGGGAAGACCTGCGCCCAAAGCAGCAGCCATAGGCTGTTCAATAAGGCTTACGTATCTTGCGCCTGCGCTTTTTGCCGCATCGTTAACGGCTCTGCGCTCAACCTCAGTAACGCCTGACGGAACGCAGATCATAACTCTTGTCTTGCTGAAGGGTGAAGCTGTGACAGCTCTGCGGATAAACTTGCGGAGCATTTCAGCCGTAGCGTCAAAGTCAGCAATAACGCCGTTGCGAAGCGGACGGACAGCGCCGATTGAACCCGGTGTGCGTCCGATCATATCCTTTGCCTGTGAGCCGACAGCAACTACGCGTACGGGAGTGTATCTCTGGTCAACCGCAACAACAGAAGGCTCGCGGATGATAATACCCTTACCCTTGACAAAAACGAGAGTGTTGGCTGTGCCTAAATCTATACCGATGTCCTGTGAAAACAACATATCAAATTCTCCTAAAATTTATTTTGCCGTGGCATCTGAAGTTGATTCTTCAGAGGTTTCTTCTGTGGGTGCTTGAGTTGAAGGAATTTCAGGTCTTGTACCGCCGAGGTCCTTGAGCTCGAAAGCTTCTTCAATTTCTGCGATAAGCTCTGCTTCCGCGAAACATTCGTTGTATCCGAAAGCTCTGATTTCAAAAAGAGCGAGACCCTGCTCAACAAGGTAGTAGTAGAAAGTTCCTTCACCGTGGTTTGATGTGTAGGAAATTGCCCTTGCTTTAAGACCGAAGATTTCAGTTTCGTATTCCTTAAGGTTATCGAATCCGTCAATCTTTTCTGTGTAACCTCTTGCAAGACCCTTTTCCGTTGCATAAAGAGCGTTCGGGTCAGCCATAATATCGTAACGGATCTTTACTTCGCAAAGCGGCTTGCCGTTATCCTTGCAGACACCGTTGTGCTGCATTCCGAGGTAATCGTTAGCGCTGTAATCTGACCATTTATTGCCGAGCTTGAGCTTGATAAAAGCGTTTTCAATTTTCTTTCCGCTTTTGTTGGTAATTCTGTCAGGGAATATATAGCTTTTTGTCGTTTTAATGCCGTTTGCGTCAGTTACTTTTTCAAAAAGGTTGCCGTATTCGTCCTGAACGAATTCACCGTGTATGTCTGTGACAACAATGTGTGTCTGACCCTGTTCGTCAACAATGGCATCCTTCTTACCGCGAGCGATAAAAAATGCGATTATTGCAACAAGAATCAGCGCAGCAACGGCAAAAACGATTTTTGACGCCGTATCCCAGCCTGTTTTAGCTGACTTTTTCTTTGATTTTTTTGAAGAAATATCTGAATTTTTTTTCACGAAAATCCGCCCACTTTACAATTTTATTCAGTATATTAGTATATCATCACACTGTCAAAAAGTCAATGCACAAACACACAAATATGGTTGACATAACAGGCAGTTTTTGGTAGAATACTTTCAATCGAATAAGTCTTCGTAGCTCAGATGGATAGAGCGTTCGCCTCCTAAGCGAAAGGCCGTGGGTTCGAATCCCGCCGAGGACGCCAAAAAAGCAAAATCCACGCAAGTGGGTTTTGTTTTTTTGCTCAAGGGATTCGAAAAGGACGACGGCAGAGCCGGAAACGAGCGTCCGGTGGACGGTCGTTTAGTCCGTGGGCGTGTAGCGGCGGCAGCCGCGTAGCGAATCCCGCCGAGGGCGCCAAAAGTGCCGAAAACTGCGATGTTTTCGGCACTTTTTATGCTTTGTTCTTTTTTGTTTTTTTCTTCTTAAAAATAACCACCGCAACAACAATCGGAACAGCCACGGCGATGAGGATTGCGATATACTTCGGCGGTATTATTTTCAGAACGTCGTAAAGTCCGTCGCCGAGGATTGTGAAGCCGATAACTCTCGGCGCAAGTCCGAGCACGGAAAAGATGAAATACGGCAGGAACTTAAAGTCAAATGCACCCATAAAAAGCGAGGAAAAGTCAATCGGAAAAACGGGAGCAAAACGGATGATAAACGTTGCGATATTTTTGTTTTTATCCTTCATCGCAAGGAGCTTGTCGCCGCCCTTTGTACCTTTCAGCTTTTTCTCAACTGTATCCTTGCCGAGGAATTTGCCGAGGAAGTACGTTGTTGTGACTTCGATGACGATGCCGAGCATATTTATTAAAAGTGCCGTTTTCCAATCGAGCGCAAGACCGACGGAAATATAAATCAGCGAAGCAGGAAGGACGAGGAGAATTGCCTTCACAAAATAAACGCCGAGGATAATTCCTGCCGCGACGTATATGCTTGTTGCCGAAGAAATAAGCTCGCGGATGTCGAGCGTCGAAAGAGTTTTGTAATTCACGGCGGCAACGGTTAGCAGCGTTACGGCAAGAAGAATTTTGATTATATTAAGGATTTTGTCTTTTTTCATAGCCCACCCCGAAATTCTTTTCGTCTTCAGCATACCATAAAACGCCCTGAATGTACATAATAAAAAGAAGATATTGCCAAAATTTTGAACGGTTTGTAAATTGTCGGAATGTGACGGCAAAACATTCGTCATCGCTCTTGATTTTACATCGTTTATAATGTATATTTATTGTATATACATAATGAGGAAGTTTGCGATGAAAAAAACGTTCAATAAAATTCCGTCCCTGCCGAAGCTTCATCAGGTTACGTGGTGGGTTTGCAGAGGACTTATACTTATCTGGGGTATCGTTATGCTCTTTTCGGGCTACACGACAGAGTTTCTTGAAGCCGTTTTCGGCATAATTTTCACCCACCTCTGGGATCTTTTCCAGTGGCTCGGCGGAAAAACATTCATAACTCAGGTGCCCTACCGTCTGCAGACGATGCTCAATCTGCTTCTTTGTTTTGCAATCGTTGTCGGCACGACGATAAACAAGTTTACAACGCTTGATATTATCGACATTCCCGAGCATTTTATGTCAGGCTACATCGCAACGGCAGGAAGCTACGAGCTTGCTGTCATCATTCAGGGTAAGCGCCCAAAGGATAAAATCCTCAGCCCTGCGCTTGCGGCAATGTTTGCGTTCGGTTTCGGTGTGGCATTGCTCGTCGGCTGGGAATTTTACGAATACACAATGGACAGGCTTTACGGACTCAACCTCCAGAGAACAGCTTTTGATACGGAAGCAGGTCTTATCGACACAATGGTTGACCTTATCGTCGGTTCAGCAGGCTGTCTTCTCAGTATGTTTGTAACAGCATTCAGTAAGAACAGGAAAGGTAAGAAGAAAAATGAGCAGTAAAGCAGTAAGAATAGTTGCTCTCGTCCTCGCAGGACTTCTCTTTTTCGGCGCGGTATTCGGAGCAGTTACATCAATTTTCTTTTAAGTTGTAATTATTTTTTTAAAAAGGCAGGTGAGTCGTATGGCAGTAAAATTAAAAAGAATTCTCTCGTTGTTGCTGGTAATGGTTATGCTTGCCGGTATGTCGGTTGTTGCCCTTGCGGCTTATCCTGACAATTACCCGAACACTCACCGCAACACGGGCAGAAACATTGCGGACCTTATCGCCGTTGCAAGAACGCAGATAGGTTACGCTGAGCTTAATCCGTCAACGGGAGTACCTCTCGCTGAGACCTCACAGATTGCAGGTTACACAAAATACGGTGAGTCTTTCGGATACTCTACGGGTGAATGGTGCGCATATTTTGTTTCGTGGTGTGGAAGGAAAGCAGGTATACCTACCTCAGTCCTTCCGCGTCTGGGTAACTGCGCAGCTTCCGTTTCGTGGTATAAAAAGAATTCGGTGTACTATCCTGCAAGCTCAGGTTATGTACCAAAGGCCGGTGATATTGTTTTCTTCAACTGGTCAGGCGGTTCAACAGCAAAGCACGTCGGCATTGTAACAGGTGTCAGCGGCAATAACGTTTACACAATTGAAGGAAATACAGGCCCCGGCAGAGGTAACCGCTGTATGGCAAAAACGAGAAGCCGTTCGGCAGGATACATCGTCGGCTACGGTGTGCCTGCATATAACGACTCAGCATCTTATGTCGGCTCACATTCATTCGTGGGAGTGGGCACGGGCGGCTCATATTCGGATTCAATCAGCTATTCATCCTCTCAGCTTGCGGTCGTAACAACTTCGGCAACGGAGATCACCGCAACAAACGCGATGCTTCACGGCTCTGTTACAAACAAGGGCAGACTTTATGTTGCATCTGCAGGATTCCTCTTCGGTACGGACAAGCTCAAGCTTGATAAGTATCAGGTATATAAAGCCCTGACTTATCCTGAAATAAAGCTCGAAATGGACGTTGCTTCAACCGTCGGTGAGCTTAAACCGAAATCGACTTATTATTACCGCACCTACGTCACAATTGACGGTGTGGATTACATCGGTCCGACTTATGCACTTGTTACGGTCGATGATATTCCGAAAGAAATTGTTCTTCAGGACAGCACAATTCATGTCGGCGTCGGTCAGACTTCGGAAATTGTATGGTCACAGCTTCCTGCAGGCTCAACGGACAAGGGTGTTACCTGGGTTTCCGAGGACAAGCGAATTGCAACCGTTACGGGCAGCGGCCTTGTTATGGGTATCAACTACGGCAGGGTTAAGGTTTCGGGAAAGACGAATTACGGCGCGGCAACGGCTGAATGCGTTATCGAGGTGCTTATTCCCACTCCCTCAAACCTGCAGTTTGCAAGCGTTGACGAGGAAAACATCACCGTAAAATGGGATGCGGTTCACGGTGCAAAGGGTTATGTTCTTTATCGCAATTCGGACCTTGATTCCGAACCGCAGAAATTGGCTGAGCTTGATGCGGATGAAACAGAATTCAAAGATACTTCCGTCAAAGCGGGCGAAAAGTATTATTACCGCATTATGACACTTGCGGACAAGGAAGAGTATAACAGCGACATTTCGGAAGTCGTTTATACAACAGCGAAGCTTCCTGCACCCGAAAAAGTTACTTCTTCGAAAAACGGTGTGTGGATTGACGTTGAATGGTCAGCCGTTGACAAGGCAAAGAGCTACCTTGTTTACAGGGCGACTTCGGAAAACGGACTTTACACAAATATCGGCAAAGCTTATTCCGAAAAGTTTATTGACCACGATATTCTTTCAGGACAGACTTATTATTATAAGGTTGTTGCAGAAAACGGGAACGATCGTACGCGTAGCGATTTTTCAGCCGTAACCGCAACAACGGCAAGAGTTGTTTCAAAAGCAGAAGCGGAAAAGGATAGCTTGTGCTTTTCAGCGATAACTCCTGTACCCGTTAAGCAGAAGGAAGCTGAAATTGTCCGTTCAAGAATAAAGGAGTTTACTCCTTCGTTTTAATTTTAAAGGGGACACAAAAAGTGTCCTCTTTTTTATAGGGTGATTAAGTGAAAAAATCAGGAACAAAAGACCTTGCCGCGGTGTCGCTCTGTGCGGCACTTATGTGCATCTGCTCGTGGATTCAGTTCCCGTCTGCAGTACCTTTTACCTTGCAGACTTTTGCGGTGTTTTTCATCGCGCTGACCTTCGGCACAAAGAAAGCACTTGCGGCAACGGCTGTATACATTCTTCTCGGCATTGTGGGATTGCCCGTTTTTTCGGGATTTCAGGGCGGTGTCGGCGCGTTGCTCGGCGCAACGGGCGGTTTCGTCCTCGGTTTTATCCCGTCTGTACTTGTTGTCAGCCTTTTGGCACGTAAGCTTGCAAAAGGGATTCTGTTCTCTGCCGTCTGCTGTCTGCCGGGACTTATCATCTGTTATGTTTCGGGATTGCTCTGGTATATGTTTGTTTACGGCGGCGGAAGTTTTAAAAGTGCATTTTTTGTTTGTGTGTTGCCGTTCATCGTTCCCGATGTTATCAAAATCATCCTTGCGGCAACGGTTTCGGGACGTGTTGCCCGTATTGTGAATAAATAAAAGCGGAAGAAACGTTTCGGTTTCCTCCGCTTGACTTTTTTATATGGTTGTGAAGTCTGCAACAACGGGAAGATGGTCTGCGATAACATCGTGAAGAGTTTCCGCACTGTTACATTTAAGTCCGCGGTAGAAGATATAGTCAATCTTCTTTCTCGGATTAATCGACGGGTAGGTGAGTTCCTTTGCACTGTCTGAAATATCGGCGGTGTCAAGAAGTCTTTCACGGATCGGCAGAAGCACCTCGCCGTCAGGCTCAATGTTGAAATCGCCCATAAGGATGACGGGCATATCCGTTTCGTCAATCAGTCTGCAGATAACCTCGACCGCATTTGCTCTTTCA
Source organism: Acutalibacteraceae bacterium (assembly GCA_045533625.1). Taxonomy (GTDB): domain Bacteria; phylum Bacillota; class Clostridia; order Oscillospirales; family Acutalibacteraceae; genus CAG-488. The sequence goes on along the minus strand of JAZSID010000106.1, from coordinate 10,245 downwards.
AGCTTTGCAAGTCCCATATGACACACGAGCCAGCAGACATCAACACCGTCAACCTCAACAATCGCTTTGATAACACAGCGCGATTCGTAATAAGCGGGTTCGCTCTTATCCTCAGGGTCAGGGATTGCGACGGTTTCAGCCGACTTAATCGGATACTTTGTAAGAATTGCGTTTCCGAAAGGGTTGTTGCCGTCAATCAGAGCACCAAGACCGAAGTATCCGTTCCAGCCGAGCTTTTCGCTGAAAAACTTAACCTGATCCGTGTATTCTTCGTCGTCGCCTTCGTTCATAACCTCGTTAAGACCGAGGAAGTCGGGGTTAAGGCGGCCGAGCTCATTTGCAAAATAATCAAGGTCAATAACCTGACGGATGTAATCCGTTGCGTGCTGTATATTAAAGGACATAAATTTCATAAAATCACCTCAGACTTTTTTCTGTTTTTAATTTATCATTACAGAAGAAAGATGTCAACAAAAAATAAACGGGAACCGCAAAGTTCCCGTTTACCGATAAGTAAAATTTAAATAACAAAGATTCCGAGAAGAACAGCCACAATGTAAAGCAAGAGGCTGATTGCGTATTTTTCCATCAACGCTGAAACGATGAAGTAAACAGACGGGATGAAAGCAAGAATCTTTACAACGATATTTGTTTTCTGCTCTTTGCCGTAAAGCATATCCCAGTTGTAAAGCGCATCCTCATAAAGCGGAGCGTTGTTGCACATAAGGGAAATGCCGACGTAAAGCATTGCGAGGTAAACCCAGAAGATTTTATCCTCAGAACTTACTTCGAGGTAGAAAAGACCGAGGTAACCGCCGATGAGCATACCGTAACCGAAGAAACGGTTCATTAAACCGGGAAGGTAACAGATAAGGAAGCTCTTGAGCTTGCTTTCTGTAAAATCGTGCTCGATATGACCGCAGAGCTCAGTTGTGCTCAGGTAGCTTGCATCCTGTACGGGAATGCCGAGAATACGGCAGAAAACCTGCTCCCAGAGAGCTTTAAGGGAAGCACCGATGATTGTGAGATACTTTGAAATTACGTATATAATTGTCATCAGATATCACCGTATCCTTCCATAAAGATTTCTTCGAAAGTGATTTCGCCTTCGATACACTTTTTAACCTTTTCGTCAAGCTCTGTAGGTTCCTGACTTGATTCAAACAATGCTTTGACGTTTTCGTAAGTTTCGTCGTCATCGCAAAGCTTGCCGATCAATGCAATTGTGTTAAGGATTTCGTAAGAAGCCTGACTCTGAGTGGACATCGTAATGATTTCATAAGCTGTCTTTGCTGCGTCAAGTGCGCCTGCCTTATCGTCAAGAAGCATACAGGAAATTGCCTGCTGATTGTAAATTGATGCATCCTGCTCGATGGCAATGCCCTTCTTACAGATGTCGATTGATTCCTGATATTTGCCCATACGGCGAAGGATTTCAGCCTTGACAGCATAGTAATCGAGAGCTTCGGGATTATCCTTGAACATTCTTTCGCAACGCTCGTCAGCTTTTGTGAAATCACCCTGAATGATGTTTGCTTTGATTGAGTAGTAGTAAGCGTCAGTTGCGTTGAGGTTTGCTTCGTAAAGACGATCTGCGATAACTTCAACTCTGTCATAATCCTCATAAGTCCATGCTACCTGGAGATAGATGAAATCGAAGAGGTATGAATATTCGCCAAGGTCCTCAAGGAGATTGTCAAATATTTCGAAAACAACTTCCTCGTCCTTTTCTGCAAAGTATGCGGCGATGTATCTGTAGTAACCGTTAAGGCTCTTCTGTGCGGGAGTGTCATTCGGGCAGGTTTCAAGGAATGCGATAGCTTCGTCATACTTGATTTTCTGCTCGGATGTTTTTTCGTCCGTGTACATAAATGTGTACCATGTCGGGCCGATTTCGTTGCTGTAAGCATTGACTTCAACGCAGTAATCGTAAATCTTCTTGATTTTTGCGTACTTTCGTGTTTCAAGCTTATCTTTGTCAACCTCAACACTTACTATGTTCACAAACTGAGCAATCTGCTCCTGACTGAACGGAAGAGAATCCGCATATGCGTCAAGAAGGATTCTCATTGAACGCTCACCGTCAACGAAGAAATCAACTGTTTTCTGATTCTTGTTGAAGGTTGCAAGAGTAGCGTTGAATCCCTGGTCAACTGTTGCAACATCCGTGCTGAGAGTTTCAACTGCGCCGATTGCATCTGTATAACGCTTTTCTGAAATAAGATTTTCAACCTTCATAAGCTGAGCTGAAAAATCAACTGTAGAAACGCATACGAACCAGCTGAATGCAGCAAAGAATACCATTACGAAAGCAAGAACTATCTGCGGAATACCGAAGTGAGTACGAAGGTATTTCCTTGCGCAGTCTTCACAGTAAAGGTCGCTCGGGCTGTTCTTTGTTGAGTTTCCGCAGATAACACAGCGTCCGTCAGCTTTCTTTTCAGCCTTTTCGGGTTTTTCTTCTTCCTTCTTTTTCTCGTCCTTTTTCTCCTCTTCTTTTTCGGGAGTTGCTTCTGCTTCTTCAGCAGGCTTTTCTTCAGCCTTTTCTTCTTCGGCAGGCTCGTCCTCTTTATCCGTCATCGGAGCAAGGTCGTCAAGTGTGATGTCATCAGTTTTGGTTTCGGGCACGGCAGCGTCCCATTTCCAATCGCCGTCAACTTTTTCCTTTTCATCTTCAGGAGTTTCCGGAATTTTCTTTTCTTTGTTCTCGTCAGACAAAGCGATTCCTCCTTTTAATATACTGTAAATTAAATAATAACATAAAATATCAGAAAATTCAATTCAATTATAAAATTTAACAAATTATATCCGTTTGACTTGACGAAGAGTTTTTACGGGGGTAAAATCTTACTTAAATAAACTTTTGGAGATGCTTATTATGGCTGCAGGTTACCCGACTTCATTAAAATATTTGCGTTCACGTCAATCACCGCTTCGCTTCAGGGATGACGGAACGTTCAGGATTTTGCACCTTTCGGATATTCACGAGGTTTCGCCCGAAATGGACGACGACGAAAACCGCGATATTCCCGTGCACAAGTCGCTTGAAACAGTCAACGTTATCGAAAAATGCATCGAGATGGCAGAGCCTGACCTCGTCGTTTTCGGCGGTGACAATATCAGCGGATACTGGCAGGAATATACCTACGATTACCTTCACGAAACGATTGAAAAAATCGTTACTCCGATAAAGAAGAGAAACATTCCTCTCGCTGTTGTTTTCGGAAATCACGATTCCGAAGGTGAGGAAGAAAGACCGTTCATCCGCCGTGAAAATCATATCAACATTTACGCAGAATATGAAAATTTCCGCGGCTGTTACAATGAAGAGGACGTAACAGGTTGCGGAAACTACAGCCTGCCGATTATGAGCGCAGACGGTGAAAAGGTTTCCTGGAATATCTGGTGCATCGATTCGAACGATTACATCCGTGACAAAAACCACCGTGTAATTGAAGGTGAGGGTTACGGAATCGTCCACCCCGACCAGATTGAATGGTACGAGAAAAAGTCGGCAAAGCTCCGCGAAGAAAACGGCGGAAAGCCCGTGCCGTCAATCCTTTTTCAGCACATTCCCGTTCATCAGGAATTTGACCTTTTTGATTTTCTTGATGAAAAAATCGAGGGTGCTCTTGAAAAAAGAGGAAAGACAATGATTCCGAAAGAGGGCGCAATTCTTGAAGGCCTTGTCCGTGAAGCACCGTGTCCGCCCGAAACGGAGCGTTCACAGTTTGAAAGCTGGAAGAAGATGGCTGATATCGTTGCGGCATTCTTCGGCCACGACCACGTTAACACCTTTGTTGCGGAGGTTGACGGAATAAAGCTTATTCAGACTCTCGGCGCAGGCTACCATACCTACGGCAAGGAGAGAGGCGGAAGGCTCATCGTTCTTCACGAAGATTCAACAGACTTCGACACGCAGACGCTCGTTGTTGAAAGAATTACACAGACAGATTTTAACTGATAAAAAATAAATCCGCAGAGAAAGCTCTCCGCGGATTTTGTTTTTGTTTTATCAGAAATTGTAATTCGGCTTAACAATTTTGCCTGTTTCTGCAGATTCAACAATTGCGAGGCAGACCTCAACAGTCTTTGCACCCTCGATTGCGCTTGTTGCAACGGGCTTGTCGTTGAGGATTTCGTCAGCAAACACTTCAAATTCCTTGATAGCGTTGTGGTTGTTGAGCTCAATTTCGATTGTCTGCGGATCCTGAGTGTCACCGTTTTCGTCAACTGTGAAGAGTGTCATTGTCGGTGATGTGTTGTCGCAGATGATTGTGCCCTTTGTGCCGTAGATAACTGTACGCATTGTGTAGTCACGCTTACAGCCTGTTGAAACGAATACCTTACCTGCAAGGTTGTCGTCAAATTTCATAATTGCGATTGTTGCATCGTCGTAGCTTACTGTCGGAAGAAGCTTGTGTGTGCCGTAAGCGAAAACCTCAACAGGGTCGCCTGGAAGCCAACGGAGAAGGTCAACTGCGTGGCAGCCACCGCCGACAACGCCGTGACGCTTCGGGTCAGCTCTCCAGTGAGCAGAGCCGTCCTTGTTTTCAACAATGTGCATATAGTCGTGAGCATATTCTGACTCAACGAAGTAAAGCTCGCCGATTGTGCCTGATTCGATGATTTCCTTTGCCTTTTCAAAAGCGGGAGTGAAGCGGCAGATCTGACCAACCATAAATTTGCTGTTTGCTTCTTCTGCAGTTCTTACGATTTCCGCGATGTCCTCTCTTGTAAGAGCAAGAGGCTTTTCGCAAAGAACGTGTTTTCCTGCGCGGAGAAGGTCACAGCATACTTTTTTGTGCTGCTGATCGGGAATTGCAACAGTAACTACGTCAATATCAGGGTTGTTTACAATATCCATATAGTCTGTTACCCATTTTTCCTCAGGGATATTGTATCTTTCACCTGCGAAGCGAAGGTTTTCCTCGTTATTGTCGCAGATTAAAGCAATTTCTGCATCCTTACAATTTAATGCGCCTTCAACGTGGCTCATACCAAACATCATACCGATATTGGCGACCTGTAATTTCTTTTCCATAATTATGTATCTCCTTTAAAAACTTATGAAATCATTCTACAACAAATTTCCGTAATATTCAATATGTGTAAGGACAAAAACATTGTCAAAAAAATGACGAAATTTATAATATCATCTTGAAATACTGTTTTCTTTATTATATAATGAAAAAGATATAGGCAAGTTAAACTTGCACTTGATAATCAAATCAAGAGGAGGAAAACTCATTATGAATGAAAACTTCACTTACAAAATGAAGCTTACAGATGACGAGGTTGCCATTCTTCACGGCTCAAAGGGCGAAACAATGGCAAAAATCATGAAAACTCTCGTTCTCTACGGCGACGCTTTCGGCGCAGAAAAGTTTGTTTCTGTTGCAGGAAATAAGGGTCACCTTGTTACAAGCTTCGGTATCTCCGTTCTCAAGCCTGTGTTTGATATCACACAGGAGCTTATCGACGCAGGTCTTAAGGTTGACGAAACATTTACTGTTGACCCCAGACCTATCGACTACACAAACGTTAAGTGCAATCCGCTTCAGAAGCTTATCTTCAATAAGATTCTTTACGGTATGCAGGATTCTTATGAAGCTCAGCTTAAAAAGCTCGGTCTTAAGAGCGAGAAGTCATTCACTTGCGCTTGCTACCTTGACGAAGTAGGCAACACACCGAAGAAGGGCGACATCCTTTCATGGGCAGAGAGCTCAGCTGTTGTTTACGCTAACTCAGTTCTCGGCGCAAGATGTAACCGTAACTCAGGTATCATCGAGCTCTTCGGTTCAATCCTCGGCAAGGTTCCTGCATTTGACCTCGTAACTGACGAAGGAAGAAAGGCAAAGTGGATTATCGAAGTTAAGACAACAAAGATTCCCGAAGCTCAGGTTCTCGGTTCAGCTATCGGTATGAAGGTTATGGAAGACGTTCCTTTTGTTAAGGGCCTTGACAAGTGGATCGGCACAGAGCTCAACGATGCAACCAAGGCATATCTTAAGGATTTCGGTGCAGCAACAGCTTCAAACGGTGCAGTTGGTCTTTATCATATTGAAAACCGCACTCCCGAAGCAGTTGAAATGGGCGAAGACCTCATCGTTGAAAATGCAAAGACATATGTTATTGACGATGCAGAGCTTGAAAGAGTATATAAGAACTATCCCGTTATCTGGAAGGATAAGAACGCAACTCCGAAGCTTTGCTTCATCGGTTGTCCTCACCTTTCATTTGAGCAGCTCGGCGAATGGGCAGAAAGAATTGACGAGGAATGCAAGAAGCAGGGCAAGAAGACAGTTCAGATCCGTACTGTTGTTACAACTGCTCCCGAAGTTCTTGAAAGATTCAAGAAGGAGAACAAGGCAGCTTACAACAAGTTCCTTCTCCGTGGCGTAAATCTTTCTGATATCTGTCCGCTTATGTATATGAACAACCCGCTTTGCGGCGGTGATACAAGCAACGTTATCACTTGCTCAAACAAGCTTCGTACATACACAACAGCACGTTACTTCACAACAGATGATATTACAAAGATCGTTGTAAAGGGAGGTTATTGATTATGAGTAAAACATTTAAAGGCCGTCCTGTCGTTGCAGGTAATATTAACAAGGGCGAAGCAGTAGTTTCTCACAACGGTGTTAACACTCTTGCAACTTTCCAGAAGACAGCTCTTCTTCACGATATTCCCCTCATCGGTAAGGATTACGTTATCGGTTCTGACCAGAACAACCCCGATGTTTACGGCAAAAACCTCACAGGTAAGGTGCTCTGCCTTCCGCAGACAATCGGTTCAACAACAGGCGGTATGGTTATCTATACTGTTGCAGCTCTTAAGCTTGCACCGAGCGCAATGCTCTTCTCACAGCCGATTGACTCTCTTGCTGCTGCAGGTGTTATCCTTGCAGACGTTTGGACAGACAACTCAATCGTTGCTGTTGACAGCCTCGGCGAAGATTTCCTTAAAGCAGTTAAGGATGGCGATAAGATCACTATCAAGGAAGACGGTACAGTTATCGTTGACTGATAAGTTTCAATTTCAGGGGGCTGGTTTTCAGCCCCTTGTTTTTATCAGGTGATGAAATGAAAAAAGAAGTTATCAAAGAACCCGTTGATTGGTTCAGATATGAAAACGAAGCCAAAGCAGAGGGCTTCCGGATTGTCTGCGGAATTGACGAAGCAGGCAGGGGACCGCTTGCGGGTCCCGTATGCGCCGCCGCGGTAATCCTTCCCGAAGGATGCGTGATTGACGGTGTTAATGACTCCAAAAAATTAGCAGAGAAAAAACGCGAGGCTCTTTTCGACGTTATCAAAGAAAAGGCTCTTGCTTACAGTATAGCTGTTGCCGACGAGAAGGAGATTGACGAAATCAACATTCTTCAGGCAACTTATCTTGCAATGCGACGTGCGTTTGACGGACTTGATATAAAGCCCGATATGGCACTCGTTGACGGAAACCGTGACCCCGGACTCGGCGTTGCAACGCGCACGATTGTCAAGGGAGATGCAAATTCGATGTCGATTGCCGCCGCATCGATTCTTGCAAAGGTCACAAGGGACAGATTTATGCTCGAGATGGACGAAAAATATCCCGAATATCAGTTCGCAAAGCATAAAGGCTACGGCACGAAGCTCCACTACGAGATGCTCACAAAGTACGGCGCTTCTCAAATCCACAGAAAAACATTCTTAAAGAGTTTTTATGCAGATAAATAAAGAGGGCGTTTCGGGCGAACTTTTTGCGGCAAGACATATGAGAGATAACGGATATATGCTCGTCTTTTCAAATTACCGTTGCCGTTTCGGCGAAATTGACATCATCGGCAAAAAGGACGGATATATCTGCTTTGTTGAAGTTAAAACAAGAAGTGAAAATGCAATTTACGAGCCGAGGGAAGCGGTTGGTTCGGAAAAACAGTCAAGGATAATCGCCGCATCACAGGCATTCAGACAGGTTTATCCGTTCACGGAACAGATGCGATTCGATGTCTGCGAGGTTTTTCTTAACGAAAAAAGACAAGCCGTTAAAATCAATTATATCGAAAACGCATTCAGCGGTTGAGTATCTTGACAAGTTGTGATATAATGTTTCGGATAAAAACAAATCACATTCAGAGGAGAATGAATATGTTATATACAAGCACTCGTGACAAGAGTATAAAAGTCAGCTCATCAGAAGCGATTGCTCACGGTATTTCTGCTGAGGGCGGTCTTTTCGTGCCTGAATCAATTCCGCAGATTTCAATGGACGATATCGTGCGCATTTCGAAGCTCGATTATATCGGCAGAGCAAAGGAAATCCTTTCTCTCTACCTCACAGATTTTACTGCAGAGGAAATTGATTCCTGCGTAAGAGGCGCTTACGAAGAAGGCTTCTCAAGCGAGAAGGTTGCTCCGCTTCACACTCTCACAAAGGGTACGGAAATCCTCGAACTCTGGAAGGGTCCGACCTGCGCATTCAAGGATATGGCTCTTCAGCTTCTTCCTCATCTTCTTACGGTTGCTTCTTCAAAGTCAACTCCCGATAAGGAAATTGTTATCCTCGTTGCAACATCAGGCGACACAGGTAAGGCTGCACTTGAAGGCTTCAAGGATGTTAAAAATACAAGAATTCTTGTTTTCTATCCCAACGACGGCGTAAGCCCGATGCAGAAGCTCCAGATGACAACTCAGGAAGGCTCAAACGTCGGCGTATGCGCAATCGAGGGCAACTTTGACGATGCACAGTCAGGTGTTAAGAAGATTTTCACAGACAAGGCTGTTGCTGCAAAGCTCGAAGAAAAGGGAATGATGTTCTCTTCAGCTAACTCAATCAACTGGGGACGCCTTGTTCCGCAGATTGTTTATTATGTTTCTGCTTATTGCGATATGCTCGAAAAGGGCGCAATCAACGCAGGCGACGAAATCAACGTTGTTGTTCCGACAGGTAACTTCGGAAATATCCTTGCTGCTTACTATGCAAAGGAAATGGGCGTACCGATGAAGAAGCTCATCTGCGCTTCAAACGCAAACAACGTTCTCACGGATTTCCTCAAGACGGGTCACTACAACCGTAAGAGAGATTTCTACACAACAATTTCTCCGTCAATGGATATCCTCATTTCATCAAACCTTGAAAGACTTCTTTTCCTTCTTTCAGGTATGGACGACGCTCTCGTACGCGAGTGGATGGGTTCTCTTTCAACTGACGGAGCTTACAACGTAAACGACGAAGTTTTTGCAAAGCTTCAGGAGCTCTTTGACGCAGGTTGCTGCGACGACGAAGGAACAAAGGCTTGCATCGCAAGAACATTCGAAGAAAATTCATATCTCTGCGATACTCATACAGCAGTTGCAGTTTCGGTTTATGAGGACTACAAGGCTGTAACGGGCGACGAAACTCCGACGGTTATCGCTTCAACGGCAAATCCGTTCAAGTTCGGCAAGGCTGTACTTGACGCAGTCCGTCCGGGTATGAGCGAGGGTATGGACGAGTTCGATATGGTGCTCGGTCTTAAGGTTGAAACGGGCGAAGACTGTCCGCCGCAGCTTGCAGACCTTAAGGGCAAAACTCCCAGATTTACAGGCTGCTGTAAGAAGGAAGATATGGAGCAGGTTGTTTTCGATATGCTTAAATAAAACTTTGGGCGTACTGTAAAAGTACGCCCAAAGTTTTGAAACACTTATTTGCTCACATTGCCGTTCGGCTCAAATGTTGCACAGATTGTTTCCGCACAGGTGCAGGCGCTTGAAGGGCCAACTTCGATATGACCTGCAACACACTTGCAACCATCTTCGTTGTAAACGCAGTTGTGAGCATTACACTTGATTTCCTTGATTTCCTTTTTCATAAATCATTTACTCCTTGAGTTTTTTGAGTGACAAACTGTCACATTGTTATTATTCTTTTTAATTTTTTGAATATACTGAAAAGAGGTGAAAAACTTTGTCTTTGTTTGCAATTGCTGATACGCATCTTTCCTTTTCTTGCGACAAACCGATGGATATTTTCCGCGGTTGGCAGAATTTTGAAAAAAGACTCGAAAAAAATTGGAATTCTGTTGTCGGCGAGGATGATTTCGTTATAATTCCCGGTGATGTTTCGTGGGGAATGAATATGGAAGAAACGCTTGAGGATTTCCGTTTTCTTGATTCGCTCAACGGTACAAAAATCATAATGAAGGGCAATCACGATTATTGGTGGTCAACCAAAAGTAAGACGGAAAAGTTTTTTGCCGAGAATGATATAAAAACAGTAAA
>JAZSID010000078.1:0-4069 GCA_045533625.1 Acutalibacteraceae bacterium | reverse complement strand
CTCGTTATTAAGACCGACCTCCCAGAGATCAGAGCGTTTAACAAAATCCATAGTCTTTTCATTGATAAAACGGATATTAGCACCGAAACGCAATCCCGCCGGCTTACCTACCTTACGGTAATGTTCCTGTATTTCTTCGAGCACCTCCCAATCGCCTGACATAAAAATGTACCTTGACGCATTTGACGATTTCGCAAGAATTTCATCCATACGCGGACACATACCCTTGCATTTAAATTCGACCTCAACGTTGATGTCGTAATCAACGGTTGATAACCAGGCATCAAATTCCGGGAAGGTGATCATATGGGTTACTCTGTCTTCGATATAATCCGGCGGCGTAATCATACGTCTGCCTCCGTAATGCTCCGTCCAGGGATAAGGGGGATATTTAAGCTTGAGTGAATTGCGGTACGGTATATCGTATTTCATAATCTGCTCAGCTGTCATATCTTTGAAGAATGCATCACGATAACGTTCATGTGTCATATACCCCATATTATCGTTGTGAGTTACAATGATTTCCCCGTCGCCGCACAGCTGGATATCCATCTCAATACCCTCAAGGCCTAGCTCGGCAGCTTTTTTGAACGCTTCCAAAGAATTTTCGGGAGCGAACTGTGTAACTCCCGTGTGTGCGAATCTCATAGGTATTCCGCAATACTCTTTTTTCATTATTGTAACCTCCGTATATTATTAGGCTGCTAAATAAACCGGGATTTATTGAGTTGCTTATAACTGTATTAACCTATAACAGCGACAGCTTGACCTGCTGTTAAATTGAGTGATATTTTTTTATCTTCAACCGTAACGTCACAGAAATATTCATTACCGTTTTCGGTGATGTTATAAACCTTTGCTTTATCAAATTCAGCATCGGGAATATTCCATTCTCCGTCTTTTCCGTTTTCGGAATAGGCAATAAAGATTTTGTTATCTTCAGTCAAAGGCAGAATAACATCATTTTCTTTTTTCAGAACAACACCGTTTTTAGTTATTGAGAGATCCTCTGCCCTTGAAACAACTCCGTCCGAGAAATTAACGGTATATTTCTTTTCATATTCTGCATCGGGATTTTCCGTGTATCCGAGTCTCTTATAACGGTTAAGGTAAATATACGGCACATGATAAGTGCAGAAATCCTTAATGAATGCGGCAGCCCAGTCAGCAGGATCATTTCCGTATTTTCTCCAGATTTCTTCACCGTGCATTGTGCCGTAGAATACAGGCATCAATGCTTTGTCATTAAGATGACCGCTGTAAAGTGACGGCGGAATTTCTATACATTCATTCATACTTACCTGAGAAGTCCACCATGTTGCGGGAATTTTACCGAGAGTTCTGATAGGAACACTCTCCCATGGAATTTCCGTCATATCTTCACCCGCCTCGGCATACATTTTGCGGTTGGGATTTGTTATTGATTCATTACGGAAATGTGATTCACGGAAAGTGAATTCACTCGTAATCTCAACACCTTTTTCAAACATATAATCAAGCATTGCGTTTCTTGCTTCGTCCTGTTCCTCGATATAAGTTTTAGGATTAAGGCTTTCTGCAAGACAGAAATTATCAAGATGTATGGTACCTGCTTCTGCAGCGGGAATAACCTCAAGAAAACGATCAAACAATCTTTTGAAAATTCCGCTTTCCCATAACTGTTTATATGAAGTTTTATAGCAATTACGGTTATTGAGAATCTGCAGTACTGCAGGCTTGCCGTTAATATCATTACATAAGGAATCCGTAGCTTCAAGCTCGTAAAATATACCGTCTTCCTTTACTGCATCTGACACATTAACATGCACACTTATAACCGTATTGTATTTTTTGGCTTGCTCATAAAGCCACATAAAGCTGTCACGGGCTGTTTCATCCTGCTCACGCTTGAGATATTCATTCACAACATCCATTTCAGGCCAGCAATCATCGTGACCGAGTCCCTGCCAACCTACAAGATAAATAATTTTCTGAATTCCCTGTGTGATTTTATCCACAGCCTTTATGATTTCAAGAGCCTGTTCAAAAGTTATGTATACATTTGAACGGTTGTTATCAAAATCAGGGTCTGCAAGATACATTTTCATCCATAACGTCTTGGAATAATCGTATTTGAATTTATACTGATTCATCATTTAACCTCCGATGATGACCTTTTCAATTTATTGTTTAACTTTTTCCTTTATTTTCTTTGTCTTTTTCGGTGCGGAAACAATTTTCTGGAGTTCTGACGGGTCTTCGTCAACAATTTCACCTGCAGCTCTGCGCTTGAGAACATCCATAATGTGAGCGTGCTTTTCGTCCGTGAAATCCCACATTAACAGGTACGGAATTGTCATAAGCACATATCCGACAAGGTCAAAGCCAAGACCGATAATCATACACTGAACTCTTATATCACTCATATAAAGTACATCCCAATCAGACGTGAATCCGACACGGTAGAACATAAGCGGAATAATGAGAGAAACGAGAGTTGTGATGGGTGTTGTAAACCAAGTGATGATTTTCTGATATTCCTCAAGTCTTTCACCTGAAATATACATCTGATAGTCGGTGACTCGGATATGGGTGTCGCTCTGTGCGAGACTGACTGCAGATTCGAGAATATTGCTCAGGAACATTGCAATATAGATTGCAACACCGCAAAGAATATGTGTATTGCCGAGGAAAAGGATAGCAAGAATGTACACACCGTTTCTTATTGCACAAACAATGTACTTGAAAATTATTAACTGTTTGAACTGGAATCTTTTTCTTATCCACGGAGCAAGAAACTCTCCGGGATTTCCTGAAATTTTATAAAGTATTTCACAAAGTGAGAAGATAAGTCCCGTTTCACGCCAGGTATAAATAAGAAGAATTGTCTTCATGTTAAGCATACCGTTGCCCAACGAGTCGAGGAGCTCTGCGATTTTTGTTATCCACAGATATTTATTTTTGAAAATACCCGAAACGCAGTGCCAGTACGAAAGATATTCCCTGTTTTCAATGAGAGGCATCGGAATTCTTTCCTTGATATTGCGAAGCCCTATGAACATAACTCCCGATGATGCCACAAAGAATATTGGGAGAAGGTATCTGAACATTCCGATATCCTTGATGCCGTCAAGGAACATTGCACCTGCAAGTGTCGGAAGAATAACATTAACTATATTCTGAATAAAATGGCTGATTTTAACAGGGAATGCACGGACATACAGTCTTTCCTGTGCATTGGGGCTGATATTATCTGCAACAGAATGTGTGAAACCGACATAATTGAATATTGTGTAAAGCTGGAAAAGAAGATAAAGAGTCCAGACTCTGTCTGTAAGCGGAAGCTCGTAAAGCGGAAGCGTACAGATAAGCACAACAACAATGAGACACTGAATAACATTTGCATATGCGAAAATTTTGTATCTGCCGAGCTTTTTGAGGAGCTTCTTTCTTATAAGAATGTTTCTGAAACCACTCCAACCGTTTGTGAGGAAATGCGCACCGAAAATTTTGAAAACATTGAAGCTGTTAAGACCTTTCCAACGGGTATCAAGAATGTTAGCGATGCCGTCGGGAAGAATGAGAGAGAAATCAAATATAAGCATTAACAATCCCAGTACAGTAAATGTCAAATACACCGCATTATACTTTTGTTCAATCTTTTTAGGCAGGAAACCTAGGTTTGCGTCAACACCCATTGTAAGAAGATTCCAGAAATATGTTGATGCAATGAAAAATACATTTATCGCACTGAATGTGAGAAGAGGAATCTCGTAGTAATATGCAATAAGATAACAACCCGTACCAAATGAGAGGAAACTCTGGAGATATTTAAGGGTATAGTCACCGCCGATTGCGGCAAAAATTGAAAAATACTCTTTATACGGAACATATTTTCCTTCGGCGGGAGTGTTCCAGTATTTTTTCATTTCCTGAAAAATATTCATCTTATCTTTGTTTTTTGCTTTTGCCATCAGTTTTCTCCTCCTTCCGCAAGAATTTCATTTATTCGGATTTTGGATTCCTCGCGTGTCTTTCCGTACTGCTCATTCGGAGCGATATTAATTACAACCTTTTTAATGTTTTTGGG
>JAZSID010000058.1:0-7141 GCA_045533625.1 Acutalibacteraceae bacterium | reverse complement strand
ATTCCGCAGAATTCGCAAGCCTTCTTCTTGTTGTTTACATATACTCTTGAAGCCGGGTCGTCACCGACGAGTATAACTGCGAGGCACGGCTCAATGCCGTTTTCTTTAAGCTCTTTTACTTCATCCGAAACACGGAGCTTTACCGCTTCGGAAACTTCTTTACCGCTGATGATTTTATACATCTTGTTTTTCCTCGCTTTCTGTAGGTTCAGTTTCAGTTGCTTTCTTGGATTTTTTTGATTTTCTTACTTCGTAAACTTCGCCTCTTGCCTCAGCTTCTTTTTTCAGTTCTTCTTCAAGGAAGAAATCGATGCCGTCAATCGGCTTCGGGTTTTTGATATACTTGCGAAGAAGAACAACAAGAGTGATGAAACAAACAAGTGCAAGTGCCGCAGAAATAACCTGTGAAACACGAAGCGTTGTTCCGGTGATGTAAAGGCTGTCTGTGCGAAGTCCTTCAACAACAGCTCTTTCAAGTCCGTACCATACGCCGTAGCAAAGGAAAATCTGTCCGCTGAATTTGCGGAATTTCTGACAGATGAGATAAAGCACAAAGAATCCGAGAAGGCACCAGATTGATTCGTAAAGGAAGGTCGGATGAACAGCCTTGTTCGGGTCCATCGTAATTCCGTTTGCCGCGAATTCGTCCTGATGTCCCATTATGTATGTGGCAATTTTGCTGCTCCACATACCCCACGGCAGGTCTGTGTTCGTGCCGAAGGCCTCCTGGTTTGCAAAATTACCCCATCGGCCGATACCCTGACCGATGAGAAGGCTCATTGATGCCATATCAAGGAGATTCCAAAAATTCATCTTGCGGACCTTGCAAACGACGAACGCGGCAGCAAGACCGCCGATTATACCGCCGTAAATTGCAAGTCCGCCTTCCCAGATGGCAAAAATATCAAGCGGATTATCCTTGTACAAATCCCATTTAAATATACAATAGTATAATCTTGCGCCGATGATTCCGAAGATTGTGCCGTAAATAAGCACGTCGAGCATCTTGTCAAGGCTGATTTTCCATTTGTAAGCCATTCGTCCTCCGAAGAGTACGGCAAGCAAAAAGCCGAAAGCAATAATTGCGCCGTACCAACGGATTGTAATATCTGTTCCGAAAAGAGAGAATTCCGCAAGAATCGATGAAACGTTAAAACTGTTGGAAAGACCGTTAAAAAATACTTCTACCGTATCGTGCATTTTTGTCACCTCAATTGTTTGGTAAAATTACAGAAAGTGTGCTGTAGTTTTCGTCAAGAGTTTTGTTAAGAAGCTCTTTAACGTCTTCTACGGTCACCGTCTTGTAGGTTTCAAAATCTGTGAAAACGTCTTCGTCTGCAAAATATGAAACAGCCATATTGTTTGCAAGTCCGTCAACGTCGTTCATTCCCATAATCATTCTGCCGTAAAGCTTTTTCTTTGTGCGTTCAAAAACTTTTTCGTCAAAACCGTTTTCACGGAAATGTCTGATTTCTTTTTTGATTTCTTCGCTGACAGTTTTCGGGTCGTTGCTTTCGCCTGCGAAAAGTACGCACGAATAGCCGAATCCCGTGAAATATTCAAAACCAAAGTTGTTGTTAATAAGGTTTGCGTCGAAAAGTCGCTTGTAAAGGTCAGTTGACGGTCCTGAAATCATATCGAGGAGAATTTCCATCGTGATTTCTTCTTTTGCCGTTCTTTCGGGTGTGTCCCACTCTTCTTTGAAGCCGAGCATAAACTGCGGAGTTGCAACTGAAAGCTTTTTCTCGCAATAGTCTGCCTTAACTTCCTTCGGCTCGTCGATAACCTTTCTCTGTGCCATTTTACCTTCAACGGGTTTAAGCACCTTGTCCGCAATCTCAAGCACCTCGTCAACGGTTGTGTTGCCTGCAACTGCAAGTACCATGTTGTTGAGGTTGTAGAAATTGTTGTAGCAATCGTAAAGCATATCTGCCGTAATCTGTGCGATTGATTCCTGCGTTCCCGCAATGTCAATTCTTACGGGCAGATTGTGATACATATTGCGAAGGCAGTTGAACATAACTTCCCAATCGGGAATGTCCTTATACATATCGATTTCCTGACCGACGATGTTTTGTTCCTTTTCAACGGTTGCCTGAGTGAAATACGGATTCTGAACAAAATCGAGGAGAATTTCAAGGTTTTCTTTGAAATTACCCGAGCAGGAGAAAAGATAACCTGTTCTGTCAAAGCTTGTATAAGCATTTGCGGATGCGCCTGTTTTTGCAAATCTTTCAAAAGCATCAAGGTCTTCGCTTTCAAAGAGCTTGTGCTCAAGGAAGTGTGCCGTACCTTCGGGAATTTCCCTGAAAGAGCCGTCTTTCGTTTCGATCATAGTGTCGATTGAACCGTATTTTGTTGCAAAAATTGCATAAGTGCTTGCGTAGCCTGCCTTTGGCATAATAAGAATCTTAAGACCAGACGGGTGGTCGATGTCGTAATACATTTCATTGAGAAGTTCATTTCTGATTTCATTAATCTTCATCGTCGCTGACCTCCCCGTTGGATTTGAGCATAAACACAGTGTCGAGTGTAATTGTTTTTGCAACCTCGACAACCTGAGATTTTTCAACTTCGTTTATTTCCTCAACGTAAGCCTCGGGTGTCTTGAGTGATTCTCTGAAAATCTGTGAGGAATACCACGCGCAGATTGATTCGGGCGTGTCGTTGTTGCTGATGATTGAATCCGTAATGCTCTTGATTGAAGAGGAGAAATCTTCATCGGAGAAATCACCCTTTGCAACAAGAGAAAGCTGATTCAGAATTTCATTTCTTGCTTTTTCTTCGTTGATGTCTTCAATACCGCTTTGTACCATAACGATACCCTTTGAAGAGAAAAATGCAGCTGAGCAATAGTAACAAAGGCTCATCTTTTCGCGTACAACTGAGAAAAGCTTTGAATATGTGCCGCCGCCGAAAATGTCAACGGCAATTCGCATCGGGACGGAATTATCGTATTCATCAGCCATACCTGTGCGGAAGCCCATAACGAGCTTGCCCTGCTTGATAGGCATTTCTTCGCAGACGTATTCGGGCTGATTGACTTCTCTTACAAAAACTGTATCGATTTTCGCAGCATCTCTTTCAATAGAACTGAAACGTTTTTTGAGCATATCGGCAACGGGTGCAACATCCATACTGCCGACCATTGTGACCTGAATAGTAGCCTTGCAAAGCACTTCTTCCCAGGCAGAGTAAACCTCTTCGGGTGTAAGCGCCTTTACCTCATCAACAGAGCCTAAACGGTTGATGCTGTATGCCTCGTCCTTGAACATTATTTCTTCACAGCGCATAAGTGCATAGCGGCGCTTGTCGTTCATTTCGTTTTCAATAGCTTCAATAAGAAGTCGTTTTTCCTGCTCAACGATGTCTGCAGGAAAGCTTTCAGCTTCGGTAAGAGGGTCGAAAATCATATCCGTAAGAAGCTGAACGCATTCGAGTGCAACCGTATCTCCGTCAAGGGCGAAACGGTCGTCAATAGCTGTGAGATTAAAAGAAAGAATCTGTGACTCGCCGCGCTTGAGTACGCCTGCGGAAACGGATGCACCGTAAAGCTCGTCAAGCACACGGTTGAGCGTTATATAATCGGGATATTTTGCACATCTTCTGTGAAGGATGAAGGGGAGAATAGCCCTTGCGGATGTGCCTGAATCAAGCGGCATAGCCATGCTGATATTGATGCGGCAGGTCTTGAATTTGTCAGTGCCCTGCGCACAAAGGCGTACGCCGTCAGCGATGTTTTCAAAATGCATAAAAACACAACCTTAAACTGAATTTTACAATATTTAAATTAGTATACCACAAACTTGACGGAAATAAAAGTGTTTAAGAAAAATATTACCACATACTTTTAGTAACTTAAAAGCAAATCATTGTTGAAGTTTTGATATATGTGTGTTATAATGCTCTCATAGGAAGTGTCGGTATGACACTTCTAAAAATTCAGGGAGGATTTATAATGAAAACGATTTTTTCAAAAATCACAGCAGCTCTTCTTGTTGTTATGATGTTGTTCAGCATCGTTCCCGTAATGGGATTGGAGCTTTCAACACAGGCAGCAGAGAAGGTAACATTTTCGTTGAACCTTGCAAGTGAAACAAGCACTCAGGTTGTTCTTACTGTCAAGCTTGAAAGCGGCAGCTTCGGTGCAGTTGACTTTGGCGTTACATACAATGCAACCAAGGTTAAAAAGTGTACAAAGATTGAAGGTAATGTTGATATCGCTCTTGGCGGCGGTGTTCAGCAGTTCTATGCTCCGACAGGTCTCGGCAGTATTGCTATTGAACCGGCTTACAGCGCAGCAGGCAGCGTTCTTGCAACTTACACATTTGAAAAAGTTTCAGGCAAATCGATTTCTAAGGACGACTTCGCTCTTAAAGTTTCCAACTGTGACGACGCTAACGGAGAAAAGGCAAGTGTTACTGTGAGAAATACACTTCCGACAGAGAAACCGACAGAGAAGCCGACTGAATCGACAAAGCCGACTGAGAAGCCGACCAATTCAACAAAGCCGACAGAAAAGCCGACCAACTCAACAAAGCCGACACAGAAGCCGACTAATCCGACGAAGCCGACTAATCCGACATCAACTACAGCAACAACTGTACCGTCTTCAACAGAATCAACTTCAGCAAGCACAGTACCGGCTGTAAGCAACGGCAAGTGCGGTGACAATGCAGAGTGGTTCTTTGACGAAACAACAGGAACGCTCATAATCTCAGGCTCAGGCGATATGTGGGATTATTCTGCAGTTGAACCCGAATGGGTAACAAAGCACGGTATTTATATCAAGGAAGTTACTATCAGCTACGGTATCACAAGTATCGGTGCAGGCAGCTTCAAAAATTGCCTCAACCTTGAAACAGTTTACATTCCGTCTTCTGTAGTAAGAATCGGAGCAGGTGCTTTCGACGGTTGCTACAACCTCAGAAACGTATATTATGAAGGAACTGAAGAGGATTTCAGAGCACTCTTCCCGCAGGCAGATTCAATCTTCGGCTCAAGTGTTAACTACAACTTTGATTCTTCAATTGTTGTGGACGGCGACCAGTACGAAGATTTGACAACACCTGAAGAGAATGCACCTGAAAGTCTTTCTGATAAGCTCAACATCGACAAAAATACTTTAATCATTATCATCGCAGTTATAGCTCTTCTGATAATTGTTGTTTGCGTACTTCTTGCTGTTAAAGGCAAGAAGAAAAAGGCACCGGCAAAGACAGAGTCACAGGATATGAATGTTGAACAGGATACGTTCCAAAATCAGAATATTGACAGAAGCTATGATCCATTCTATTATCAGAACAATGATCAGAACAATGATCAGAACAATCAGCAGTAATTAATATTATCTCCGAAAATCAATAAAAGCAGGTAGCTTTCGGGCTACCTGCTTTTGAGTAAAAATTCTCTTAATTGTTTGAAAAAGGAGACGATTGATTTGTTGAATTCAGCTTATAGAAAAACGCCACAATCAAGTACAGGTGAGTTGGCGATATTTGATATAGCAAAAATGGTGTTTGCGTTTTTTGTTGTTTGTATACACACGGGAATCAGTATGCCGGGCGCAGATTTCTATTTTATGCAGAGTTTGTTCAGAATAGCGGTGCCGAGCTTCTTTTTTATTGCAGGTTATTTTTTGTTTGGTAAATTTCCTGTGACAAAAAAGTTGGACGAAAACAGTAGCCAAGCGGTTAAAAAATACATAATAAGAATCTTTATGATGTATGTAATATGGAGCGTTTTTTATCTTATAACCATTCAGTTGCCGGGATGGTTAACGAATGGTGTAGGGTTTAAGGAGCTTATCATATATGCGGAGTATACAATAGTAAGAGGAGATAGCTATTTGCATTTATGGTATCTTGCTGCTTTGTATACCGGTATGGCTCTTATGTATATTTGTAGAAAGCGATTTAGCACAAAAGTTACTTTAGTAATTTCATTTATGTTTTTTATAATAGGATTACTGTTACAGCCGTATTACTTTTTAATTGCTCCGGCGGTTGAAAGTGTATCGGTTACAAAGTGGTTATTTGAAGAAGTTTTTAACCGATTTATAGGTAGTCCGCGGTGTGGATTGTTTTTTGGTTTTGTATTTGTTACGTTGGGTGCATATTTTGCTGAGCACAAGAAAATTATTAACAGATGGATAAGTTTTGCCGGTGTTGTATTATCTTTTGGTTTGTCAATGGTTGAAGTTACCATTATTGATAAAAATTGGTTTTGGGGTGACGGTACATACGGTTCTGTGCAACTGTCACATATTCCTCTTGTTATTTTTCTTTTCTGTTTTCTGCGCTCTTTCGACAATGTTAAAATCAAACATGCAAGAGAAATAAGAATGATTTCAACGTTAATTTATCTTTTGCACCCGGCAGTTATGATTTTGGTGAATCTGATTCCTAATTTCGGACAGTGGCACAACTATCCTTTTATGCGCGGTATAGTTGTATATTTGTTAAGTATAGTTGTATCTGTTGTATGGATAAAAGTGGAAAAAATCAAACCATTAAATTTCTTGAAAAAGTTAAGATGATTTTTGCAGTAATGGAATTTGGCGTTGTCACTGTCTTGACAAAAAACGTCTTTTATCATATTATTTAGAAGAACTTTTCGATAGAGGATGAGGAAAATGAAAGAATACTTTTCTCGTGTCAGAGAAAACTGTAAAACATGGGAAATCATCGTTTGGTGGATTTTCCGCGTACTTATGATTTATGCGTTGATTGCAAGTATAATCGGCTTTAAAAACGGTACAAGGGAAATGGCAGACATTACGCAGGTTCTTGCAAACTTTGCGGCAATGTTTGCCTGGGAAATTATGATGATGTTCCCCAAAAAGACGCTTTTCAGAAACGTTCCTTCATATATTCAGCTTCTTATTACGTTTATGGCTTTCTGCGGTTCGTTCGGCGGTAAGTTTATGAATTTTTACTACGATCTGAGCTGGTGGGATTCAGGTATGCACTTCCTCAACAGCGGACTTGCCGTACTTATCGGATATGAAGCTATAGTTGCAATGCAGAAAAGAGATAAGAAAGAATGCTCAGTTGCAATCGTGGTGTTTGCATCGTTCGGATTTGCACTTTTCTCTACAATCTGTTGGGAGCTTTTTGAGTTCTTTGCAGATCAGTTTATG
>JAZSID010000026.1:0-6705 GCA_045533625.1 Acutalibacteraceae bacterium | reverse complement strand
GGCGACAAGGTAGTGCTTGATATCATCGACGAAATGGCAGAAAGAGGAGCAGCACTTATTACTGCTCACCTTAATACACTTAACTTCAGGGATGAAGTTGTTGAGGTTGTTCTCTCGGGTTCAATCCACACAAAGCTTCCGTCAGAAATTTACCTTAAGGCGCTTATGGACAAGGCTGTTAAGGCAAGCGGCAGAAAGCTCAGCTTCATCAAGCTCACACAGCCTCCTGTTACAGGCTGCGTTAACTGGATTTTCCAGCAGTATAAATAAGAAAGGGTTTTTCAGATGAAAGAAATTACAGTTGCTGTTATCGGCTCAGGCAGTACATATTGTCCCGAACTTGTGGACGGTTTCCTCAAGGCTCAGGACACACTCAAGCTCAAGAAGATTTCTTTTATGGATATCGACGAGAGAAAGCGTAATATAGTCGGCAACCTCTGTATCCGTATGCTTGAAAAAGCAGGCGTTGATTGCGAAGTTGTTATAACAGACGATGTTGATACAGCTCTTCAGGGCGCAGATTTCGTTGTTACTCAGATTCGTGTAGGTAAGCTTCCTGCTCGTCATCTTGACGAAAGCATTCCGAAGAAGTACGGCCTCATCGGTCAGGAAACAACAGGTATCGGCGGTATGTTCAAGGCTCTTCGTACAATTCCTGTTATCAAGCACATCTGTGAGAGAATCGAAGCAATCTGTCCCGATGCATGGCTTATCAACTTTACCAATCCCTCAGGTATTATTACTGAGTTTGTTCTTAACCACACAAACGTAAAGAATATCGGCCTTTGCAACGTGCCGATCGATATGCTTGACGATGTTAAGGAAATCACAGGCGAGGATGTTGACATCGAGTACGTTGGTCTTAACCACCTCAGCTGGATTACTTCAGTAAAGAAGGACGGCGAAGAGCTTCTTCCGGGTCTTATCGAGTCAGGCTTCTCACCGAAGGTTATGGCTAACATCAAGGATGACGGTTTTGATCTTGAGTGTCTCAAGGCTGTACAGGGACTTCCCTCATCATATCTTCAGTATTATTACTGCAGAGAGGCAAAGCTTGAGCATCAGAGAACAGACGACAAGACAAGAGCTGAAGTCTGCATGGAAATTGAAGAGCAGCTTCTTGAAATGTATAATGACGAAGAGCTCTGCATCAAGCCGGCACTTCTTGATAAGCGCGGCGGCCATAAGTATTCACTTGCTGCAGTTTCTCTTATCAACTCTCTTGCAAATGACGTAAACGATATTCAGGTTGTTAACGTTAAGAATAACGGTACACTTGATTTCCTTGATGACGATGCAATTATCGAAGCTCCCTCAGTAATCGGTGCAGACGGTGCAAAGCCCGTCAAGGTTGAAAACTTCAAGAATCAGCACATCATCGCTCTTATGAGAGTAGTTAAGGCTTACGAGAAGTTCACAGTCGAAGCTGCAACAACAGGCTCAGACGAGGCTGCAATCAAAGGCTTGCTTGTTCATCCTCTTGTTGGTGACTGGGAGAAGGCAACAAAGTGCTATGCGGAAATGAAGGAAGCTCACAAGGATTATCTTCCCGAGTTTGAATTTTAATAATTAAACATAAAAACGCAGGTTTCAGAACGAAACCTGCGTAATTTTTTATTCTTTTGGCGGATTACCTTTTGCAATATCAAACCAGAATTCAACTCCACCCTCAGCGTTGGCGACACCGCATTGCTGTGAGTGAGCATCCTGCACCGCCTTTACGATTGAAAGACCGAGTCCGAAGTGACCCTCCGAGCGAAGACGTGCAGCATCCTGACGGTAGAAGCTGTCCCAAAGCTTCTGTAAATCGTCCTGAGGAAGAGGATTACCTGTGTTGAAAACAAAAACTCTGTAACACATTCCGATATCTTCAATACGTATTTCGATGCGTTTTTCTTCACCGCCGATGTATGAAACAGCGTTTGAAATAAGATTATTTAAAACAAACTGAAGTTTGGAAACATCAGCGTATCCGTAAACTGCATCTTTGATACCGTTAACTGCAGAAATTTCGTTTTTCTCAAAGATTTTTGTGTGAAGCTTCATTCGCTCGTCGATGAAATCATTGATAAGAAAATCGTTGAAAATAAGCTCATCGGTATGCTGAATGTTTGAAAGGCTCATCATATTAACGACGAGGTCCGTCATTCTTGAGCATTCTTCAATAATTGTATCGCAGTATTCGTTCGCAGCCTGTCTGTCATCAAGAACAAACTTTATGCCTTCTGCATATCCTTGAATAATCGAAATGGGCGTTTTTAATTCGTGCGAAGTATCTGCGATGAATTTTGCACGGGATTTCTGCTCAATATCCTTTTCCTTAAGCTGTGCGGCAAGGAATTCAGATTTTTCAAGAAGCCTTTCCTGTGTAAGCATAAGCGATTCATAAAGAGCGTTGATGTTAAGAACAGCATCTTCAGTTTCGGTACGCAGTATTCCTTTTCGTACGGGAATACGGATGTTTTTATCCTTTTCTTCCGCCATTATTTTTGTACCGTAAACGATGTCGTTAAGCGGTTTTGTGATTCGCGTAATATAAAAATAAACGGCGATTGAAACAGCGATGAAAATAACAGTTGTGATAATTACGGCAGAAATTGAAATGGATTTCGCCATAGCTTCAATAACTGAATATTCAACAGCTGTTACGAAAATATATTCGCTGTCAGCTGAAGGGGTGACAAGAACAAAAAAGCTTTTACCCGAAGTTTTATTTCTTGAAATTCCTGCAACAGTATGGTCGTCATATTCCTGAAAAAGTTCGAAATCCGAAACAGAGTAACCGATAACGGGATTAAACTCTTCCTGCGTATCGTATTCATCCGTTTCGTTGAACATAACTCCGTGGTAGCATTTAGAGTAAATATTGTTTGTATATTCTTTTATAACCTTGTCCTTTGAGTAAATTTCAATCACTACGTCGTGGGTGACTTCTGCTTTCAAAATTTCCTCAAGCGCATTGTCCGCAAGCAGGTCAATATCCTGCAAATCCTGTACGGCAGCCCTCATTTCAAACATTTTTGAGCTTTCAATCATACTGACGTAAAACGAGCTTGAAGAAAAGAGGGTGACGGAAATAATAAGAAAGAAAATCAGTATAAACTGAACAAAAACCTGAATACGGACATTGGGGAAGAACTTAAAACGTTTGTGCCTGTAAGAAGCCAAAATCAGTTCACCTCAATTTTATAGCCGATGCCGTAAATCGTTTTAAGGTGGGCAACGCCCCAGTTGCCTAACTTTCCGCGAAGACGTGCAACGTGAGAGTCAACGTTACGCGCATCGCCGACGTAGTCATAACCCCAGATGTCGTCAAGAAGCTGTTCTCTTGTGTAAACTCTTCCGCGGCTTGAAATGAGCTTCTGAAGAATGTTGTATTCCTTAAGTGTAAGCTCAATCGTTTCGTCGTCAATTGTGACCTGATGAGCTTCATTATTCATAACAAGTCCGTCAAGGCTGATGATATCTTTTTCGTTTTTTATAACCCTTGAGTTTGCACGTCTTAAAAGTGCATCAATTCTCTTCATAAGAACTGTGGGGCTGAAGGGCTTTGTAACGTAATCGTCAGCGCCTGCGTCGAATCCTGTGATCTCGTCATATTCTGCACTTCTTGCAGTAAGAAGAATGATAGGAACGGAAGATGCCTTGCGGATCTGTCGGCAAAGCTCCCAACCGTCAATTTCAGGAATCATTATATCAAGAAGGCAAAGCTCGATTTTAGGATCGGTATTGAAAATATCAAGAGCCTCTTTACCTGTTGAGGCTTCAACGGGCTCGTGACCCGAACGTCTTAAAAAGTCGCAGACAAGGCGTCTGAGTTTGCTCTCGTCGTCAGCAATAAGCACTCGTGCCATAAAAACACTCCTTGTATCAATATTACACAGTGATTCTACCATATTTTAAGTTTTAAGACAAGTATAAAAAATGAAACCGTAGTTTTAACCACGGTTTCACTTGCTTTATACTGTTACATTATTTCTTCAAAGTTTCAGTAATACCTGCGGCAAGTCCTGCTGCTCCCTGAATTTCAGAAGGAATAATAATTTTTGTTGCCTGACCGTCAGCTGCTTTCTCAAACGCTTCGAGCTTCCTGAGTGTAAGATAGCCTTCGCCGGGGTTAGCCTGGTTGATATAATCAATAGCCTGAGCTTCAGCCTGCTGGATTGTACGAATTGCCTCAGCTTCACCTTCGGCCTCTCGGATTTTAGACTCTTTAACAGCTTCTGCGTGAAGGATAGCGGCACGCTTGTCTGCTTCGGCAGCAAGGATAAGAGATTCCTTCTTACCTTCTGCAACAAGAATCTGACTTGCTTTTTCGCCTTCTGCACGAAGGATTGATTCACGTCTTTCGCGTTCAGCCTTCATCTGCTTTTCCATGGCATCCTGAATCTCACGCGGAGGAAGGATGTTCTTGAGCTCAACACGGTTAACTTTAATGCCCCACGGGTCAGTTGCTTCGTCAAGGATTCCTCTTATTTTTGCATTGATTGTATCTCTTGATGTAAGGGTATGGTCAAGCTCAAGCTCGCCGATGATGTTACGAAGAGTTGTTGCAGTGAGATTTTCAATTGCAGAAATCGGGTTTTCTACACCGTAGGCATAAAGCTTGGGGTCGGTGATCTGGAAAAACACAACCGTATCAATCTGCATGGTTACGTTATCTTTTGTGATAACGGGCTGGGGAGGGAAGTCAACAACCTGCTCTTTAAGAGAAACATTTCTTGCGATTCTTTCAAAGAAGGGGATTTTGATATGGAATCCTGTTTGCCAGGTTGTATGATAAGCGCCGAGACGCTCAATAACATAAGCCCTTGACTGAGGAACAATTTTAACATTTGCAATAGCAAGTACGGTGATAACGAGGAGAAGAAAAGCGATAATTACAATAATAGCAAATTCCATAATGACACTCCTTTACTTTTTAACAATAAGTTTTGCACCTTCAATTGATTCAATGGTTACAACCTCATCTTTGTCAACAGTTGAACCGTCAGAAGAACGTGCAGTCCACTCAAGACCGCCGACAGTTACGGCTCCTTTTGCACGTATGTTGTCAATGGGTTCAACAACAACTGCCTGTTTTCCGATATATCGGTCAGCGTTTGTGGGTACTTTGTGCGGCTCTGTAAACCGTTTGACAAAAGGTCTTGTCGCTAAAAGTGTGATAGCTGATACTGCAACAAAGACTAATACCTGAACCCATATTTCTGCATTCAGGACATTTGCAATAAGAGCGCCGATTGCACCTACCGTAAACCATATAGTTACAAGTTGCACTGTTACAGCTTCAATGACTAAAAAAGCCACAATAAGAGCTATCCATAACCACAGCATGCTATCACCTCCGTTCAATTTTATTCATCGTAATCCGATGTTGTTAAAATTATAACACGTTACGGATATAAAATCAATGAATAAATAATGAATTTTGGTATATGTCGTGCTCGCACAAAACAAAACTACAATATATTGTGTCGGGTGGGTGTGAATATACATGGACTTGTATACTTCGTTTAAAAAATATTTTTTGTATCAGGTTTTTCGGTTGCTTTCACGTGTTCAAGATGGTTTATACATTGGTTCAGCGTTTTGATATATTCCTCAGTAAAACCTTGTTGCATATAATCGTGAAGGCATTTTATTCCGATTTCAATTTCCTCAAGTTCATGATGCGCCAGTGTGGATACAAGGTAATTCTCGTGTTTTTCCCATTCCTCAATGATTTTTATGGTGCGTAACGGGTCAGTTTTTTCGGTTGCCACGGTTGTTTCACGGTCAATTTTCATAAGGCGGATAACCGAATCAATACGGTTGCAAACCGTGAAATAACTTGCAATTGAAAAGGCAACGGTTATAAGGAATATGCACACGGCAATTGTGAATCGCTTCATAAATTTTTATCCTTTCTGATTATTGTATAGTTTCCACGATTGTCTGCCAGCATAAATAAAATTTCATCGAGTCTGATCTTATTATCTTTGAGAATGTTTTTAAGCTTTTTTTCATCCATATTGCAATCTTTGAAGGATTTTTTCAATATACTGCCGTCATTGACTATCATGCATTGCAAACCCTTGGATTCAGGTTTTGAATCAAGATGCTCCGGCGTAATCGTCTGTTTTTCGTCTTTGAGCATAACGCTGAGCTGTCCGTTAGTTTCAACAACAGCAAATTTTACATCATTGATGTCAAAAACATCCTTCTGCCGAAGCTGCTCAATCAGATCATCTGAGGAAAAACGAAGCTGTTTCAATTGCTTTTGCTCAACAACACCGTCACGGATAACGATCATGGGATTTCCTTCAATAACGGCTCGCATCTTTGCACTTTTAAGGCAGATTGCGGAGTTGATTATTTCAAGAGAAACCAACAACAGCACTGCAATAATTGAATTTATAAGAGGTACACCGTTGTCTTCAATGGGAATTGCAGCAATTTCAGAAAGCAGAATTGTAATAACAAGCTCTGTAGGTTGCAGCTCTCCAAGCTGCCTTTTTCCCATAACTCTCATACAGATAATGATGAAAAGATAAAGTATACCGACACGAATTAATGTTATAAGCCTAATATCACCCATAAATATGTTTCTCAGGACCAAGAAAAAAATACCTTTGTTTGACATTATAATCAGTCAATGGTATAATAAATCATTAAAATGCGAAAGTAGTTGTTTTGGGAGGTGAATGCGTTGGAAAAGAAAAAAAT
>JAZSID010000027.1:0-59026 GCA_045533625.1 Acutalibacteraceae bacterium | reverse complement strand
CCTGAGCAGTCAGATGCTTCCGCATACGATGTTATCCAGAATCTTTTCCCGGACAAGTCCAAGGACTTCATTGTAAACGTAAGCGAAACAGATATCGCTCTTATAAAGGAAGTTAAGAGCAACGTTGAATCAAAAGACCTTGAAAAGCTTTCACGTTCAATTGTTGACTCTCTTTCAACGGAGCTTTACGTTCATGCACAGGTTGGTATCGGTACAGCAGTTGTAGGCATCAAGGAGCTTGCACGTTCATTCAAGGAAGCTCAGGTTTCTCTTGAAGTCGGCAAGGTGTTTGATACTGAAAAGTCAATTGTAAGATACGACAGCCTCGGTATCGCACGTCTTATCTATCAGCTTCCCACAACTCTTTGTGAAATGTTCCTTCACGAGGTATTCAAGCGCGGTTCAATCGAAAGCCTTGACCAGGAAACACTTTTCACAATCCAGAAGTTCTTTGAAAATAACCTTAACGTAAGTGAAACTTCAAGAAAACTCTTTGTTCACCGTAACACTCTCGTTTACCGTCTTGAGAAAATCAAGAAGCTCACAGGTCTTGACCTTCGTGAGTTTGACGATGCTATCGTGTTCAAAGTAGCTCTTATGGTTAAGAAATATCTCGATGCCAATCCGATCAAATATTAATTTTAAAGCAGAGGAATAGTATGATTGACTTTAAAAACGTGTCAAAGGTGTACGATAACGGCACGAAAGCTCTCAACAACGTCAATATTCACATTGACAAAGGCGAGTTTGTTTTCGTCGTCGGCGCATCAGGCGCAGGTAAAAGTACATTCCTGAAGCTTATGATGCGCGAAGAAGTACCGTCAACGGGCACAATCACTATCAAAGATTATAATCTTGGCGAAATGAAAAAACGCAAGATTCCGTATTTCAGAAGAAACCTCGGAATTGTTTTTCAGGATTTCCGCCTTATTCCCAACATGACAGTTTACGATAACGTTGCGTTTGCGATGCGAGTTGTCGGCGCAAGGGAAAAGGACATCCGCAAAAGGGTGCCTTACGTTATCAATATCGTAGGACTTTCGCAGAAGGCACGCAACTATCCAAACGAGCTTTCGGGCGGTGAACAGCAGAGAGTTGCTCTTGCAAGAGCGCTTGTAAACAATGCTGATATAATCATCGCGGACGAGCCGACGGGTAACGTTGACCCGCAGATGTCGCTTGAAATCGTGGAGCTTCTTAAAAGACTTAACGAAACAGGCACGACTGTCATAATGGTTACCCACGCACACGACCTTGTCAGAATGTTCGATAACCGTGTTATCGTGCTTGACGGCGGTGCTGTTGTTGCGGACGGCGCTATTGAAGAGGAAGGAATTCCCGTTCATCAGTCGTCTCACCTTAATATCGAAGTTAAAGAAACAAAAGCAGAAAAAGCAGAAAATAAAATTACGCAGAAGTTTGTATCTGCTCCGAAAGAAGAGCCCGAAGAGAAACCGACGGATGAAAATCCCGACGCAGATTTTCTCAATGCAATTATCTCGGACACAGATACTTACAGAATTTACGTTGAGGATGACTCTTCAGAAAATTCTGTTGCTGCCGGAAAAACGGAAGGCGGTGACGCAGAATGAAAAAGAAGAGAGGAAGCTTAGGTTACCTTACAAAAGAGGGATTCAGAAACCTCTGGGTAAACCGAATGATGTCAGTTGCATCAATCGCTGTTCTTATGGCGTGTCTTGTTATGATGGGTACTGCGTTTATGGTGCTTGTCAATGTTGAAAAAATCCTCAACATTGTTGAAGAAGAAAACATCGTTTCCGTTTACCTTGAAATGGATACATCCCTTGAGGACGTTCAGCAGGTGAAGGAGGACATCCTTTTAACACAGAATGTTACCCGCTGTGAATTTGTCAGCAAGGAAGTGGCGTTCAGGGAAGCCCTTGAAAAGAATGAATTCGATGCGGATTCGGAGCTTTTCGCGGGAATTGAAAACCCGATGCCCGATATGTACGAAGTTTCAATGGAAGACGAGAAGCTTTTTGACGAAACAATTGCAAAGCTTGAAAAAATCGATAACGTCGATGTTGTACGCGGAAGTAAGGATATTGCGAATATTCTTATCCAGATCCGTTCAACGGTTTCCTACGTCAGTGTCGGCATAATAGCAGTTTTGCTTCTTATTTCACTTTTCATAATTTCAAACACAATCCGTATCACGATGTTCAACAGACGTCTTGAAATCAACATTATGAAATCCGTCGGTGCGACGAACTGGTTCATCCGTTGGCCGTTCATTGTTGAGGGCATGCTTCTCGGTGCAATTTCGGCATTCGTTTCGCTCGGAGCTGTCTGGGGAATTTACAAGTTACTTGAATCGCTGATTTATGAGCTTTTAGGCCTTATGAGCAGGGACTTCACAGCTGTGGATTTCAAGCTTTACGCGTTGTATATCCTTGCGGCGTTCTTTGTAACCGGTGTGCTTTCAGGCGGATTGGGAAGTTTTGTATCAATTCAGCGATATCTTAAAGAGCGTGGAGGTGTTGTATACGATGACGAAGACTGATTTTTTAAAAAGAATTTTTTCGGTTCTTCTTTGCTTCGCACTTGTAGTTGTCGGCTTGGGCGGATTTGCCCCGTCAACACACGCTAAAAACCTTAACACTCTGAAGGCTGAGCAGGCAGAGCTTAAGGAAAAGGTAAAAGAAAGCGAAAAGAAAATCAAAGAGCTTGAAACAGCCAAGGCTGAACAGGAAAAGATTATCGACGAGCTTAACAAGCAGATCGGTCAGCTTAACGGTCAGCTTGAAAATATCAACGCACAGCAGAAGGTTATCAATGATGAAATCCGCGCTATCGAAGCAAAGATTAAAAAGCTTGATGATGAAATCAGACAGCTTGATATCGAAATTGCGCAGAAAGACGTTGAAATCGACAATCTTGTGCAGCTTTACTGTGAACGTTTGAGAGCTAATTACATCGCAGGCGAAACCTCAGTTCTTGAGCTTTTCACTGCATCATCGTCACTTTCAAATTTCTTTAACAGACTTGAGCTGTTCAGACGCGTTACTGCTAACGACCAGAAGATTGTCAATCAGCTGAATGAAGAAATCAAGGCTATTGAAGAAATGAAGCTGAAGCTTGAAGAATCCAAGGCTGAGATTGAAGCTGAAAAGGCAACACTTGAAGTCAAGAAGGCAGAGCTTCAGTCAGCGGAAAACGAGCTTATGGCAACTCAGTCAGAAATTATGGCAAAGTCTGCTGAGGTTAGCAAAAAGCTTCAGGCAATTAACTATCAGACAAAGCAGCTTGAAGTAAGCATTGATAATTACAACAAGGAAATGGATAAGGTCGAAGCTGATATCGATAAATTCCTTCAGTCACAGACAAGCTCCACTCCGATGGACCCCAACTCAAAGGGTTGGATATGGCCTGTTCCGTACTCCAACTCATACATTACTTCACCGTTCGGCTACAGAAACGACCCGATTTCGGGTGTATATAAATTCCACGCAGGAATTGATATTTCAATGCCGGGTGCAATGGGTAAAAAGCTTGTTGCGGTCAAGCCGGGTACGGTTATCCGTACGGTACGCAGTAATTCAGGCTACGGCAACTATGTTATGATTGACCACGGCGGCGGATTTGTTTCGCTTTATGCCCACTGTAAGTCGCTCGCAGTGTCCAACGGACAGAAAGTTTCGCAGGGTCAGGTTATTGCCTACATCGGTACCTCGGGTTATTCAACGGGACCTCACGTCCACTTTGAAATCCGTAAAAACGGTGAAAAGGTTAACCCGTCAAATTATGTTTCAAAATAATTATAAATCCGTTCGCAGAGAAATCTGTGGACGGATTTTTGTTTGACAGAATTATGCAATTATGCTAAATTAAAATTATAAAAAGAGGAGGTAAGTTTTATGTTTCTTGATAAAATCATTGAAGCTCTCGGTCTTGTTTACCGCGAAGAGTGGGCACTGAGAGGAATCTTCACACATCTTGGCAATATGTTTACAGGTTTTTCAATCAAAGGCTTTTTTGCAGGATTTATGGCTGTGATTGAGCTTATAGGTATGCTTCTTTTCGGTTTGCCCGTCAGTCCGAGAGGGCAGGAGCTTGACCTTACGGGTTATGAGCTTGTTTTATATGATGAGTTTGAGGGCGATACTCTTGACTATGAAACATGGTTCCACAGAGGCGACGGCAAACAGCGCGGCGGTTATTCGAACAAGTCGCAGGTTTCTTTACGCGACGGCAACCTCGTTATTACGGGAGAATACCTTGATGACGGTGCTTACGGTCCGGGTTGGTATGCCGCTTCGGTAGCAACGAATGAATGGTACGTAAACGGTTATTTTGAAATTCGTTGTATCTGCAGCGACGGCGCAAATTTCTGGAGTGCTTTCTGGCTTCAGGCACATCATCCGTATGAGGCAGAGTATTCACAGGGCGGTATCGGCGGTGCTGAGCTTGATATCTTTGAATGCTTCAGCTCACCGGGTCAGATTTTCGGCGGCGATAGCATCACTTCAACAATCCACTGTGCAGGTGTTGACGGTGTGCAGGAAGGCTTCCAGTCAGCAATCCTCGGCGACTTCAAGGGTAAGAATATTCACGAAGAATATAACACTTACGGTCTTGAATGGACAGAGGATGAGTATATTTTCTACATCAACGGCGTTGAAACAACACGCTCCACTTTTGGCAACGGTGTTTCAAAGGCTGAGCTTAATCCGATTATTTCCATGTGCGTTTCCGATATCGAAAAGTTCGAGGGTTACGACAAGGACTACAAGACAGAGCTTATTGTTGATTACGTTAAAATTTATCAGAAATGATTTTAATCTCCGTTGCTTCGGCGACGGAGATTTTTCTGAAAGAATATTTTAACAGTAGCTTTTTTTGCGTTGAAAAAAGCAATTTAATATGTTATGATATATTATGTATTAAATTTCGGAGGTTGCGAAATGAAAAAAGCAAATAAAAAAGTAATAATTATCGTAGTTGCAGCTCTTGTTTTAATTGCGGGCATCGTTGCGGGAATTATTGCGCTCACAACGGGTAATGCAAGTGTCCCCGGAAAGAAAAGCGATGATGAAGTTAACGCCACTCCCGATTCGCTCACACTCATCGAAGACGGTGACGAGGTAAAGAAGGAAGACGTTACTGCAATCACGGCTGCAACAAAGCCCGACGGCACAGTTGTAGACAATAAGGGCATCACAGACAAGGAAGGCCATATCATTTACGATACAGGCGAGAAGGATGCCGCAGGTAACCCGATTTACACAACAGGTAAGCTCGATTCAAAGGGTAACATCCTTTACACAAAGAATATGGTCAACTCGTTCGGCCAGCTGATTTATTATTCAGGCAAATATGTTGACGGTAAGCTCGTGCTTTCTGCAACATCTGAAAAGCCTGACTACACATCAAACGACAAGCCGAATCCGTACAAGCCCGAAGCTCAGACAACGACAGTTACAGTACCGTTGAAGGAAGAGTCAAGCGTTAAAATCACAGGTATGAAGCGCGACTATATCAAGTTCCTCGGCGGTAAGGGTATCGACAATGCAATGGCAGTTGCTGAGTGTGAGGACGGCGGTTACGTTGCAGTGGTTTATTCAAATTCATACGATGCTGATTTTGAAGGCGTAAGCAAGGATTGGGCAGGACACTCTGCTGTTGTCAAGTATGATGCGGCAGGTAACATTCTTTGGAGATATGATCTCGGCGGCGACCTTGATGTATGGTTCTACGATGTTGCAGAGCTTGAGGACGGATCTGTTGTTGCTGTCGGCTGTACTCTTTCAGCAGAGGCTGAGCCGAAGAAAACATCAAAATCTCATTCAGCTCTTATTGTCCGTCTTAAGAAAAACGGCGACCATATGTGGACATATGTATTTCCCGGCAGTAAAGAATACGCAGGTGAATTTATCCAGAGCGTTGCTGCAACTCCTGACGGCGGTTTCGTAGTCGGCGGTAAGGCTGAATCAAATGCAGGCTTCTTCAAGGGTGAAGGACAGGCTCGTAAGGCTTTCATCTTCAAGTTTGACAAGAACTGTAACCTTAAATGGCGTCGAATCCTTTCAGGCTCAATGTCAAATAACGTCGCGGCAATTGATGTAAATAATAGTGGTGACATTTTCGCAACTTGTGTAACTGTTTCAAATGACGGTGATTTTGCAGGAATGCTTTATCCCGCAAAGGCAGGTGCAATGAATACTGTTCTTATGAAGCTTAACAAGAACGGCGACCTTGAATGGAAGAAATACCTTCAGGGTTCAGGCAACAGCCAGTACGAAGCAGTTTGCGCAACAGATGACGGCGGATGCGTTGTTGCCGGCTCATTCAACGTAAATAAGAAAGCTGACGGTATTTACTCTATGACATACGGTAAGTCTGACGGTTACGTTATCCGTTATGATAAAAACGGTGACGTGCATTGGGCAAGACTTGTCGGCGGTGCAGGAGCAGATTACATTAACGCTATTACAAAAATTGACGGCGGTTTTGTAATTGTCGGCAAAACTGATTCATCAAACGGTGATTTCAGCGGTGAGGTTGTCGGCGGTAAGTCAGACGGATTCATCATGTATCTTAACGAAAAGGGCGAAACAAGCGCAAAGCTGGTTCTTGAAGGCAAGAACGAAGACCTTGCAAAGTCTGTTTGTACTCTCGCGGACGGAACAGTTGTTGTTGCAGGCTCATCAGCATCAAAGGACGGCTTCTTCCACGGTTCAAAGGCAGACAATCAGATCAATTGCTTTGTTGCAAAGTTCACGGCAGATAAAGAATAAAAATGATTATGCAGGAGGCTTATGCCTCCTGCTTTTTTCGCTTTACAAACTTAATCACAAGTGATAAAATTATAATATCTTCCCGAAAGGATTGATTTTATGAAAAAGCTTTTATGCATCGTACTCAGCGTTGTCCTGGCTGTTTCATCGTGTTTCTTTGCAACGGCAATGGGCGAGGTTGAGGGCAACGTCAGCGATTATCCCGTGATTATTGTCCCGGGCTACAGCTCGACAAATCTCTACTACGGCGAAAGCCTTGAAACGGGTGAAAGCGTCTGGGGTCTTGACTTTGACCACGTGCTTGACAGAGTGCTTGCCCGTATTGCAGAGCTTGGTATCGGACTTGGATTGTTTGCGTTTGACAAGGCAGATTACATAACTGATGTTGTTGCGGAGGAAATGCTGGTTCTTTTTGAAAAGCTCCGTTGTAATCCCGACGGCACAAGTGCATATGAGCTTCATCAGGATTACACTGATGCACTTCATAAAAACAATGCATATCTTATCGAAAACCGTACGGATACAATGTACAGACAGGAAGTTGAAATTTCGGAAGAAATTGCATATTATATCGGTCACGAAAACATCTATAATTTCAGTTGCGATTTCAGAATGGGTGCTGAAAGCTGCGCAGCCGAGCTTGATGCTTTCATTCAGTCCGTAAAGGAACACAGCGGTAAGGATAAGGTGAATCTTTTTGCTATCAGCCACGGTGGTCAGGTGAGCGCAACCTACCTCGCTCTTTACGGCTACAAGGGCGACGTTGACAACGCTGTTTTAACAGTACCGGCTATCGGCGGTGCAGGAATCGCATACGATGCGATGATGGCTTGCCTTGATTTTGATGAAGAATGTCTGCTTCGTTTTATCGAAAACGGTACGATGACAGAGGAAAACTACAATTGGTTGGTTAAGGCGAATCAGCTCGGGTTTATCGATACCCTTGCAAATGCACTTTTCCCGAAGATTTTTCCTGCAATCGGATATTGGGGAAGCCTTTGGGACTTTATCCCTGTCGGCAGATATGAGGAAGCAAAAGCAACACTCCTTGACGAAGAAGAAAGTGCAAGACTTATAGAGATAAGCGACCGTTTCCATTACGAGATTCTTCCGTCAATGCCCGAAAAGCTTGCGAAATGCATTGAAAACGGAATGAATATTTCTATCATCGCAGGTACGGGTGAACGAATAGTAACGGGTATGCTTGAAAACTCTGACGGAATCATTACCACAAACGCATCAACTGGAGCAACCTGTGCACCTTACGGCAAGAGATTTGCTGACGGTTATGTACAGATTAATCCCTGCGGTGGCAAGGATAAGATTTCTCCGTCAATGGAAATTGACGCGTCAACAGCATATCTTCCCGACAATACATGGTTTGTTGACGGACTTTTCCACGGTATGACTTACAAGGATAATTACACAAGAATCCTTATGATGAATCTTCTTCTTACGGACAGAATCACAGACGTTTATTCTGATGCGAATTTCCCGCAGTTCAAGTATTCAACAAACGCTTCCCATACCGTTCACGCCGTTTTCGGCGGATGCGATGAGGGTATCGTTACGAGTGAAGCAAACAGCCTTGTCGTGACCAACGTGTGCGCAAACAGTAACGTAAGAATCCTCGCTGTTGAAAGCGACGGAATTGACCTTCAGTTTGAGGTTGACCCGTGCGAAAAGCTTGTTCCGGGCGCAAAAACTGAAATTGCATTCACAGGTGATATTCCCGAGGCTTCGGGTCAGGTTGTGAACGTAACTGTTTACTACGCTATGAATACCGTTACTCCGATTGGCTACAGAACACAGACTTTCAGAATCCTTAACGGTGAGCTTGTAGAAAGTGAAGGCGATTATGCCGATGCAGAAGCAACAATGCCGTTTGACGGTATAATCGACGTGAACATAGAAACAATCCTTCGCAGTCTCGGACTAAAGGAAGTTTTCACAATGATTTATTCAATCATAAATTATTGGTTTTCACAGATAAATTTCTGATAACTTTATAAAATTAAAAGTGACTTGCTCGGCTGAACAAGTCACTTTGTTTTTTTATATCTTTTTTTCGTGGAATTTAATTGGCTTTGCAGGAGCACCGACGGCTGTGCAGTCGGCAGGTAAATCGCGGATAACAACAGATCCTGCACCGACAATTGTTCCTTTGCCTACGGTCACACCCTGAATAACCTGAGAGCCTGAACCGATTTCACATGTGGTTTGGATATGTGTTGAACCCGCAACATTAACACCGGGGTAGCAGGTAACGAAGTCGTCAACCCTTGCGTCATGTCCGATTGTGCCGTCAGCACCGAAATAAACGTGATTACCGATTTTTGTATCAACGGTAATATATGTGTGTGCGCATATGATACATCCTTCGCCGATTTTTGACCTGTTCGATAATACACAGGCAGGGTCAATAAGGGTTGCAAATTTAATAGGTGCGATTTTTTTGATTTTTTCAACTGCAGATTTTCTGATTGCAGCAAGTCCGACCGCACAAACAAAATATGCATCGGGATAGGTTGAAACGTCAACGGAGTTTCCGAGAACTTTATAACCGTCAATTATCTTGCCTTTCAGGCTTGGTTTGTCGTCGATAAAACCGAGGATATTCCACTCAGGCTTTACTGCGTTGATTCTTTCAACCATCCAGATAGTTTCTCTGCCAAGACCACCTGCACCGATGATAATTAAATCTTTCATCTTGTGCCTCCGTTTGTTAATTTTAAAACAACCTATAATGTATTATACCATTAATCGTATAAAGTTGCAAGATGTGTTTTCTTGTACAATAAAATTATACCGTATATTTTTTAACAACTAAAGAAAGATTTATCTGAGAGTAACAATGCTTACGCCGTTTTCACCTTCGCCAAAGGTTCCAAGTCGGTGAGATTTAACAAAGGTTGATTTTTTAAGATATTCTCTGACGGCAGACCTGAGCACACCTGTGCCCTTACCGTGAATAACGGTAAATTCGCCGATACCCATTCGCAAAGCGTGGTCGATGTATCTGTCAAGCTCAAGAAGTCCCTCGTCAACAGTCATACCGCGAAGGTCAAGGCTTGTCTTTGCACTCATATTCATACGGCTTTCCATTTTGCCTGTTGCAACGGTCCGTTTGCCGCCTGTTTCCTTCTTTTTCTTTTCAACAAGTCGAAGATTTTCTTCCTTTACTCTTGTTTTCAATGTGCCCATCTGTACGGTAACAAGACCTTTTTTGTCCTTGAGCGTAACGACGGTTGCCTCGTTGCCGATGTCCGCAATAATAACCGTGTCGCCGATTTTCAGCGGACGCGGAAGAGTGTAATCCTCGTCGGCATCAAATGTGCCGATAATCGGGTCAGCGGCGGAGTCGATTGCATCGATACCTTTTTTGACCGCTGCTCGTGCGCGACGAGCCATTTCAGCGGCATCTTTTTCTTTTGCCTGCTGTTTGCGAAGCTCTTCAAGCTCGTTAAGAAGCTG
Organism: Acutalibacteraceae bacterium; assembly: GCA_045533625.1. Classification (GTDB taxonomy): domain Bacteria; phylum Bacillota; class Clostridia; order Oscillospirales; family Acutalibacteraceae; genus CAG-488. Next base: position 48,794 of record JAZSID010000027.1, on the reverse strand, counting down.
ATAAGCCTCTCTTTTTGCCTGCTCCGTAATGCGGAGTGCCTGAGCTTTTGCGTTTTCCATTTCTTTTTCGCGCATCGTCTGAATTTCAGTCTTCATCTGCTTTGCTTTTTCAAGCTCTCTGTCAGCAGCTGCACGGATTTTCAAAGCCTCGTTGTGCTCGTCCTCCATCTTTTTACGGCTTTGCTCAAGACGGTCAACAACGTCTTCGAAACGTGTATTTTCTGTTGAAACAAGCTCCTGCGCGTGTTCGATTACGCTGTCCGAAAGACCAAGTCTTTGCGAAATCGCAAAAGCATTTGAACGTCCGGGCACACCGATAAGCAGTCTGTATGTAGGACGAAGCGACTGCACGTCAAATTCACAGCTTCCGTTTGTAACACCGTGAGTCTGGAGTGCGTAAGCTTTCAACTCTGCATAGTGAGTTGTCGATGCGATTTTTGCTCCTTGGTTGCGAAGCTGTTCAAGGATTGAAATTGCAAGTGCCGCACCCTCAACGGGGTCTGTACCTGCGCCCAATTCGTCAATAAGAACAAGGCTTCTGTCGTCAGCATCTTCAAGAATTCTGATTATATTCGTCATATGTGACGAGAAAGTCGAGAGTGACTGCTCAATGCTCTGCTCATCACCGTGATCCGCAAGAACTTTTGTGAAAACGGAAATCTTGCTTCTGTCATTTACGGGAAGCATAAGTCCGCACATCGCCATAAGCGAGAGAAGACCGATAGTCTTGATTGAAACGGTTTTACCGCCCGTGTTGGGACCCGTTATAACAATTGTGTCGAAGTCCTTGCCGAGCTGAATGTCAACGGGGACAACCTTTTTCTTGTCGATAAGCGGATGTCTTGCACTGCGAAGCTCGATGATTCCTTCGTCATTCATTTCGGGCACGGATGCATTCATCGCATAAGCAAGCTGAGCCTTTGCGAAAATGAGATTGAGCTCAACCGCACATTCGTAGCTCTGTTTTATCGAATTCGCAAAGCTGCCGACGGTTGCCGAAAGTTCGGCAAGAATACGGTCGATTTCGTCCTTCTCCTGATTTTTAAGAAGACGTATCTGATTGTTTGCTTCAACGACGGGCATCGGCTCAACGAAAATCGTCGCACCGCTTGCCGAAGAGTCGTGAACAAGTCCGGGTATTTCGCTTCTGTATTCGTTCTTAACGGGCACAACATATCGGCCGTTTCGCATTGTGATAATGTTGTCCTGAAGATATTTTGAATAGTTTGTGTTATGTGTGAATTTGCCGAGCTGTTCGCGCACTTTGCCTTCCTGCGCACGGATTTTTCTTCTGATATCCGCAAGAAGAGGTGAGGCGTTATCCGCAATTTCTTCCTCGGAAACAATTGCACCCGTGATTGTTTCTTCAAGAAACTTGTTAGGCACGAGCGCAGAAAAATAAATGTCGAGAATTGTTTCAACGCCTTCGTTTGTGCTTCTCCACTGAACGATGGAGCGGATAACTCTCAGCACAGCGGCGATGTCGAGCAGTTCGCGAAGGCTGAGCGTGCTTCCTGCATCAGCTCTGAAAAGAGCGTTGTTGACGTTTGTCAGCCCGCCGAATGACGGACCGCCGAAACGCGCAAGAAGCATATGCGCATCACGTGTCTGGTTCATCAGCGCCTGTGCATTTTCAAGCTCTGTTTCGGGAGTAAGTTCAAGTGCGGCAAGACGCGCATCCTCACACGCGGTGTGGGAAGCGAGCATCTCGAGCACTTTATCAAGCTCAAGCGATTTATGATGTTTGTTCATATCGCTCATCCTTTCATGGATTTATAGAAGTCAAGTGTTTTGAATTTTTTTGCCGTCTGGGTCAGCAGGAAGTTTTCAGTTACCTGAGAAAGAAATTCCATACTGTCTTCCTGCAGAGTGAAAGAAAAAAGCTTTGTGCTGTCAACATAACAGATGTGTCGCATAGCAGAAAGCACTCCGTTAGGAAGTGAAATGCAGGTATGGTCGGAAACACAATCCTTGCAGAAAATCTGACCCTCAACGGGGCTGAAGAACATTCCGTTATCTGAAAATTCTTCGCAGTCGCCGCAAGCGACAAGGTCGGGCATATAACCCGAAAGTGTCATCAGCCTCAGTTCAACAATTGCCTTTAACTGGGCGTGGGGACGTTTGTTTTTCGAAAGCATATGTAAGGCGTTGAGAATGAGCTTAAGGTAATCCCCGGCATCATCCTCAACGGGCGCAAGTTCACCTGCAAGCTCGCAGAAATACTGCGCAAGAGAAAGCGATTCAATATCGTTTCTGAGGTCGAAAAATATCTCAATCGGCTGTGCCTCATCAATTGAATAGGCATCCTTACCGCGATAAATTGAAAAGTTTCCGTAAGCAAAAAGCTGTGTCGCGCTCTGCGATTTGCTTTTGATTCTTTTTGCACCTCTGACGAAAGCGCGAAGCACACCGTAGTCACGGGTAAGCAGGGTAACAAGACGGTCATCCTCGCCCGTCTGCTGTTCCCTTATTATCAATCCGTCCGTGCTCAGCTTCATTTTCGTTCTCCTGTGTGATGTTTCTGTATTGCAGATAGTCGCAAACCTTGCCTGTTGATGCAAATTTGTACCAGGCGGCAAGTTCTTTATAGTTTGTGTTCATAAAATATCCCTCCAAATAAAAGTATTTGCAGGGATGATTTTTTTATTATATTTTAATCAAGACCAAAATTATGAATTAAACCTTCGCGGTTTCTCCAACCTTCTTTAACCTTGACCCAGCAACGAAGGTTGATTTTGCACATGAAAAATTTTTCCATATCTTCACGCGCTCTTGTTGAAACTCTCTTGAGCATTGCACCGCCTTTGCCGATGATGATTCCCTTATGGCTGTCCTTTTCGCAGTAAATAACGGCTTCAACGTCCATAATATCTGAATCTTCGCGCTCACGCATTTTTTCGATGCTGACGGCAACGCCGTGCGGAATCTCTCTGTCAAGATTACGAAGAAGCTTTTCGCGAATCATTTCGGCAGCAATAACTCTTTCAGGCTGGTCTGTAAGAGTATCTTCGGGGAAGAAGAACACGCTTTCCTCGGCGAGCTTGTTGAGCTCCTCAAGAAGAGCATCCATATTGATTCCTCTCATTGCGGAAATGGGTACGATTGCTTCAAAATTGTAAACCTGAGAAAGCTCTGCAATTCTTGTCATAAGAACTTCCTTCTCGGGAAGAGTGTCAACCTTGTTGATTGCAAGAATTACGGGCATTTTAAGCTTTTTGAATTTTTCAATCAATTCAATTTCAGCGGGACGGAGTTCGCCCTGCGGTTCAACAACGAACAGACAAGCGTCAACGCCTGCAACGCTGTCGCTTACTGCCTGAACCATTTTTTCGCCAAGTTTTGTTTTGGGTCTGTGAAAGCCGGGTGTGTCCGTGAAAACAAGCTGAGTGTCACCCTCTGTCAGCACACCCATAATTTTTGTACGGGTGGTTTGCGGTTTCTCGGAAACGATTGCAATTTTCTGCCCGAGCAAACGGTTAAGAATTGAGGATTTGCCGACGTTGGGGCAACCCACAATCGCAATAAATGCGGTTTTAGTCATCAGATTTCCTCCGTATAGTAGCTGTCGCTTCTCTTAAGTCCGAGCTGTGTAAGTACTGTTTCTTCTTTCTCGCGCATACGAACCATTTCAAGTCCGCCGTTTTCATGGTCATAACCTAAAAGGTGGAACATTGAATGAACGGTAAGGAATGCAATCTCTCTCTGAAGAGAATGGTCATAAAGCTTGGACTGCATAATTGCGTGTTCAATTGAAATAACAATGTCGCCAAGCATTTTTGCGCCTGTATCGTGGTTAATATCGTAAACTCCATCCTCACCAAGAGGGAACGAAAGCACGTCTGTGCTGTTGTCAACATTACGGAATTCCTTGTTGAGCTGATGGATAGTTTCGTCGTTAACGAATCTTACGCTGATTTCAGCGGAGCCTTCAAAGCCCTCGTGTACAAGAACGGCATTACAGCAACGTCGAACAAGCATTCTCACACCGGTGGGGATTCTGATGTCTTTCTGGTCGTTTGTGATAATTACTTTGATTTTGTCTGTCATTTTCTTTTCTTTGCCTCCTCGTATTTTTCGTACGCCTTGATAATATCCTGCACAAGCTTATGACGTACGACATCCTTTTCTGAAAAATGCACGATTTTAACATCGTCCACGTTTTTAAGAATTTTTGTGGCTTCAACAAGTCCCGAACGTTTTCCGTCAGGAAGGTCAATCTGTGTCACGTCACCCGTGACAACCATTTTTGAATTGAAACCAAGTCGTGTAAGGAACATTTTCATCTGTTCCGGAGTTGTATTCTGTGCTTCGTCAAGGATAACGAAGCTGTCGTCAAGTGTTCTTCCTCGCATATATGCAAGGGGAGCGACCTCAATGCTGCCTCTTTCCTGATATCGTTGGAAGTTTTCGGCACCGAGCATATCGAAAAGCGCATCGTAAAGAGGACGGAGATACGGGTCAACCTTCTGCTGAAGGTCACCGGGAAGGAAACCTAATTTTTCGCCTGCTTCAACGGCAGGACGTGTGAGGATAATCCTGTTGATTTCCTTTGCCCTGAATGCGCTGACAGCCAGGGCAACGGCAAGGTAAGTTTTACCCGTACCTGCAGGGCCGACACCGATTACAATTGTGTTATCCTCAATCGCACGGACGTATTTTTCCTGGCCGATTGTTTTGGGCTTGACGGGTTTTCCTTTAGTTGTAACACAGATACAGTCGCCACTCATTTGCTTGAGCTTTTCTTCAGCACCGTCATCAACAAGGGAGGTGACATAGCGGACATTCTGCTCGTCAAGAGCTTCACCTTTATTGATAAGGCTCAGAAGTCCGTTGATAGCTCTTACGGCAAGGCTGACGTTTTCAGCTTCACCGCTTACCTTCAGGTCTGCTCCGCGGCAAACGACCTTGACGGAATATTTTTTCTCTATGAGCTTTATGTTTTCGTCAAAACTTCCGAAGAGGCTGACAGCCTGCTCCATACGTTCAAAATTGATTATCTGTTCGAACAAAAGGACAACCTCGCTTTTTGTGAAAATCTGCACCTATTTAATGCATTATAACATATATTGCGTAAAATGTCATTGAAAAATCAAAAATTCATATTAATTTTTGAACAGAAATTTTGAGTGTTCTTTATATATTTTGCTTATTTAAGACCGAAAGTATCAAATTACACCTTGACTAAATACAAGTTTTTTGTTATGCTATACAATAGGATAGGAGGGGAATGCATGAGCAATAAGAAACCAAAGCAAAATGAAAATCAGCCGATCAAGCAGAAGCTTACCCTTCCGTGGCTTATAATTTCAATTGCATCAATGCTTACGTTCTTCGCGTTTGTTGTCGCAATGTTCTACGGTAAATACGAAGCGGAGCTTTTCGCAACGTTCGTGCTTGTAATTGCGGCAGGTGTTTTCCTTGACGGTCTTCACAAGAAAAAGCAGAATTATATATCAGGTAACATCAATTTCTTTATGGTAATCCTATGCATATTGTGCGCCGTGATGATAGTCGCAATTAACAGGTAAATAAAGGCTTTTATACTTTTTTAAAAAAGTATGGAAATATCAGAAAATTTGTGATATTATTAATGTCACATAAAACAAAATGGGGGTAAACGAAATGAAAGAAACACTCGTGAAAGCAATTGCTGCCATTATTTGTGTAGTAATCTTCTGCGTAAGCATTTCAGGCGCAGTTGAAAGCTATGTAACGGCAGAAAAGGACGTTGCTGAGTACAAGGCATCAATGGCACAGAACAGCGGTTCATCAAACGGCGGTCTTATGGGCGGCTCTTCAGATTTGGGCGGTTCAACAGGCGACTTGGGTGGTTCAACAGGTGATTTGGGCGGCTCAACAGGCGACGTAGCAGGTGACGCAGGCGATGCAACAGGCGATGCAACAGGTGACGCAGGCTCAACAGGCGACGCAGGTAATGCAGGTAACGCAGACGCACAGAAGCCGGCACAGCTTACAAAGGCAGACGTAATTAAGCTCTTCAATGATGAAACAGCTAAGGCTGCTAAGGGTTCATACAAGCTTACAAGAACAGGTAAGTTTGTTAAGGCTATCGACGTTGGTTCATTGACAGGTGCTATTAACACCATCATCACAGGTGTTGATAAGAATGCAAACCTTGACTCAGTTGTTGGCGGTTTCCTCGGCATTCAGAAGAATCCGATCGTGGGCGACATTAAGAATGGCAAGGGCGAAGGCTTTGACGGCAAGTATATGATCAAGGGCATGGCTCTTACAGATGCTGACGTTGTTGATTTTGCAGTAAACGGCAATACATATAAGGTTAAGATTAAGGATTGTGTTACACCGAATGCAAGCAGTGCTATCGCACACGCAACAAACGACTACATTACATTCGCTGAAGTTAACAAGAGTATCTCTGATTCAGTAGGTAATGCAATTAAGGTTGTTGAAGGCGAATCAAATGCAAAATATTCAAACATCATCTTCACAGCAACAATCGTTGACGGCAAGATGACAGCTCTTGAGTATTCATACACACTTGATGCAAACCTTAAGATTAAGCTTGCAATTCCCAGCACAACAGGTACAGGTCAGGCTTCAATTACAGGTAAGTACACAGACATTAAGTATTAATCTGTTTTCTGTAATCTCGTTTAAATAATAAAGAAAAGGCATCGTCGCAAGGCGATGTCTTTTTTTCTTGGGTTTGAAACAAAAACTCAACGAAAACAGATTTTATATTGAAAAAACTATACAAAGATGATATTATGTAATCATAGTAAAACCGAATTGAGGAGAGATATCAATGAAAGAGGCAATTTTCAAATCTCTTACGGCGCTTGTCTGTGTGGCAATTTTCTGCGTGTCAATCAGTTCAGGTGTTGATAAGATTGTTGAAGCGAAAAAGAGCACCTTTGAAATGAACGGCTCGGATGCAGTAATCGATAACAACGCTTTTGAAAACGGCGGCGATATGAATTATAATTCAGATGTAACACCTGGCGGAAGTGTTGACAATTCAGGTGAGGTTGATAACTCCGGTGCATCGGACAATCAAAGTGTGGAAACACCGATACCCGGCGCAACCGAAACAACACCCGTTGGAAATCCGTCTGACCCGACTTCTTACTCAAAGGAACAGATTGTAAAATATTACAACGAGAGTATGAATAAATCTTACAACACACCGAAAGTTACTATTAAAAAGACAGATATCATCGCCATTAATGTTGAATCAATAAAGCCGGGCGGAGATATAGCAACAAATATTGCGAATAAGATTATTAAAAAATATGCAAAGACAACCGAAGAAACAAAGAACTTTGTTAAAGGTGGGGCAACGGATGACGCATCGTATAAAGCATCAGCTTTTGCTGTTCCTGCTGAACTTGACCCAAGGGGTGCAAAGACCGCAACGGTTACAAAGAAGGGTAATGATTATGTAATCAGCATTCAGGTTGTTAACGAGGCAGCAACACTCAAAAAATTCCCTGTTTATAATAAGCAGTGCTCGTTCCCGCTTGACCTTGCAGCGGTTGATCTTATGGGATTTAAGGTGACATCTGCTGACTTTAACTATCCGGAAACAGTTCTTAAGGCCGTTGTCGGTGCAGACGGTTATGTCAAGACGGCAGAAATTTATATGCCGATGGCAGGCGGAGGTAAGGGAAGCCTTATCGGCATTGACGGCAGTGCAACTGTTTCGGGTTCAATGACAAAAACAATAGCTTTTACATATTGATATTTACTTCACGGGTGATAATATGATTCTTTATATAATCCGTCACGGTGAGCCTGACTATTCAACGGGCGCGCTGACAGAAAAAGGCTGGCTTCAGGCGGAAGCCGTGGGAAAAAGAATGGCGAAGCTTAAGGTTGACAGGATTTTTGCCTCACCGATACTTCGCGCACAGCAGACGGCAGAGCCTGCCTGCAGATTGCTTGGACTTGAAAAGCAGACCGAGGAGTGGGCACACGAAATCGGCGACGAAAGGCTGACTCCGTTCCCGGACGGCGAAATGAAATCTATTTCGTTTGTTCAGAACACGTATTACAGACAAAACGGCAATATAGACCTGCCGTTTGATAAAGCGTACGAATGCGACGGAATCAAGCAGTCTGAAATGAAAAAGGCTGTGGATTATATCGAAAAAAACGGCAACGATTTCCTTGAAAGACTGGGCTATAAAGAGGAAAACGGAGTTTACCGCATTCTGAAAGAAAATAACGAGAAGGTCGCTTTGTTCTGTCACGCGGCTTTTTCAAGAGCATGGGTTTCAGTTCTGTTACATATTCCGTTGCACATTATGTGGTCAGGATTTGACTATGACTATACGGGTGTTACGGTTATTGAATTCCAAAACAACGAAAACGGAATAACAGCACCGCGATGCTTGCATTATGCAGATATGTCTCACATCTATGCAGAAGGCATCGGCGATGCAACAAACGATATTTCACAGATGTAAGAAAAAAGCTGTGTCTTTAACCTTTTGGTTAAGACACAGCTTTTTTTTGTTTGTGATAAAATTATGCAGCAAAGTTAGCGAAGAAGTTCTTGATAACATCAATGATACCTGCAGCGTCAAATTCGCCAAGGTATGCAAGAAGCTCTTCAACAAAAGCAAGAATCTGAGCAACGAAATCCATAACTGTTTCTCCTCCTCAATTTGTCGGATTACTCCGCGTAAAAAGTATACCATATGTTACACGGCGTAATCAATTAACAAAAGTGTAGAAAAAAGCAAAGATAGCATTATACAACTTCACTAAAATGTATAATGCTATCTCAATAAATCGTTAACTTTTTCGGTCATTGCTTCTGCAGTATCTCTGTAATACTGTGTTTTTGGATTGGGATGCTTGTTTTCGTCCCAGAGCTTCTGTGCAACAGGTGCCCATTCTGCAGCGAATTTATCGCACTTCGCACAAAGGTGTTCTACGCCTTCCTGGTTGACGAGGTCTGTAGATTTCGCACCTGTCATCTCAACGATTTTACGAAGACAATCGGGATTTTCAAGAAGGGGACACGGACGAAGATGGTTGTCGTTGAAAGGCTGATTGTGATAATAAGCCATAAACAACGGGCTCTGAAGAGCCTCAAGAATTGTATGAGTGCGGATGTTTGAATCTGAAAAATGAATAAATACGCAAGGCTCCATATCACCTGCGGAGTTGATGTGGATGTAATTACGTCCGCCTGCGATGCAACCTCCGACATATTCGCCGTCGTTCTGGAAGTCCATAACAAACATCGGTTTGCCCGTTTTGCTGTTTCTCACCTTTTTGAGCCAGTTATACATATATGTTCTTTGCTCAGGTGTGGGAATAAGCTCTGCAACGGCATCCGTGCCAACGGGCATATAGTTGAAATAAAGGCCGAATTTAACACCTTTTTCAATCATGAGGTCAAGGAAAGCGTCGCTTGTAACTTCGTCAATATTCTTCGAAGTGTAGCAAACGGAAATTCCGTAAATACAACCGTTTTTCTTAAGAAGGTCGAGCGCCTTGATTGAGGTTTCGTAAGCGCCTTCGCCACGGCGGAAATCGTTTGTCTCCTCGCTGCCTTCAATGCTTATCGCAAGTGCAAGGTTGCCGACATCCTTCATATCCTCGCAGAATTTCTGATCGACGAGTGTTGCGTTTGTGTATGCAAGGAATGTGCAGTTTTTGTGCTTACGGCAAAGCTTTAAAATGTCGTCTTTGCGGATAAGCGGTTCACCGCCCGTGAACATATAAAGGTGAGTGCCGAGTGCAACACCCTGAGTTACGATGCTGTCCATTTCCTCAAAGCTGAGGTTGAATTTGTGCCCGTATTCTGCAGACCAGCAGCCCTTACAACGAAGGTTACAGGCGCTTGTCGGGTCAAGGAGCATAATGAACGGGATATTGCATTTGTATTTTTCACGGTTCTTTCGAACAGCGTTTGTGCCGTGATAACCTGCACCGAGCACGAAAGAAAGAAACATCTTCTTAAGGTTGTCGCGGTCAATATCGTTAAGGATACTCATCGCGTAATCGGACCATACGTTGTCGTCATCCTGCACGGCGGTGCGGAATGAATCAAAAACTTTTTTCGGGAAAGTTTTTCCTGAAACAAAGTCAGCTTTGTCAATAAGCTTAATAATATTTCTTTTCGGGTCTTTATCAACATATTTCAATGTTTTGTCAAGCACAAAACCCGTAGCAACTCTTAAAACGCTTTCTAACATCAGTTCCACACCTCCTTTTGGAAATATCACGAATTATTTTCGCACATTTTAACTTAATTGTCAACTGAAAAAACTTTACATCTTTTAATTTTTGGTTGAATAATGTGGGTTATACGGAAAAGTTGAAAAAATCGTTTGTTGACATAATCGTTGAATTAAGATATAATTATCAGGCAAATTATTATTTTTTTTGGAGGTTTTGCTATGAAAAAGTTTTTAAGCATTTTTCTTGCACTTGTAATGTGCTTCGCAGTTGCTGTTCCTGCTTTTGCAGTTAACACAACAAGCGACCTTAAGTTCGGCGCAGACGGCAAGTTCAAGATTATGCAGATTGGCGACACACAGGATATGATCCTTAAGGATGTTGCCGAAATCAAATTGATTACTGCAGCTCTCGCACAGGAAGAGCCTGATCTCCTTGTTTTCACAGGTGACCAGCTTACAGATTTCTTCCCGGGCGCAAACGTAAAGGGTCTTAAAAAGTGTCTTTCAAATCTTTTTGATATCATCGATACTTATGATATCCCGTTTATCGTAACATTCGGTAACCACGACCACGACTATGAAGATAAGTGGCCGATTGAAGATCAGTTGGCTTTCTACGAGCAGTATGAAAACTGCATCGTTCCCGAAGACAGATTTAATCCCGGTACATACAATGTTCCCATTATGTCATCAGACGCAGACAGCATGGCATTCAACATCTATATGATGGACACAAACAACAAGCGTGCTGACAGCGACCTTCTTACAGGCTACGAAGGTGTAAAGCCGGAGCAGGTTGAATGGTACAGACAGACAAGTGACAAGCTTAAGGCTGCAAACGGCGGCAAGGTTGTTCCTTCATTTGTTTTCCAGCACATTCCTGTTAAGGAAATCTATCAGTTCCTTGACGAAGTTCCTTACAAAGAAGCAGGCGATGATGCAGTATTCAGCATTGACAATTTCAAGTGGTACACACTTAACGATAAGGTAATCGACGGTGTTCTTGGTGAAGTTCCCTGTTCAGAGCCTCTTGAGAGCCACACCGGCCAGTATCAGGCTTGGGTTGAAAAGGGCGACGTTATCAGCGCATACTTCGGACATGACCACGTTAACAGCTTCCGTGGTATGACAGATGACGGTATCATCCTCGGTTACAACGGCGGTACAGGCTTCAGCTCATACGGCAGAGGCGGCGACCGTTCAGTAAGAGTTTTCGAGCTTGATGAAAACGACATCGAAAACTACAACACATATGAGTTGACATTCAATCAGATGGTAATGGAAATCCCGTTCTATTTCCTTGATCTCTTCTCACCCGCAATTGTTACACCTCTCGGCAAGCTCTTCAAGATCATCCTTCCCGGTTTTGTATGGGATCTTATTCTTGAAAATATCTGAGTCTAATTAAATTAAGGCACTCTCCGCGCGGAGAGTGCCTTTTTGATGCAAGAAGTGCGATATGCCAATTCGGGTTTGTGGAGCTCTTTGATTTCGCACAATCTTACTCTGTGTGCGTAGTGGACGGGTCGCCCGTCCCGAAATTGCGTGTGGTTAAACGGGACGTCGAGGACGTCGTCACCTACCTACGCGATTTTAATCGTGCGTTATAATCAGCGGCATAGCCCCATAACTATTCATTATTATCTCTTATCTATGTATCTGCAAAGGTGTAACTTTTGCTCGACAAACCCGAATTTGTTGAAACTTTGCATTCAGTTAAAACAAAAACACTTGTAAAGGCTATGAACCTTTACAAGTGTTTTGTTATGTTTTGTTTTAATTTAACTTGACAAACCAATCAACCGAAAATTGTTTTGATGAGCCATCTTACAGGAGTGAGGATTCTGTCAACAAGGCTTCCGCCGCCGAGGAGGAGGAGTGAGCCCTTGCTCATTGCATATGTAATGCTCTGCCATACGGGGTCAAGCGGTGATGACTCTTCTTCAATATTCTCGTATCCCTCTGCGCCGACTTTATGAAGAATTTCGTTAAGTCTTTTTTCAGCAGCTTCAACTCTTGCCTGGTCAGCAACTGTCATTTTAAGAACATCTTCAGCCTCTGCGATTGCGGCGTTAAGCTCTGCCTTATCCTCTTCGCTGAGTGTTGAATGGTCAACTCTCTTTGCATCGGGAATTTTCCAACGGCGAAGTGACTGAGTGTAGCAAGGATAGTTATACTGAGGATAGTTCTCGGGGTCAGAATGTACGTCTGCAACTTCACCGAGGATGATAGCCTTCGCGAGGTTAAGAACAACGTCGTTGTAACCTACTTCGTGATGCTGGTCAAGGAAAATCCATGTGTTTTCGGGAAGGATTGCCGTTGATGTGTCAACCATATTGTCGGGTGAAACGTGGTTGTGTGTCGGGTCTTTACAATATGTGTTTGATTCATAGTCAACATCAGCAAGTGTCTTGTCGTGAGGAGCACCTGTTGCGCCGAGTGTTGTTGAGTTAAGGTTTACGATACCGTCAGAGTTGTGCTGTTCTGCAGAAGCAACGATGTTGAAGTATGTATACATCTGCTCGCCGAAATCAAGGTTTGCACCTGCGATTGAGTTAACTCTTACGCCGTCAGCTACAGCATCAAGGAGGTTCTGCTTAAGGTTGAGTCTTGCCTGCTGGAATGCGTCTGTTCTTGCCTTGAGTTCGGGCTTGTCGGAAAGATATCTTTCAGCAAGAGCCTCGTATCTGTAAGAGGGGAGCATTGCCCAGAACTGAGGACAGTTGAGCATAAGAGTGTCAAGGATTGCACTCATTGCGCCCGAAAGAAGCGCATCAACGCCCGAACGCGGAACGATATGAAGAACTGTGTTGATAAGGTAACCGAGTGTCGGAACGCCTTCTGATTCAACGAAGATGTTTGCGATGAACTGATGATAGAGGTATTCGTCTTCAAGGCGCCATTCTCTTGCCATAAAATCAGCAACGATGTCTGTACCGTCAAGGCAAGCAACAGCGTTTACAATCTGGTCAAGGTCTTCGTGACCGTACTTTTCAAGGTAAGCTGTAAGGATTGTACCGCCGAGGCTGACAGGAAGGAATGTAACCTTGTCATGACCTGTCTGCTCTTTAACCATCTCAACGTATTCCTTAAGCTCGTCTGCAGATTTCATCGGGTCGCCTACGAGGTTGAACGTGAAGAAATAAACGTGGTCTTCGCCGATTTCGTCAACGAGAGGCTTCATCGGCACCATTCTGTATGTCCAGTCGATATCATCCTGTGACATATATTCAAGAGAATGATTCCATCTCTTTGTTTTGAGGTTTTCAACGTGGTCGCCGTTTTCGTCACATCTCTGGAACTTGAAGATGTCTGAAACAAGGTTGTATGCAATTTTATCAAGACAGATATTTGTCTGGAGCGCAAGTGTACCGAGCACAGCCGCAACAGCCTTTATGATAGCGCCTGTTGAAAGAGCTGCCTCGTTGAGGATGAGGAGTGTACCGCCGACGTGACTGTCGTTATACATATACGGCTCATCGTTTTCATCATAAAGATATGTGGGTGAATGGTTGATACCGGGAAGGACGATTACGGGCGAATGCTCACATTTACCGCCGCAATCGGTTTCGGTTCCTTCTTTAGTTGCCGCAGATACGCCGAGCGCACCCATGGGCACGAGCATAACACAGCAAAGTGCCATTGCAAGAATCTTTTTGAAAATCTTTTTCATATTCAATGCTCTCCTTATTATTCTTGTTTGAATAATTATACCATTGTTATATATATAAATCAATCGGCTAATTGTGTTGAATGTTTATATCAATTATGGTATACTTTTCACAAGACAAAACGAAATTTTGACTCGGACAGGTGATTTTATGTTTGCTAAAGCTTACGATACTGAAATTAAAATTGACCACAACCACGTTGAGGGTTTCAACCGTTATGCTTCTGACATTATGGCTGAATACAATCAGTCAATGGAAGAAGGTCTTGACATTGAAAAGCATAAGGCTTTGTTTGAATCCGTTGCGGCGATGAAAAGCGGAGAGATGAAAACAAAGCTCAGTGACCTTATTTTTGAAACGGTTATTAATTCGAAAATCCGTTCAGGCTATAAATACAACGAGCCGAACGTTCTTGATAAAATCAGAGCACTCAGGGAAGCTTACGATTTCACGGCAACAGCTCCCGACGCCGAAACGCTCAGGAAAAAGCTTCTCGGAGCGTGGACGGGAAGAGCCTGCGGATGTCTTCTCGGCAAACCCGTTGAAGGTATCAGGTGCGAAGAGTTTATTCCGCTTCTTAAGGAAACGGGAAATTATCCGATGCACCGTTACTTTCTCACCACGGACATTACCGATGAGGTTTGCTCACATTACAAATTCTTTTTAAGAAACAAGCCTTACGGTGACAATACGGACGGAATGCCCATTGATGACGATACGAATTACACCGTTCTTGCACAGCGGATTGTGGAAGAATCGGGCAGAGATTTTGAGGCGGAGGATGTTGCTGCAGCCTGGCTTAAATATCTTTCAATCCGTTCCTGCTTTACTGCGGAGAGAATCGCTTATGTAAATATTATTAATTGCATCGAACCGCCTGCGACGGCGATGTACAAAAATGTCTGCCGTGAGTGGATCGGCGCACAGATAAGAGGCGACTATTTCGGATACATCAATCCGGGCAAGCCTGAAGAAGCGGCAGAAATGGCATACAACGACGCAACGCTTTCTCACGTTAAAAACGGTGTTTACAGCGAAATGTTTGTTTCGGCTATGATTGCCTGCGCCGCAGTGACAGACAGCATTGACGATATTATCCTTGGCGGTCTTGCGCAGATTCCTGTTTCGTCAAGACTTCACGAAGCCGTTATGAAAATTTATAACGGTTACAAAAACGGTGTTACCGTTGACGAATGCTTTAAGATTATTCATTCGGACTATGACGAGCATAGCGACCACGGCTGGTGCCACACAATTTCCAATGCGATGATTGTTGTTGCAGGTTTGCTTTACGGTGAGGGCGATTTCGGAAAGTCAATCTGCACCGCTGTCGGAATGGCATTTGATACGGACTGTAACGGCGCAACCGTTGGCTCAATTATGGGTATGCGCGGCGGAATTGACTGCATCGGTGAGGAATGGAAAAAGCCGATTAACGGCAAGATTCATACTTCAATTTTCGGTGTAGGTACAGTTGAAATTGAAAAGCTTGTTGAGAAAACTCTTGAACATATGTGATAAAAATACCGGGATTCGCAGGAATCCCGGTTGTTCTTTTATATTAATATTCAGGTGCTTTTTTCGGCTTTGCGAAGGTCGGCTTTTTCTCGCCCGCGTTCACCATTTCTCTTGAAAGAAGCTCACGCATTTCTTCAAGTACGGCGGAATATTTCTCGTCATCAACAAGGTTCACTTTTTCGCAGGGGTCGTTGATTAAATCGTAAAGGAAATCGTCGTAATAACGGACAGCACTGTGCTTCACCCAGCCTGAACCCTTTGCTTTTGCGGAATATTTCCATTCTTTTGTGCGAACGGCTCTGCCGACGTGAGATTCGCTTATCTGCACGAAAACGCAATCCCTTTCGGGAGCATCAGAATCATTCACGGGCAGGATGTTTCCAGAATAGCTTTCAGGAATTTCTATTCCCGCAAGGTGAAGAAGCGTTGGCGGAAGGTCGATAAGGCTGACAAGGTTTTCGATATTATCACTTTTCTTGACCGCACCGCCGCCGAAAATCAGGGGAGTGTGGATGCAGGATTCGTGACAGCTTCGCTTGTACTCTTCGTTTCGTGTCTGAAAATGACAGCCGTGATCGCTCGTGTAAATAATTACGGTGTTTTCGTAAATGCCTTTTTCCTTGAGCGTTGCAACAAGTCTGCCGACGTTATCGTCAAGCGAATTTATTGCCGCAAGGTAATCGGGATATTCTTCCTCGTAATTTCCTTTGAGGAATGTCAGGTCATCGGGCAGGGGATAGTTCCTGAAGCTTTCAATTTTCTCTGTCGGACCTTCAAAATGTTTATGGTCATTCTGGTGATGAGGTTCAAGCTGAGAAATGAACATGAAAAAAGGCTTTTCGTCCGAGTGATTGTTTATGTATTCAAGTGCAAAGTCATTTATACGGTCAGCTCTGTAGCCTTTGAAATCGAGCTTGTTTCCGTCTTCGTCAAAAACGAATCCGTCATATCCGTGTGATGTGAATTCAAGTACGTCCGCAGCTCGCCAGTATTTGTATCCGCCCTGTCTTTCTTTCGGGACGGCAGTTTTTTCGCAATGAACTCCGATTCCCGGGTAACGGTCGGATGCAAGATGCCATTTGCCGATGTATGCCGTGTCGTATCCGTTTTCGTTGAAATAATCGGCGAGGTTTTTTGTGTCCTCAGGGAGAGCAATTCCGTTCCAATAGCATTTGTTCTGCGTTGCGTACTGTCCCGTCTGCAGGCAGGCTCTTGCGGGACCGCAGACAGGCTGACAGGTGAACGAATTTTCAAAAAGAACACCTTCCTCTGAAAGTTCCGTTACGTTCGGCATAAGGGTTTCGTTGACGGTGTCCCATCTTTGCTGGTCAGAAAAATAAAATATTATATTAGGCTTCATTGTGCACCTCGTTAATATTATTGTTTTGATTATAACACAAAAGGATTAAACGAACAACAGCAAAGACTCTTGAAAATAGTTTTTTGCAGTGATATAATTTAGTCAGACTTACAAGAGGTGATAAAATGGCAAACGGAAGAAGAAATACAAAAAATTCGCAGGCGGTGAAAAAGCTTGCAATCGGCGGAATCCTGACGGCTCTTGTTGTTGTTCTGCAGATGATGGGACAGTTTATCAAGTTCGGTCCGTTCGCAATTTCGCTCGTACTTATCCCGATTGTTCTCGGCGCGGCGCTTTGCGACTATAAAATCAGCACGTGGCTCGGTTTTATCTTCGGTGTTGTCGTTCTTTTCACGGATGCGGCAGCATTCCTTGCTGTCAGCGTACCCGGTACAATAATAACCGTTCTTGTCAAAGGTATACTCTGCGGACTTGTTGCAGGACTTGTTTATAAATTGTTCGAAAAGAAAAACAGATACCTTGCAGTTATTCTTTCGGCTATAGCTTGTCCGCTTGTTAACACGGGTGTTTTCCTTCTCGGCTGTGTCGTTTTCTTCCTTGACACTATCAAGGAATGGGGTGCAGCAGGCGGATTCGAAAACGTTGCACAGTTCCTCATAGTCGGAATGGTCGGGCTCAACTTCCTTGTTGAACTTTCGGTCAACATTTTCCTTTCGCCAATCGTTGTACGACTTCTTGATTTCAGCAAAAAGCTTAATAAATAAAGTTAAAGACCTTCCGATTTTTCGTCGGAAGGTCTGTTTTTATTTCTTCTTCAATGTTTTCAGCGTAACCTCATTCGCAATGTAAACTCCTGCGCAGAGTGCAAGAAGCACGAACGGAGTGATTTTAAAGCTGATAAGCGTTGCGGCATAGCCGAAAATAAGCTGAATTGCAAAGCCTGTACCGTAAGCTCCACCCATATGGTATCCCGTCAGGTCGGCTGAATATGTTGTGCCGAATCGCTCGGGAACGCTGTGCAGTATGCTCGGAAAAATCGGTCCGAATCCCGTTCCGATAAGAAGGAAGCCGACAAGCGAGATTTTACCCAAAGGCAGAGCGAAAACGATAATGCCGAGAAGTGCGGTAACAATACCTGCCCGTATGAGTGTTTTGTCGCTGAACTTCATTGAAGCGAAACCTGCGATGATTCTGCCGAGCATAATACCGCCGAAGTAAAGCGAAACCCATTTTGCCGCTTCGTCGGGAGCAATCAGAAAAGTGTTGACGGCATAGCTTGCGCCCCAGGTGCCGAGCGAAAATTCCATTCCGCAGTAAAGACCCATTGAGAGTATGCTTGTTATAACACCCTTGATTTTAAGAATGTCAAGGAGTTTGCCGCTTCCTGCTTCTGCCGAATCTTCTTTTGCTGTGATGTTTTTTTCAACCTTATCCCATTTCTTGAGAAAAAAGAAAATTATGAAAGTTATCGAAAACTGAAGCAAAGCGACAACGCGGTAACCCATTCGCCAACTGCTCAATTCTTCGGAAAGAAATGCCGACATTATAAGCGGACTTATCGTAACGCCGAGACCCCAGCAACAGTGAAGCCAGTTCATATGACGTGCTTCATAGTGAAGCGAGATGAAGTTGTTAAGTCCCGTGTCAATTGCGCCTGCGCCGTAACCGAGGATGACTGTGAAAATCATAAACACGATAATGTTTGGCGAAAAGCTCATTCCGACAAGTGCCGCGGCGGTAAGAAAGGTTGAAACAAGCGTAACCTTTGCCGTGCCGAATTTGCGGAGCATTTTACCTGCGATGAAGCTGACACCGCCCGTGCAGACACCTGTTATGATGCCGTAATACGAGGCAAAGTTTTCCGCAATTCCGAAATCCTTGTGAGTGACAGGCCAGGCCGCGCCGAAAAGTGAATCGGGCAGACCGAGCGAAACAAAAACAATATAAATAACAATAAGTAAAGCTGTCATTTTTAAAATCCTTTATTGAGGGAAACAGTACAAAACGAACCCGTTTTTTTGGGTGGATTTACACGTTTTCCCTATGCTGATAAACTCTTACATAATCGACAATGAATTCTGCGGTTTCGTCTGTGTCCATACTCATCTTGCCGACACCGTGACGGTCCGCCCAGGCAATACCGTTTTCACCTGCAACTTCGCAGGAAAGGATAAGATATTCGGGGTTTTGCGAAACACCGCCTTTTGAAAGTCTGCCTGTTTCAACACCGTTGATGTAGAAAATGTATTCTTCGGGAGTCCATTCAAGACCGTAAGTGTTGTACTGCTCGTACGGGTTGTCAACCCACCATTTGCCGATGTTTGCACTTTGATGTCCTTCGCCATAGCCGTCATAGTGGATGCTGCTGATAACCGCTCCGCCTGCACCCCACCAATTATCTTTGTAGTACATTGATTCATAGATATCAACTTCCGTACCGTCCTGACCGCTTCCGTCAACATCTTCAACGTGAGTGTTCATCATCCAGAATGCAGACCACATTCCGCTTGAAGCGGGAAGGATTGCACGGCATTCGAAATAACCGTAGCACTGTTCGAATTTGCCCTTGGTTGTGATACAGGCTGTGTACCAGCCTTCTTTATATTCGTGTGAACCGGGATGTGTTGCGAAATAATCCTCGTAATAATTTTCAAGAGGTTCAGTGAAATATGCCGTTGTGATAACAAGGTTGCCGTCGCGCACGTCGACCATATCCTCGTGCCAGTAGCCGCCCTTGCGCTCAACCTCCCACCAGTTATGGTTCCATTTTGTCATGTCAAGGCTGTCACCGTTGAATTCTTCTTCCCAGACAAGCTCAAACCTTTCATCAAGATTTATTTCCTGACCGTTCGGGATTGCAGGCAGCTCGAAAAAGTGCGGAGCATTCTGCGAAAAAAGCATGAGGAAAGAAACAAAAACTCTTAATATTTTTGATAAAAACAATGTCATAAAAACACCCCTTTACAAACATTACTGTTTGCTTCAGCATACCAAAAATTTTATTCTTTTGCAACAGAAAAGTAAATTATTGACAGCAAAAAATAAATTTGATAGTATTAAAGCAGAAACCAAATAAGAAGTGCGCTGATGGTTTCTTAGTTAACGGAAAAAGTACATTCACAGATTTTTTCACGGGAGAAAAAATTACCTTCCCGAGAGAAATAAATAAAACAACCTGTTGGTTGTTTGAAAAGGAGTAATACTATGATAATTCACAGAATCTTATCAATCCTCACATTACCGCTGTTGTTAATCACATTGATAACAACTCCGATTGCAAAGGATACGGAAACGGCTGACCTTGTTTCAAGCGATACCTTTGTTTTTGACAAGGCGCTTCTTATGGGTCAGGGTATCACAACGGACGGCGAATATTATTACACAAGCGGTTCAATAACTGCCCTTAACCTTACGGCACTTGCAAAGTTTACTTTTGAAGATATGAAGATAGTGGACAGCCACGTCAATCCTCTTCCTGAAACATGCGAGGACAGAGGCAACAACCACATCGGCGGAATCAGTTATTATAACGGAAAGCTTTACACTTCCGTTGAAGGCGGCGACGAATGCTACGCCTGTATCGTTGTTTTTGACTGTGAAACGCTTGAACCGACGGGTGAAATTTATGATTTGCCGAACGAGCTCTACGACGACGGTGTGCCATGGTGTGCGGTTGATACCGAAACGGGATATCTTTATGCTTCAAAGTGGACGGATATAGAAACTATTCGTGTTTACGACATCAACAATTCGATGAAGCACGTGCGCGACATCGATCTTAACGGTATGGAAAAAATCCACCGCATTCAGGGCGGCGAATTCTATAACGGTACGCTCTACCTTTCCGAAGATATTGAAGATAACGGAAAACTGAAAAACATCCTTTCTGTTGACGTCGCAACGGGCGAGGTTAAACTTGCTGCAGAGCGTAACGTCGGCGGTAAAAATATCGAAGCTGAAGGTCTTACTTTTTGGGAAGACGAGGACGGCGCTGTAATGCACGTGCTTGATTACAACAAGGTTATCGGAATAACCGTAAGACATTATAAGGTTGATTTCTGAAAATAAACAAAAGATTGTTTACATACAAGTTTTTTTGATGTATAATCTTCCTGTTAAAAAGGAGGCAAAAACGATGAAAAGTTTTGCAAAAAGATTAATTTCAGTTTTAATGGTGGTAGTTATTATGGCAGGAATTTCAGTCAGCGCTTTTGCGGCAGAGTACAGCACAACTGCAAAGGCTCTCTCTTTCAACAAGGACGGCAAATTCAATATTATGCACGTTACGGACACTCATCTTGCAGACGATAACGTTGACGCTTCAACGTGGCTTATAGCACAGGCTTGCGACCGTGAAAATCCCGACCTTGTTGTTGTAACAGGCGATAACGTTGACAACGACGATGACGCTGCAAACACAAAGAGATGGATAGACGCTCTTATGTCTGTTTTCCAGGAAAGAAATATTCCTGTTGCGGTAACGTTCGGTAATCACGATTCCGAGCGTGGCGCAATGTCAAGAGAAGAGCTTATGGCTTATTATAATTCATATTCATGCTCAATCTCGCTTGATGACGGTCCGTCACTTTCAGGCTGCGGTACATATAACATTCCCGTTATGTCATCCGACGGCTCAAAGGTTAAGTTCAATGTATGGGTATTTGACTCAAACGACTACGACGGTAACGGCAACTACGGCAACGTAAAGGCTGACCAGGTTGAATGGTACAAGCAGAAGTCAGACGAGCTCAAGGCTGCAAACGGTGGCGAGGTTGTTTATTCCGTGGCTTTCCAGCACATCATCGTGCCTGAAGTTTACGACGTGCTCAAAAAGGTTGACAGCAAAAAGCTTTATTCTTACGAGCATATCATCAACAAAGGCGAATATTATATGTTTGACCCGAACAGCGTGAACTTCGGTACACTTACGGAAACTCCGTGTTCAGGCGGTGAAAACGACGGTCAGTTTGATGCAATGGTTGAAAAGGGCGACGTGCTCGCAATGTATTCGGGTCACGACCATACAAACGCTTTCGGTGTACGAAATCAGGGTATCGACATCAGCAATTCTCTCAGCACACGTTACAACAAGGATGCGTTTTCCTCACAGTACGGTTACAGAATGATTGTAATTGACGAGAAGGATACTTCAAAGTACACAACACGCGTTGTTCATTGGTACGATATGTTCACAGTTGAGGATATCGACAATCTCCGCAAATCAGGCGACGATTACGGTTGGAAACTTGCGCTCGACGTTGATTTCAGAGGCTTCTTCCAGAAGAGCTTTGATATCGTTGCAAGAGCAATCGTTTCATTTTTCTCAGGCAGACAGATTTCTTATCCCGATTGATAAAACTCAGGCGGTCAATGTTTTGCATTGACTGCCTGTTTCTTTTTTAGTATAATGCAGAAAAGGAGGTTTTCCTGTGATGACAAAACTTATCAGTATACTTGTTTCGTTATTGATGCTTATTTCTCCCGAGTTGCCTGCGTTACTTGACCTGCCGTATATTCCGTCGGGTCAGGAGCTGAACCTCGAAGAACGCTTTGAGCTTGTGTGGGAAGACGATTTTAACGGTGACAGACTTGATACAACAAAGTGGAACGATAATCAGTCTGTCGACACTCTTCACTGGGGCCCGATCCGCAAGGGCGGTTACTGGCACAAGGATATGATTTCTGTCAAGGACGGAAACCTCGTAATTTCCACACGTTATATGGAAAACGGACTTGAGGGCGATACCTTCGGTTCACCCGACAGCTACGGTCCCGGTTACTACACGGGCGCAATCGCAACTCAAGGCAAGCACGATTTCCTTTACGGTTATTTTGAATGCCGTGCAATTCTTCCTCCTGCAAGAGGTATGTGGGCTGCATTCTGGATGATGAACGGTCAGGTTTACGATGTCAACGATTCGGGCGAGGACGGCACCGAGGTTGATATCTTCGAGTCAATGTATTACAAATACCATTGGTGGGGCGCAGGCGATGCGGTCGTCGGCGGTATCCATTACGACGGCTATGGCCCCGACAGCAAGGGTGACAGCGTCGGCAAATATCTTGTTGAAAACAACCCTTACAAAGAGTTCAACACATACGGCCTTGAGTGGAACGAAAACGAATATATCTTCTACATCAACGGCGTTGAAACGGGCAGACTTTCAACGGGCGGAGTCAGCAAGAATCCTGAATATCTTATTCTTTCGTGTGAAGTTGCAGGCGAAAACGGAGTTGCCTGGGCTGACCGTCACGGCACGGGAAAGATTGATATCAAAGAAGGCGAGTCGGCAGATTTCATCGTCGACTATGTCAAAGTTTATCAGTATAAATAAGGTGATCTTATGAAAAAGTTTTTATCAGTTTTTCTTTCAATAGTTTGTCTTTTTTCCTGCCTTTGTATCGGCGCAACGGCTGAAAGCAACAAAGGATATATAATCGTAACGGACACAATCCCTGCAAACAGCGGTGTTGACGTTGCCGACGAAATTCAGGCGCTTATTGATGCGAACCCGAACAGAACAATTTTCTTCCCTGACGGTGAATACCTTCTTTCAAAGCCGATTTACACTCCTGCAGAGCCGACGAAAAGCGTTTCGCTTGAGCTTTCAGATTTTGCAATTATCAAAGCAATCGGCGATTGGTCTTACGGCGAAGCGGTTATTCAGCTTGGCGGAAAATTCCCTGCAAACGACACCCATACTCCCGGAAGTAACTATTCCCTTGAGGGCGGTGTGATTGACGGAAGCGGTATCGCAAACGGAATTTCAATCAACAGCGGACGTGAAACAGCTGTCCGTGATACTTCAATCAAAAACACTGTTGTCGGCTTGCACATCAAGCACGGTGCAAACAGCGGCTCGTCCGATGCAGACATCACGGGAATCAATATCATCGGTACAGGCAAGACGGATTCAGTCGGAATCTTCCTTGAAGGATTTGACAATACAATTACAAACGTGAGAATCGGAAATGTTTTCATCGGCGTTCACGTAAAGTCTGCAGGTAACGTTCTTCGCAATATCCATCCGCTTTATTATTCGGATTATACGGATTTTCAGAACAGCTGCGGTTTCCTTCTTGAAGCAGGCAACAATTGGCTTGACTACTGTTACAGCGACCAGTTTGCAGTCGGTTTCAGAATGGCGAGCAACGACAGAAATACTCTCCACGATTGTTTCTGCTACTGGTACTCGGCAGGTGACGGCAAGCAGACAGCTATCAAAGCCGACGGTGAGTTTAATTCAATCGTGACGAATTTCAATGCAGGGTTCCACTCGGATGCAGAAGAATGTTATCTTTTAACATTTAAAAATATCGGTGACGGTTCACTTGAAAACATCACGGTCAACGAAAGCCATCTGGCAAGCAAGGCATATAAAATGTATTCAAAAGATGCACTTTTTATCGAAAAAGTTTTTGCGTTTTTTAATTGGATTATCGATTTGATGCGTGTGCCGTTGGCATAAAAATTGAAAAAGCTGAGGGCGGGTTTGCACCGCTGATTATAACTCACAATTAAAATCGCGTACGCAGGGGAACATATTATGTTCCCGTCAGAAACACAAAAATTTGACGGGCAGATGATATCTGCCCCTACGGTGTTGATTTTAAAGCAGTCCGACAAACCCGAATTTGTCGGACTGCTTAATTCATATAAAAAGGGTTGCTCGGCTGAGCAACCCTTAACTTATTATTTGAAATAACACTTAGCGAATTCTGCAACGCAGGAAACAAGGCTTTTAATGTTCGCATCTGTTGTGTTGATGCAAAGATGATAGTTTTCCTTTTTGCCCCATTCCTTATCCGTCAGGAGCCTTCTCTGTCTCGCGCGACCTGCATCAACTTGCTTGATTTTTCTTGCAAGCTCCTTGTCCGTGAGCGCTTCATTCTTAGGTGCGCGCCAACGGCAACGTGCGATCTTGCTGTCAATATCTGCATAAACGAAGATATTAAGCGGTTTGTAGTTACGGAGAATTACGTCAGCGCTTCTGCCGACGATAACCATATCCCTACCTTTTTGGGCAAGCGAACGGATTATCTTTTCTTCAGTTACAAGCAGTTTTGTCATATCCTGCTGCAATACATCCGTATGGAAAAACGTTCTTCCGAAGGTTACGGGGAAGCCGAGTGAAAAACTGCCGTCGAGAATCTTTTCAGCATAAGCCTCATCCAACTCGCTTTCCTTTGCAACCTGCTCAAGGATTTCGCGGTCATAATAATCAAAACCGAGTTCATCAGCAAGTCTTTTGCCTAACTCTCTGCCACCGCTTCCGAATTCACGGCTGATGGTAATAATTTTTGCCATAGAACACACCTCCGTTAATCTTAGTTTTGAACTGATTTATTTTTTCTTCTTTCTTAAAAAGGCAAACGGTTTTTTAGGTTCGTCTTTGTTATAATCAGTCGGTGTCCAAAGATGAATAACGCCCTCGTCATTAAGAAGCTTTACGATAATCATAAGAATCGGCAAAAGGAAAATTCCGATAAAACCGAAGAGCTGTGAACCGAGGTACATTCCCATAAGAGTGAGGAACGCGGGAAGACCGACTGTGCCGCCGACGATTTTCGGTTCGATAATCTGGCGGACAAGGTAGATAACAGCATAGATTATAAAAAGTCCGATTGCAAGGCTGAATTTGCCGGTTATGAGTGAATATATTGCCCACGGAATCATAAACGTTCCGGTACCGAGGACAGGCAGAATATCAAAAATTGCAATAACAATTGAGATTGTAAGAATGTTACCGCCCGTGTAAATTCCGAGAAGAGAAAGAGCGTTGAGTCCGATGAAAACTTCAGTACCCGTGATGCAGATTATCAAAGCATATGAACGGACAAGCTTGCCCAAAGAAGAGAAAACAACCCGTTTGCTGACGGAAAGCTTGTGACGGTTCTTTTCGGGAACCTGTTTTTTGATGAAATTCACTAACCAATCATAGTCAGCGGCAATAAAACATGAGGAAAGCACCGCGATTATGATTGCAACGAAAAATGTCGGTATGCCCTTAACGGTTTTCCATACTCCGCTTAACGGACCTGAAAAAGAGGAAAATGAGAATCCTTCGCCGCCCGAAGTTGAGTCAACAATTGTTGATGCGACCTCACCTGCACTTTTTTCGCGGATAACGTCGAACCATTCTGTAAGATTTTCCGTAACTGAAGCCTCAAATCTGTCGGGAAGAATCGGCACAATACCGAGCGCCCAATTTTTCGCATCTTCAACAAGAGAAGGGAAATCCGAAATCTTTGCCGAAACAAAGGAGAAAAGCGCCTTGACTGAATCCACAAGCTTAATGCCGATAAGTGAAACAACGCAACCGATCGTGACATAAAGAAGAAGAACGAAGAAAATTGAAACCAACCCGCGTTTTAAGGGAAGCTTTTTAGTTATAAGATTGGTCGGCTTCTGCACGATTGTCGCAATGAAAAAAGCAAAAATGAAAGGGGCCAGTGCCCAGAAGCAGTATTTGAAAAATAAATAAGAAAGACCAAGAACGATTGCAAAGTAAACAAAGTTGATAATTCGTTTTCGTCTTAATTCAATAACGTCCATTGTAAAGAATACCTCTTTATTTTTTAAGATTACGCAGTTTCTTTATGTTTTCGCCGCCGATGATTTTTACAAGAGCTTTTTTAACTTCAGTTTTAATTCTTACACTCTTCGGAAGCCAAAGCTGAGCGAAATGATGAATCGCAACACTGTCGTCTGTGATGTAATTAATGCCGTTGATATAATCATAAGGGCTGAAAAACGTTCTCGGATAAATTGTGATGTCGCCGACAGTCTGGAGCTTGTCGTTTCTTTCAAGTCCTCTCTCTTCAAGAAGTCTTGTGAGAAGCACTACGTTTGTGTCTGTATATTTTGTGCCGTCCTCGTTGAAATATGTCAGTCCGTCATAGTGAGAAAGATATGTCTGCATAAGCTCGTGACCTTTTTCCGTACCCATAACACAGGTGCCGACGAAATTTCCTTCTTCAAATCCGAGGAACATCGTGTGGTCAAGGAATTTGTCAAAGCTGCCAAGCACCTCAACATCCGTATCCATATAAATTCCGCCGTAGTTGTAAAGTACATAAGCTCTTACATAGTCGCTTACAAAGGCGAAGTTTCTGTCGCTGTATGCTTCGGCAATAAAAGTGTTTTTTGAAAGGTCAAAATTGTCCTCGTTCCATTCAAGAATACGGTAGTCAGGAAGATTTTTCTTCCAGCTTTCGATACACTTTTTAACAAGGGCAGGCTTTTCACCTCTGCCGAACCAGCAATAATGAATTGTTTTTTTCATCACGGACAGCTCCTAATCGGTTTTCTACCTTTATATTATAACAAATCAGGTACTATTTCAATTAAAAAGATGTTAATTTTTTTAATTTTTTTTGAAAATTCTCTTTATTATTTGAGTTGTTTGTGGTAAACTGTTCAAGTATATCCGAACAAGGAGATGTAGATATGGAAATAGCAATTATGGGTTACGGTGTCGTAGGCTCGGGCGTTGCGGAAGTTATTGCGATGAATAATGAAAGCATTGCCGAAAAAAGCCTTCAGGACAGCGTAAATGTTAAATACATTCTTGACCTCAGAGATTTCCCGGGCGACGTAAATGAAAGTAAGCTCGTGAAAGATTTTAACGTAATCGTCAGCGACCCCGAGGTTAAGGTTGTTGTTGAAGCGATGGGCGGAACAAACCCTGCTTTCGATTTCGTTTCAGCTTGCCTTAAGGCAGGAAAGAGTGTTGTTACTTCAAACAAGGAGCTTGTTGCCGCAAAGGGTGATATCCTTCTTAAGCTCGCTGAAGAAAACAATGCAAACTTTATGTTTGAAGCAAGTGTCGGCGGTGGTATTCCCGTTATCCGTCCGATGGCTCAGTGCCTTGCGGCGAACAGAATTGATGAAGTTGCAGGTATCCTCAACGGTACAACAAACTTCATTCTCACAATGATGATTTTTAATTCAATGAGCTTTGAAGATGCTCTTAAACTCGCACAGGATAACGGCTACGCGGAAAAAGACCCGACAGCAGATATCGAAGGCTTTGATGCCTGCCGTAAGATCTGTATCCTTGCTTCACTCGCTTTCGGAAAGCACGTTTTCCCCGAAAGTGTATATACTGAGGGTATCACAAAGATTACTCTTGAAGACGTTGAATATGCTCGCTCATGGGGCGGTGTTATCAAACTCCTCGGAAGAGCAAAGCGTGTCGGTGACAAGATTTCAGCAATGGTCAGCCCTGCTTTCGTTGCAAACACAAGCATTCTTTCGGGCGTAAACGATGTTTTCAATTCAGTTTTCGTCCGCGGCAATGCTGTCGGTGATGTTGCATTCTACGGCAGAGGCGCAGGTAAGCTCGCAACGGCAAGCGCTTGCGTTGCAGACGTTATCGATTGCGCACGTCACCTTGAAAAGCGTAAGGCTTTCGGTTGGGGCGATGCAGTTGAAAATTACGTTGTTGACCATAACGATGTTGAAACTTCTTTCTACGTAAGAGCAAAGGGCGACAAGATTTTTGCTCTTAAAAAGGCAGAGGAAATCTTTGGCGATATCAGCATTCTCACACGTGAAAACGCTCCTGAGGATGAATTCGCTTTTGTTACTCCCGTAGCAAAGGAAGGCGAGCTTCTTGAAAAGCTTGCAAAGCTTGAGGATGTTGAAATCCTCGGCAAGATAAGAGTAGAAAATTATTGATATAAAGTGGTGAATTATTATGGGACTTATTGTTCAGAAATTTGGCGGTAGTTCAGTTGCAAATGCAGAGCGCGTTATGAACGTTGCAAAAATCGTAACTGATACCTACAAACAAGGAAACGATGTTGTAGTTGTTGTTTCTGCTCAGGGCGACACAACAGACGACCTTATCGCAAAGGCAAAGGAAATCAACCCCGGCGCAGCGAAGCGTGAAATGGATATGCTTATGTCAGCAGGCGAGCAGATTTCAATTGCACTTCTTGCAATGGCAATCGAAAAGCTCGGTTATTCGGCAGTTTCTCTTCTTGGCTGGCAGGCAGGCTTCAGCACAGACTCTGTTTACTCTGCAGCAAGAATCAAGAAGGTAGACACAAAGCGTCTTAAGACAGAGCTCGGCAACAAGAAGATTGTTGTTGTTGCAGGTTTCCAGGGTCTTAACAAGTATGACGACGTTACAACTCTCGGTCGTGGCGGTTCAGACACAAGCGCAGTTGCAATCGCAGCGGCTCTTCACGCTGACAAGTGCCAGATTTATACAGACGTTGACGGCGTTTACACAGCAGACCCGAGAAAGGTAAAGAACGCACAGAGACTTTCTGAAATTACTTATGACGAGATGCTTGAACTTGCAACTCTCGGCGCACAGGTACTTAACAACCGTTCAGTAGAAATGGCTAAAAAATATAATGTGGAGCTTGAGGTTATTTCAAGCCTTAACCCGATTCCGGGCACAATGGTAAAGGAGACAGCTAAAATGGAAAAAATGTTAGTAAGAGGCGTAACTAAAGATACAGATGCTTCAAGAATTTCAATCAGCGGACTCAACGATGTTCCCGGTGTTGCATTCAAAATCTTCTCAAGCATGGCTGCAAAGAATATCAACGTTGATATCATTCTTCAGTCAGTTGGCCGTGACGGCACAAAGGATATCGCTTTCACAGTAAGCGAAGCTCACGCAGACGAAGCAATCGATGCTATCAACAAGCTTCCGTTCATCGGCGATGCAAAGGTTGTCCGTGACGACACAATCGCAAAGATTTCTGTTGTTGGTGCAGGTATGGAAACTCATCCGGGTACAGCTTCAACAATGTTCGAAGCTCTCTTCAATCAGGATATCAACATCCAGATGATTTCAACAAGCGAAATCAAAATTTCGGTTCTCATCGACCAGAAGGATGCAGACAAGGCTGTTGCTGCTGTTCACGAAGCTTTCTTCGGCAACGATTGATTATGTTAAAAATAAGGTGCTGTTTTGTTTTTACAAAACGGCACTTTTTTCTTGCATTTTTTCAAAATTTTGGTTATTATATTATTGTGAAATTATATGCAAAATTTGGAGGAATACTATGAGAACTGTAACAAAAATTAACGGGAACTGGGCATTCTCTCTTGAAGCAAAAGCTGTACCTGCAAGTTATCCTTCCGAGTGGAAGGTGATTGACCTTCCGTACACCTGGAACGGCGAAGACGGTCAGGACGGCGGCAACGACTATTACAGAGGTAAAGGCTATTTTGCAAAGGAGCTTTCAGCTGCAGACTTCGGCACAAACGATGTGCATTATCTTCAGTTTGACGGTGTAAATTCATCTGCAGAAATTTACTTCAACGGCAAGAAAATCGCAGAGCATCACGGCGGTTATTCAACTTTCCGTGTTAAGGTTGAGGACATAAAGGAAAACAACCTCCTCGTTGTTGTTGCAGACAACACAGCAAACGACAGAGTTTATCCGCAGACGGCTGACTTCACTTTCTACGGCGGTATTTACCGTGACGTGAAGATTGTCAGCGTCGGCAAGAAGCACTTTGATCTTGATTATTACGGAGCACCCGGAATTAAGGTTACTCCGAAAATCAAGGGCGCGGATGCAGAAATCGAAGTTGAAGCTTTTGTAAATGATGACGATAACTGCAAGATAAAATATGAAATCATCGCAGACGGCGAGGTTATCGCAACAAAGACAGAGGACGGCGATGACGAATCAGAGTTCGAAATCAAAAACGTTCATCTCTGGGACGGTCTTAAGGACCCGTACCTCTACACAGCAAAGGCAACTCTCATCGTTGACGGTGAGGAAGTTGATGAAGTTTCAACACGTTTCGGCTGCCGTTCATTCAGCATCGATCCCGAAAAGGGCTTCATCCTCAACGGCAGAGAATATCCTCTTCGCGGTGTTTCACGTCATCAGGATAATCCCGGAATCGGTAATGCTCTTCTCTATGAGCATCATAAGAGAGACGTTGACCTCATTGTTGAAATGGGTGCAAACACAATCCGTCTTGCTCATTATCAGCATTCACAGGATTTCTACGACCTTTGCGACGAAGCAGGTCTTGTTATCTGGGCTG
Source organism: Acutalibacteraceae bacterium (assembly GCA_045533625.1). Lineage (GTDB taxonomy): Bacteria > Bacillota > Clostridia > Oscillospirales > Acutalibacteraceae > CAG-488. Next base: position 18,077 of record JAZSID010000027.1, on the reverse strand, counting down.
AAATTCCGTACATCTCAAGACATATGGCAAACGGCTACGACAACACGATTTCACAGATGAAAGAGCTTGTTGCACAGAATTACAATCACCCGTCAATTGTTGTATGGGGTCTTTCAAACGAAATCACAATCGCAGGTGCGGACGACCCGCATCTTATCAAGAATCATAAGGACCTCAACGACCTTTGCCACAAGATGGATAAAACACGTCTTACAACAATTGCGGCGGTTTCGATGTGTACAATTGATTCGGAATATGTTCACATCAGTGACGTTGTTTCCTATAACCACTATTTTGGCTGGTACGGCGGTACAACAGAAATGAATGGTCCGTGGTTTGATGAATTCCACAAGAAATATCCGAACAAGCCGATTGGTTTGAGCGAATACGGTTGTGAAGCTCTTGACTGGCACCCTTCTGAGCCTGTTCAGGGCGACTATACCGAAGAGTATCAGTCATACTATCACGAAGAGCTTATCAAGCAGATTGCAGACAGACCGTATATGTGGGCAACTCACGTATGGAATATGTTTGACTTTGCTGCCGATGCACGTGCTGAGGGCGGCGAAAACGGTATGAACCACAAGGGTCTTGTAACTTTCGACAGACAGTATAAGAAAGACTCTTTCTACGCATATCAGGCTTGGCTTTCAGATAAGCCGATGATTCACCTTTGCTCAAAGAGATACATCGACAGAGTTGAGGACAAAACAAAGGTTACTGTTTATTCAAACTGTGATGAAGTTGAACTTTTCGCAAACGGTGTCAGCGTTGGTAAGCAGAAGAAGGGCAAGTATCCGTTCTTCTACTTCGAGGTTGAAAACAAAGGCGAAACAACACTTGTTGCAAAAGCAGGCGACCTTGAAGACAGCGGTACAATCCGTAAGGTTGACGAGCCGAACGAAGCTTACATTATGAAAGAGGAAGGCTCAGTTATCAACTGGTTTGAAATCAACACTCCTGACGGAAGATACTCAATCAACGATACAATCGGTGATATCCTTTCAACAACAGGCGGTAAGATTGCGGCTGTAAGAATCATTCTCAAGGCAAAGAAAGCACTTTCATCCGGCAAGGACGGTAAGGCAGATGTTGCGGGATTCGATGTATCGGGCGTCAAGATTAATAAGTCAATGCTCAAGGGCTTGTACGCTATGGCATCAGGCTTTACAGTCAAGAGAGTTTTCTCAATGATTGGCGGAGGTAAGTTTACAAAGGAACAGATTCTCGAAATCAACGCAATACTCAATAAGGTTAAGAAAAAGAACAAGTAATTTTTAAACGGCAAAAGCTCCTCATAACGAGGAGCTTTTTCTTTGTTTCCTTGACTAAAGTATGGCAGAATGATATAATTTTTCTATATATTCACAGAGGTGATTTGATGAAATATTTAGATGCTTCACTTTCTCCTGAAGAAAGAGCAGAAGACCTGCTGTCAAGGATGACTCTTGAGGAAAAAGTTGCTCAGCTTGACATTTTCAGAGGTGTTGAATTCACAACAAAGCCTCATAAAATACATAACTGCTCGCTTGATGACGATGCAGAGCCTGATTACGAAAAGCTTGAAAAACTTCTCGGTAATACGGGTATCGGATTTATGCACGATGCTTACACAACTCCGAAGGTTTTTAACCGCTATCAGAAGCTTATAATGTCAAAAAGCCGTTTTGGTATACCGTGTATTTTTACGGGAGAGGCACTTCACGGAATAAGCTGGCCGGGCGCAATGGTTTTCCCTGTACCTCTTTGTCTTGCCGCTTCGTTCAACAGAGATATTGTTAACCGTACGGGTAAGGCAATCGCCGCAGAAACACGTTCAATCGGTATCCACGAGATTCTTGCTCCGAACCTTGATGTTGCCCGTGAACCGCGATGGGGAAGAGTAGAGGAAACCTTCGGCGAGGATACATACCTTTGCGCTGAAATGGGTTATCAGATTATCACGGGTGAACAGAGAAACGGCGACTTCAAGCGCGACGATTCCGTTATTACAGAGCCGAAGCACTATTGCGTTCACGGTATTGCAGAAAACGGCATAAACTGCGCAAATGCAAGAGCAGGCAAGCGCGAAGTTGAACAGTGCTATCTTCCTGTTTTTGAAAAGGCTATCACAAAAGCCGGAGCAAACAACGTAATGGCTTGCTACAATGCAATCGACGGCGAGGTTGTTATCAGCTCAAGATATTATCTTTACGATATTCTTCGCGGCAGATACGGTATGAAGGGCTATGTCCGCGCAGACTGGGGCGCAATTGAGCGTCTTGTTGAGGCTCACCGTACAGCCGCAAATCACGTTGATGCAATCCGTGATGTTATTAATGCAGGAATGGACGTACAGGGTTGTTGCACATATACCAACGAATTCCGTCAGAATACAATTGTCAACCACGTTAAAAACGGCGAGATTCCGCAGGAGCGAGTTGACGAGGCTGCATACAGCGTGCTTCGCCTTAAATTTATGCTCGGTCTTTTCGAAAATCCGTATGCAGACGAAGAAAAATACAAGTCAGTTATCCGTTGTGACGAGCATAAGGCTCTCGGTCTTGAGAGTGCAAGGCAGGGTATGACGCTTATTGAAAATAACGGCATACTTCCTCTTGATAAAAAACACAAGAAAATCGCTCTTGTCGGTCCGTCATCTGCAAGACAGCGTGTAGGCGGTTATTCTTCCGTTCCCTACGGATATGAAATAAAGAGTGTTTACGATGAGCTTAAAGAGGCGCTCGGCGAAGACTATGAAATAACACAGGCTTCAGGTTGTGGAATCCCGAAGGGTGTTCAGGCAATTACGGAAGAGGACGGACAGTTCCACCTTGTTGAAGTCTATGATGAGGACGAGAACGCAAACTTTGAGGATGCAATAACAGCTGCAGAAAACAGTGATGTTATTATCTTTGTCGGCGGTGACAACACCTCTACAAGCGGTGAGGGTCACGACCGTTCGGATTTACGTCTTCCGGGTAGACAGCGTGAGCTTATACTTGAGCTTGCAAAGACAGGCAAGCCGTTGATTATCGTGCTTGAAAACGGCAGAAGCGTTGACCTTTCCGAGGAATGCAAGGTGGCTGATGCAATTCTTCTTGCATGGTTCGGCGGTGAGTTCGGTGCAAAGGCGATTGTTGAAACTCTCCTCGGTAAAAACAATCCTGCAGGCAGACTTCCTGTTTCCTTCCCTGCAGATTCATACAGAATTCCTTGCTATTATTCAAGGCTTCCGAACTTCTTTGATAATATGTTTGAAGGTGACCGCGCGGCGCGTTATCCTTTCGGCTTCGGTCTTTCGTATACAAAGTTTGAATATTCAAATCTTGTTATAGAAAAGACGGGTGAAACAGATTTTACCGTTAAAGCAGATGTTAAGAATATCGGTGATGTTGACGGTGACGAGGTTGTACAGCTTTATGTTAACGATGTTGTTTCGTCGGTTGTCACACCGCTTGAACTTCTTCAGGGATTTGAAAGAGTTTCACTTAAAGCAGGCGAAACTGCAACTGTTGAGTTTAAACTTGATTTTGATTCATTTAAACTCCTCAATAAAGATTTTGAATGGGTTGTTGAAAACGGTGACTTTGAAATTATGGTCGGTGCCGCTTCAAACGATATAAGACTTAAAGAAACAATTAACATAAACAGAAACTGAACAGGAGTGTTTTTAATGTATTTTGATTTTATTGATAAGGTTAAATACGAAGGTGCAAAGAGTGAAAATCCTTTCGCTTTCAAGTTTTACGATGCTGACCGTGTAATTCTCGGCAAGCCGATGAAGGAACACCTTCCGTTTGCAATGGCTTGGTGGCATAACCTCGGCGCAAACGGTGTTGATATGTTCGGCAGAGGTACTGCAGACAAATCTTTCGGTTCCGTTGAGGCTACAATGGAACACGCAAAGGCAAAGGTTGATGCAGGTTTTGAGTTTATGCAGAAGCTCGGTGTCGAGTATTTCTGCTTCCACGACGTTGACCTTGTACCCGAAGCAGAGGACATCAAGGAAACAAACCGCAGACTTGACGAAATCACAGACTACATCCTTGTTAAAATGCAGGAAACAGGCATCAAGTGTCTCTGGGGTACTGCAAATATGTTCTCAAATCCCCGTTTTATGAATGGCGCAGGCAGCACAAACAGCGCAGAAGTTTACTGTTTCGCAGCTGCACAGATTAAGAAAGCTCTCGACCTCACAGTTAAGCTTGGCGGTAAGGGCTATGTTTTCTGGGGCGGACGTGAGGGCTACGAATCACTCCTCAATACTGACGTTAAGTTTGAGCAGGAAAACATCGCACGTCTTATGAAAATGGCTGTTGATTACGGCCGTAAGATTGGCTTCACAGGTGACTTCTTCATCGAGCCGAAGCCGAAAGAGCCGATGAAGCACCAGTACGATTTTGATGCCGCAACAGCAATCGGATTCCTTCGTCAGTACGGTCTTGATAAGGATTTCAAAATGAACATTGAGGCTAACCACGCTACACTTGCAGGTCATACCTTCCAGCACGAGCTTAGAATCAGCGCAATCAACGGTATGCTCGGTTCAATCGACGCTAACCAGGGAGATATGCTCCTCGGCTGGGATACGGACGAATTTCCGTTCGACGTTTACGAAACAACAATGTGTATGTATGAAGTTCTCAAGGCTGGCGGTATGAAGAACGGTGGCTTTAACTTCGACGCTAAGAACCGTCGTCCGAGTAACACAAAGGAAGATATGGTTCACGCTTTCATTCTCGGTATGGACTCGTTTGCACTCGGTCTTATCAAGGCTGCAAAGCTTATCGAGGACGGCAGAATTGACAAGTTCATCGAAAAGAAATATTCAAGCTTCAATGAGGGCATCGGCAAGACAATCCTTGACGGCACGGCAACTCTTGAATCACTTGCAGAAAACGCAGAAAAGCTCGGTGCTTGCGAGGATCCGGGTTCAGGCAGACAGGAATATCTTGAATCAGTTGTAAATCAGATTTTCTTTGGTGAATAATTATGAAATATGTATTGGGAATTGACCTCGGCACATCCGCAACAAAGACTGTACTCTTTGACGAAAAGGGTAATGTTGTTGCATCCGCAAGCCGTGAATATCCTCTCTATCAACCTAAAAACGGTTGGGCTGAGCAGGAGCCGACAGATTGGTACGATGCAGGTATAGAAACAATCGCAGAGGTTGTTTCAACAAGCGGAATTGACAAGGACAATATTGTTTCTCTCGGAATTTCGGGACAGATGCACGGCCTTGTTATGCTTGATGAAAACTGCGAGGTGCTTCGTCCGTCAATCATCTGGTGCGACCAGAGAACAGGCAAGGAATGTGACGAGCTGACAGAAAAGCTTACACGCGAAAAGCTTATTGAAATTACGGCAAATCCTGCATTGACGGGATTTACAGCTTCAAAAATTCTTTGGGTCAGGAATAACGAACCCGAAATTTTTGAAAAGTGCAGACACATCCTTTTGCCGAAGGATTATCTCCGCTTCAAACTTACGGGCGACTTCGCAACAGAGGTATCGGATGCATCGGGAATGCAGATTCTCGACGTGCCGGGCAGATGCTGGTCACAGGTTATGATTGATGCACTCGACATCAAGGAAGAATACCTTCCGAAGGTTTACGAATCTCCCGAGGTTACGGGCAAAATCAATAAAGAAACCGCAGAAAAAACAGGACTTTCAGAGAATACTCTCGTTGTCGGCGGTGCAGGAGATAATGCTGCAGCGGCTGTCGGAATGGGTGTTGTACGTGAGGGCAAGGCTTTTACGACTATCGGCACTTCGGGTGTTGTTTTTGCTCATACTGACGCTCCGATAATCGACAAGAGTGGCAGAGTGCACACATTCTGCTGTGCTGTTCCCGGCAAGTGGCACGTTATGGGTGTTACTCAGGGCGCAGGCCTTTCTCTTCAGTGGTTCAAAAAGCAGTTCTGCCTTGAAGAAACAAATAAAGCTGAAGCGGAAACCCGTTCGGCTTACGATGTTATGACAGACGAGGCAGATAAAATTCCCGTCGGATGTGACAGACTTCTCTATCTCCCGTATCTTATGGGTGAAAGAACACCTCACCTTGACCCCGATTGCCGCGGTGTATTCTTCGGTATTTCTGCAATGCACACAAGAGCACACTTTATAAGAGCTGTGCTTGAGGGCGTCAGCTATTCGCTTTATGACTGCGTTTGCGTTCTTAAAGAGATGAATATTACTCCTGCTGAAATGCTTGTCTGCGGTGGCGGCGGAAAGAGCGAATTCTGGCGTCAGATGCTCTGCGATATTTTTGCAGTGCCCGTAAAGACTGCAGAGTCAAGTGAGGGTCCCGCTTTGGGCGTTGCCGTACTTGCGGCTGTCGGTGCAGGAATTTACGCAAGTGTTGAAGAAGCTTGTGACACAATGGTACGTTACAACGACGGTGTTTCTTCACCCGACAGCGAAAAAACAGCACAGTATATGAATTATCATAAAATATACACAAAACTTTACTCCGACCTTAAGGATACATACAAGGCTCTGGCTGAAGTTTAATTGAATTTTTGCGAAGAAGTCCCCGATGATTTTGGGTTTGTTGAGCAAAGGTTACACCTTTGCAGATAATAGATAAGAGATAATAACGAATAGTTGTGTGTCTGCGACGCGGAATTATAACGCACGATTCAAAAAGGTGTCTGTAGGGGAACATATTATGCTCCCGCCAGAAATACACAAATTTGACGGGCAGATGATATCTGACCCTACGAACCCAGCCTCAAAACAACTGCGTAGGGACGGGCGTCCTCGACCGTCCGTTAACTCAGCAGAATCTGCGGATGGTCCGGGAGGCCCATCCCTACGCACACAGAGATAGATTGTGCGAAATCATAGATCCCGACAAACCCGATTTTGTCAATCTCTTTAATAAGACATATCACCTTGAACGATGTTCGGGGTGATATTTTTTGTTGACTAATCGTTTTAAGGAGAGAAAATTTTCACTATTGACAAGTCAAAATAATTTGTTTACCCTTATTGCAAGGAACAGATATAAATTATTACTTCGGAAAACGCAACAGTCATAGAGTTGTCTGGTCAAATGACGGACTTGTGTTTGTTACTTATGACCACTATGAAACTTTTATTGAAATAACATAAGGAGAAGATTTTATGAAAACAGCAGTATTAGATTTTACAGGATGCGTAGAAGAGGAAGCTTTTTTGACAGAATAATAGATGCACTTGGTTTAGGTGTTGGATACTGCGACAGAAACTGGTCAGCAGATGACATCGCAAAGGTTGCAGAGATTATCAATAATGCTTTATAAAAAACTCGGCAGAAATTTCTGCCGAGTTTTTATAATAATTCAAATTTGTTTTTGTGAAAAGTTATCATTCCCTCATCTCGCATTTTACAAAGCTCATTTGACATTGCGCTACGGTCAACAGACAGAAAATCTGCAAGCTGCTGACGGTTGAAGGGAATTTCAAAAGCTGTTTTATCTTGCTTTTTTGATTCGTAGGAAAGGTAGGAAATCAGCTTTTCCCTCGTTGTCCGTTTTGAAATATGACCGAGCTTCTGCATAAGCTTTCGGTTCGTCTGCGAAATTGCAAGGTAAAGATTCTGGATCACCATTGAATGAAAACGGCAGGCAGAAGAGCAGACAGTAAGCATCTTTTTCAGATTGAGAAAAAGAACAGTGCTTTCCTCGACTGCAACAACATCGTTGAAAATCGCTTCGCTGTCGGGTGCGGCAAAAGCTTCGCCAAACATTTCTCCTGCGTTAACGTCGCTGATAATACTGCGGTTTCCCCAATAATCGTCCTGCTGAATGAGAAGCTTACCCTCAAGAAGAATTGCGATACAATCAGGCTTTTCGCCCTGACGAAAAATATATTCACCTTTGCCGTAAGTTTTATTTTTTGCCTGAAGGCAGGGTAGCATTGAGAGGATATCGCTTTCGTCAATGCCGTTGAATAGTTTTGTCTTTCTTAAAATCGTAATATATTTTTTCATAAAATCACCTTTTGTTGTAAAAACAACAGAAATTCTTCGCTTATTGTACTATAATTAAAACACAAAGACAAGAGGTGAAAGAAAATGATAAGAAAAATAATCAGAATTGACGAAGATAAATGTAACGGTTGCGGTGCTTGCGTTTCTGCTTGTCACGAAGGTGCGATTGAAATGATAAACGGAAAGGCAATGCTTACCCGTGAAGATTATTGTGACGGTCTTGGCGATTGTCTTCCTGCCTGCCCGACGGGTGCAATAACATTTGAAGAAAGGGAAGCTCCTGCTTATGACGAGGCTGCCGTACTTGCTTCAAAAGAGAAAAAAGCAGAAAAACTTCCTTGCGGTTGTCCGGGAATTGAAGCAAAAGCAATCAGACGTGAAGAAGCTCATTGTTCAATTGCTCCCGTTAACAGTCAGCTTTCGCAGTGGCCTGTGCAGATTAAGCTTGTAGCCGTCAATGCTCCTTATTTTGACAATGCGAATCTTCTTGTTGCGGCGGACTGTACGGCTTTTGCTTACGGTAATTTTCATAACGAGTTTATACGCAACCATATCACGCTTATAGGTTGCCCGAAGCTTGATGAGGGCGACTACGCAGAAAAGCTGACAGCTATTATTGCAAACAATAACATTAAAAGTGTTACGGTTGCCCGTATGCAAGTGCCTTGCTGCGGAGGACTTGAAAATGCTGTTAAAAGAGCATTGATGGCAAGCGGAAAATTTATTCCGTGGAGAGTTGTTACGATAACATCTGACGGAAGATTGCTCGACTAAAGAAAAAGACGGTAGCTGAAAACTACCGTCGTTAATTTTATTTCTTTGAAATTGAAATATCTCTTATCATATCGCCGTTGATGATTCTTGTTCTCTTCTTCTCTTCAACCTTCAACCAGTTTTCTTCAATGGCAACTATTTTGCCTTGAACACCAACGATTTCGTTAAAAAGAGTGATGGTACAGTCTTTATTAAGAAACTCTTTGAGCATTTCTATCGGCATTTTTCTTTTTTCTCCTTTATGCTTTCTTTTAAACCTTTTTAGTGCAAACATTCTGCTGTAAAGCACAGAACTCCAGCAAAGTATGATTGCAACAATCAGGATAAAATACGTAGTTTCCGTGAGGGGTCACCTCATTTCATCAAATCGTGCTTTTTGATAAAGTCAACAACCTCGTCAACGGTTGTGAATGCAAGTGCAACGCTTGTGTCTGCCACACCATAGTAGATTGCAATTTTTCCGCTTTCGCTGTCTGCAAGTGCAGCGCAGGGGAATACAACGTTCGGCACGTCACCGACGCATTCGTAAAGCTCGTGCGGAGCAAGAAGGAAGCAGTCAGCTCTGTGAAGAACCTTCCACGGTTCGTCCTTGTCAAGGATAGCAGCACCCATAGCGTATGTAAAACCGTTACAGCTTGTAAGAACACCGTGGTAGAAAGCAAGCCAACCGTCCTCAAGCTCAATGGGAGTCGGGCCTGCGCCAACTTTTGTCATTTCCCAGTTCTTAACGGGAGACATAACGAATCTGTGCTTGCCCCAGTATGTAAGGTCTTTACTGTGACTGAGGAAAATATCGCCGTAAGGTGTGTGACCTCTGTCGCACGGACGGATAAGAAGAAGGTATTCGTCGTTAACCTTTCTCGGGAAAAGAACACCGTTTCTTGCAACGGGATAGCAAGCATCCTCAAGCTGAGTCCACTCTTTGAAATCAGTTGTGTATGCAATGCCGATTGTTGTGCCGTGCGGTGTAAGGTTAACCCATGAAAGGTAGTATTTACCCTCGATTTCGCAAAGACGGGGATCGTAACCTCTGAAAATAACCTTTTCTTCAAGATTCCAGTTAATTGCATCCTTACTGTAACCGACAACGAGCGTGTGGTCGCGACAGATGTCGTCAACTCTGAAAACACCTGCGAAGCCGTCGCCGTAAGGAACAACTGCAGAGTTGAAAATGCTGTTTGCTCCGTAGAGATTATCTCTTGTTATAACGGGATTTCCGTCATAGCGCCAGACGGGATATTTGTACCCTTCGGGTTTGTCCTGCCAGGGGATATTTGGTATTGCTTGTCCGATTATCTTTGCCATAATTTTTCCTCCGCAATATTGATAAATTCATTATACAACACGCTAAATCGGATTTCAATAGAATTGTTTTTGATATTGCAAAAGGTGTCGCATATTAGTATAATATTTCTGTATTAAAAGTATAAAACTCAAAGGTCGGTGTCGTTATGAATGAACTCAGCAGCTTGTTTTTGAATGTGAAGGACGGCGAAACGGTAACTCTTGAAAAAGGCAAGGCTTACCACGCATATCCCGAAGATTCTTTTGAAAAGAGAGGATATTTCTGCTCCAACACAGCTAAAAGACACGAAAACCCTGAAGGGTTGAAATATTCTGCAATCTTTCTTGACGGCAAAAGGAATATTACAATCGACGGCAACGGAGCTGAAATTATAATTCACGGCAAGATGACTCCGTTTCTGTTCAACAAATGCGAAAACATTACGATGAAAAATCTCACACTCGATTATTTCTGTCCTACGATGACGGAGTTTGAGGTTTTATCAAATATGGACGGAATTTGCGAGCTGAAAATCAATCCCGATTGTCGCTTCCGCGTGACGGACGGCGAGCTTTTCTGGCGAGGCGAAGATAATTTTAACGGTGAACCGTATTGGGAAAACAGACCGCACGTGCAGGGAAGATACGTCAAGGTTTATAACCCTGAAACAAAGCAGTGCAGGGATTTTGACCGCAACGACCTTGATTTTGAAAACGTCATACAGCTTGATGAAAGAACCGTCAGAGTTACTCTTAAAAATAAAGATGCTGACTTTGTGCCGGGACAGATTTTTCAGACACGAAACATCGTCCGTGACCAGACAGGTGGTCTGTTTCAGCGATGCAAGAATCTTGAGTTTGAAAACCTGCGGATAAAGTTTATGCACGGGCTCGGTATGGTTTCTCAGTTCTGCGAAAATGTCAGTTACAAAAATTGCGACTTTACACCTGCAGAGGGCAGAACGGTTGCAAGCACGGCAGATTTCTTTCAGTTTTCAGGCTGCCGGGGAAATCTTATAATCGATTCCTGCAAGGCTTATGGTGCACACGATGACTACGTCAATGTTCACGGCACACACCTCAGAATTGTTGAAGCAGACAAAGAAAAAAGAACAATAACCGTTCGCTTTATGCATGCCGAGTCATGGGGCTTTCAGGCTTTTGAAACGGGTGACGAGCTTGAATTTATAAAGTGGGATACGCTTATTCCTTATGCTGAAACAAAGGTTGTTTCTTACGAAAAGCTGAGCGATACGGATATTCTTCTCACCCTCGACAGAGAATTGCCGCAGATTGAAATTGAAAAAGATGTTGTTGAAAACACAACGTGGACGCCGAACCTTTATGTCAGAAACTGCGATTTCGGACCGACTTCGGGAAGAGGGGTTCTTTGCACAACAAGAGGCGAGGTTATAATTGAAAACAACCGCTTCCGCAACTTCTGGGGGCCTGCTCTTTTGCTTGAGGATGACTGCAACTTCTGGTTTGAATCGGGTTATACGAAGAGCATAACGTTCAGGAACAACCTTGTTGAAAACTGCGAGTATGCGGAAATGTGGCAGGGCGCACCGTCAATCCGCTGTACACCAAAGGTTATGAAGGAAGATTCGAAAGAGTTTGTTCACGCAAAACTCGTCATTGAAAACAATTGCTTCAGGGCTGCGCAAGAGGGCAGACATCTTCTCTGGCTTGAATATATTGAAAATGTTGAGGTTAAAAACAATGTTTTTGACGCACCTTACGATTTTTATAAAAAATGTGTCGGCAATATCGCTGACGAAAACAATGTGATTGTATAAAGTAGGTGAAGTTATGAAAGAAAAATGGGTACAGGTCTGGGGTCAGGCGCATTCGGCTTTTTCGTTTTTCTATTATCCCTCGTGCAAGAGAACCTACAGATTGGTTGTTCAGTCTTATTTTTCGGGTAAAGGAATCCGACTCGAACTTTCAAATGAGTGTGCGAAAAACGATGTTTATGTTGGTGCGATGACCGTGGCTGTCTGCGACGAAAACGGTAATTTCAAATCCGATTGTAAGAAGATAACCGTTGGAGGAAAGGAAAGCTTTTGTATTAAAAAGGGTGAGGTTCTGAAAACGGATTCGGTTGATTTCGACGTTGAAACGGATGAGTTTTTCTGTGTCAACGCCTACGTCGAAAAGGGTGCGCTGAGAAGCGGGAATCTTATCCACGATGTCAAGCTTATAACCGTCAACGGCGATGTATCAAAAGAAAAGAAAGTCATTAACCAACCGCGTAAAAGAGATGCAGTCCGTGAGGTAGCTTCAAAAGTTCTCGGAATGTATTTCCATAAGCCGATTCCGCTGTTTCAGTCCGTCGAACTTCTGAACGAAACGGGAGCTTCGGCAATAACTGTTTTCGGCGATTCAATCAGCCAGCAGGGTTACTGGACAAATGCTTTTTCAAAGCGAATCCGTGAGGAATACAAGGGCAGATATTCTGTTATCAACAAGTCGATTATGGGTAACAGAGTCCGCATTGACTTCAGCAAAAGATTTATCTGTAAAGGTCTTTTCGGTATCAGCGGTATCAACAGACTTGAGCGAGATATTCTCAATTATCCCGACACTGAATATGTTGTTTTTGCCCTCGGTACGAACGATTTTCTTCAGCCGGGAACGATTACGACACCCAAGAAGGAAAAAGCTACAGCACAGCAGGTTTGTGATGCTGTTGTTACAATCGGCGAAAAGCTTAAAGAAAACTCAAAGAAGATGATTGTTTTTAACGTATTGCACTTCGGCAGCTGTGCTGATTCAAGAAAATACAAGATAAATGCAGTCCGCGAATATAATAAGCTTATTGATAAAAACAAAGATAAATTCTATGCCGTCTATGACCAGGCAAGTCTTTGCGTAGACCCTGAAAAAACTGATTGCTCAAGGAAAGAGTATCTCGGCAAAGACAAGCTGCATCCCAATCTTGAGGGAGGACAGATTGTAGCAGACGGAATCAATCTTGAACTCTTCAGATAAATTTAACCCCGAAGCTGCAAAAAGCTTCGGGGCTTGCTGTTTATTGAAGATTAGTTTTAAACTGTGGCGGTCAGTTCGTAATATCTTGTGCTGAGTTCTTCATAATGCTCGTAATACTTTGCCTGAGCAAGAAGTATTTCAGCATCCGTATAAGGCTTTATTGCGCGAAGATAAATTGACTCTTTCTTCAGGAAAGCACGGAGTTCACGCTTCTGTCTGAGGCTGTCCGCAAATCCGTTTGTTTCACGGTTAATAATCTCTTCCTTAACCGCCTGGTCGGGAGCAGAAAGATTTTCTGCTCCGTATTTACGGATAAGATAAGCAGACTCTTTCTTGACACGTGCACGTTTGATTGCGTTTTCACGGATAGTCTTCTGAACAACCGTTTTATTCGGCAGACGTTTTGCTGCTTTCATTTCCTGCTTTGCATCCTCGTAGAGGTGAAGCTTGCCAAACGCAATATCTTTCTTTGCCTCGGAAAGAGTTATCGCAGCCGTATCGCCTGAGAATTTGTTAAGGTCCTCCATAATAATCGGAGCTCTTTCGATAGCAAGATTTCTTTCTTTAGCTTCCTGAAGTTCCTTTTTAGCTGTTTTGATAGCCTCGGCGCGCAATGCTTGTTCTTCGGGAGTTTTTTTCGGCATGCGTTTTGCATTTTTGAGTGCAGTCTTGTCAATAGCCGCCTTCTCTTTTCCGTGGAGTTCATTTGCCTGAAGAATAATCTCCATTGTTTCCTTAAGCTCTTCGTCATCAAGAAGACCGAGAGCGTGGTTTTCAAACATTGTGCGGATTTTAAGAACGCAGACATATGCCTTGTGCTTGTTTTCAGTAAGGTCGTAGAAAAGGAACGGAACAAGGTTAAGGAATGCACCGATAGCCGAAAGAATGATAAGCACTTCGAAAAGATTATCTCTCATAGTGTCATTATAAAGAACGGAATAGTCTTCCTGAAGTCCCATTTTTTCATACACGGTAGGGTAAACCATACCTGTAAAAAGACCGATTACCGTGCCTATCATACCGAGAGGGCCGAAAAGTCCGTCAACGCGAACTCCCGTTTTCCATTGATGATAGTCTCTCATATCTGCCTGAATATTGTGCTGAACAATATTCCAGAAAGTGTTTATAAATGTGTTGAAGTACCAAAGAACACAGATAACAATAATGTTTCTGTACGTAAAGTAAAGAATTATAAGAACAAATACGTTGATTGTGTTTGCTGTAATAAGCAGGTTCCTTTTACCCATCCATTTGATTGCCAAAGGAGCAAGAAGCATTGACCACAGTGCCGCATTGCTGATGAGAGTGTTCGCGATTCCGAGTATTTCATCGTGATCTGCACCGGGACCGTAAACAAACTGCCAGCTGAGGATTACACCGTAACCCGACTCGAGGAAAACAACCCAGGCCGCAGACTGAATAATCCAATAGTATTTATTCTTTGCAACCTCTCTGAGTGCATCAAGCATACGTACGGGCTCAGGCTTCTTCTTCGGAAGAATAAGTCTTTCTTTAACCTTGCGGAAGAATACAATGCTGAATGCAAGTCCGATAACCGTGAAGAACGGATATATGATTCTGTAAGTCCAGATGTTATCAAGACCCCAGGTAAGTCCTGCAATAAGAGGGATAAAAAGGTTCGAAATTGTCGGAGCAAGAGAGTACACAACCTGAGAAATACTCATAACGGTTGCTCTTTCCTGAGCGTCATGGCTGAAAATCTGTTGGAAATATGTATAACTTTCGTTGTAGAAACAAAGGAAAATGTTGAGCAGGAAGAACATTACTTCAACAACAACTGCCTTTGTTATGTAGGTCATATTTTCATAAGGCAGCCATACAAAAATCATCGATATCAATGCAATCGGTACGGCAGTCATTCTGATAAACGGAAGAAATTTACCGCCTTTGAGATGGTGATTGTCATACAGCCAACTTCTGAAAATACCCAAAGGAATACCTACTACGTTTGCCACATTGAGCATAATCTGCAGATCTATCGGCTTGAGACCGATACAGGCACCCACAAGGAAATTTGAAGCATTAAGTGCGATTGTCGAAGCTAACAGTGTTACCCACTGAGTTCCGACACCTGCACCGCTGAGATATGCAACTTCTTTGTACGGAATAGATCTGCCCTTAGGCGGAACATTCCAATATGTTTTAGCAGTGCTATAAAGATTTTTTGCTTTCACTATGAAAGCGGGCTTTGCTTTTGCCATAAAACCACCCTTTAATTATTATAATACTATTCTAACAGATATTTTATCTTTTTACAATAACAAAAGCGACCTGAATTTTCAGGTCGCCGTGTTTGATAAATCAATTAATTCTCACATAACCGCTTTTTTCGATAAGCGTCTGTCCTTCCTCGGAAAGAAGCCAGTCGATAAGCACGGGGATGTTTTCGTTTTCGTTGTCTGCACGATAAATTGCATAAAACTGTGCAACAACGGGATAGCTCTTGTTGCGGATGTTTTCTGCGTTCGGATAAACACCGCCCAGCGAAAGCATCTTAACTTCTTCGTTACCGACGATGCCGTCCATATAGTATCTGAAGGAAAAGCCGATTGCACCGCCCGTGAAGGCGAGAGGGGATTTAGGTGCAATTTCACGTCCGCCCATAAAGTCATCCATCGCGGATTGGCTTCCGCTGCCCTGTATACGGGTGACGGGGTTTATCACTCTGTCAGCACCGCCGACGTCAGCCCAGTTTTTATATTTACCGCCGTAAATATCTCTGACCTGTTCAACGGTCAGGTTGTCAACGGGATTGTTCTTGTTGACGAAAAACACGAAAGCCTCGAGCCCGACAGGGACGTAGACAAGCTCAACGCCCTTCTCCTCGGCGTATTGCTTCTGTTCTGCCGAGGGTGCGGCACAGAAGAGAATATCCGTCGTTCCGTCGACGATTGCCTGATAACCGCGGACGGTGTTTTTATATTGCATTTTGCTGTCCTCGGTGAAGTTTTCACCGTAAAAATTATCGTCGGAAAATTTGCCACCCTCGTAGGTGACTGAGCCGACGGGGTAAACCGCATTGATAATTGAAGCGTATACGGGCACAAGGGCCGCCGCACCGTCAAGAACGGGCAGATTATCCGTCAGCTTAAGTGTAGAGTTAATCCTCGCTAAATCTGAATCATTTTCGTGCGGAAGATAACGGCTGACGTCAATCATTTTCGACTGCGACGTGCCGCTGAAATTGTTTGAAAGCCGAACCGTCAGCAACGAGTAAATGCCGAGGTTAAAGGATACAAACATAACAATGACTAAAAATACAGTTACAATTTGCTTGAATTTCCTCATATCACCACAGCTCCTTTGCGATGAAATAGATTATTGAGCAATGCTGATATGCGTAGATATCATATATAAGGTGTGCGACTGTCAGGACAAGGCAAACGGAAATAACGGCAATAAGAATTTTTATAAAAGTATTTTCCGACATCTCTCTTACCTCACATGTAGGCAATTCCGATAAAGAATAAACAAACAAAAGCAATAATAATTGCAAACAATATGCCTGCGATGCAGGATGAAATTATCAGGTTTCTTTTGCGTGATTTCATTTCCTCTTTGTTATATGTGTCGGGAAGCTGCTTGTTTTTCTTTTTTGCGGATTGGTAGCGGACAAGGCTGATAATGAAATAAATGATTGCGATTACAGGGACAGATAAAAAAGCAAAAACACTTAAATATGCCATAAGCTTACCTCCTTTTTGTTTCCATTATAGCATATATTTTTTTCAATAACAATGAAACTTTTGTGAAAGTAAAAACAAAAGTGGCCCGGAAGTAAATCCAAGCCACTAAATATATCTTTATGTAATTAAATCAGAGCTTCATTGCGATGTCCCAAGCGCCCCAGATAACTGTTCTGAGGTTGCCGACCTTAGCTGCGTCACCGATAACGTGAACGTGCTTTGCTTTCGGAGCAAGGGGAGCAGGTCTGTAACCGACTGAAAGGATAACGTTGTCAGCAGGAACGTCAATCTTCTTGCCGTCCTTAGTTGCGATTGTAACGCCGTTATCGCGGATTTCAGTTGTCTTTGTTTCAAGGTATACGGGAACCTTGTTTGTCTTGAAGAAGTCACGAAGGAAGCTTGTGTTTGCAAGAGCAACACCCGGAGTTGTGATAAGGTCGTCCTGCATCTCGACGATGATGGGCGTCTTGCCCTTAAGATAAAGCTCGTATGCGATCTCACAGCCTGTTAGGCCACCGCCAACAATTACTACCCTGTCTCCAACCTCTCGCTTGCCAAGCAACAGGTCACAGGCCTCAATGCCATATTCACTTGCGCCCTTGACGGGAAGCGACTTGGGCTTTGCACCCGTGGCAACAATGACCTCGTCTGCCTTAAGCGCCTTGATGTCGGTTATCTCGGTGTTCATCTTAACCTCGATAGGCAGCTTTGCAAGCTCTCTTATATACCAGGCAATAAGCTCCCTGTCCTTTTCCTTGAAGGAGGGGGAGGAGGCGGCAATAAATACTCCACCCAGCTTATCTGTCTTTTCGTAGAGCGTTACCTTATGCCCCCTCTTGGCAAGGAGGATTGCCGCCTCCATACCGCCGATTCCGCCACCGATAACAGCAATATTCTTTATTCTCTTTGCCGGCTCGATGCGGTATTTCTTGCTCTGCATCGTCTCGGGGTTGAGGGCACAGCGGGCAAAACCCATCGTGTCCTTAAGGTCCTGGGTGTTGTAGTGTCCCTTGGAGGAGGAGAAGTTGAAGCAGCCCGCGTGACAGCAGATACAGGGGCGTATATCCTCCAGCCTATCCTCGATAAGCTTAGTCACCCACTCGCCGTCAGCCAGGAACTGCCTTGCAATTCCAACCGCGTCAATTCTGCCCTCGGCAACCGCCTCCGCACCCACCTCGGGGGACATTCTACCCGCGCAGACCACAGGTATATTTACAAAATTCTTTATGTGAGCTACATCGTCAAGGTTGCAGTTCTCGGGCATATACATCGGCGGATGCGCCCAATACCAGGAGTCATATGTACCGTTGTCGGCGTTAAGCATATCATAGCCCGCCTCCTCAAGATACTTAGCA
>JAZSID010000087.1:0-5149 GCA_045533625.1 Acutalibacteraceae bacterium | reverse complement strand
TAATCGCTCATTTCGTCATTCACTGACTAATTAATTTAAATCTCGTTTCCGAAATCTCTGTTAAAGTACGTTTTGCATCATAGCAAAACTCAGAAATCTTTTCAGGGTTTTCTTTCATCGTTGTTTAATTTTCAAGGTGCTGAACCACTTTCGCCGAATTCGCGGCGGAAAGTGAAATCATTATATCACTACATTCTGCCTATGTCAAGAAAAATTTTTAATTTTTTAAATTTATTTTTTCTTTCTTTTGAGGAATGTGGTTTTTACATATTTTATTGTATCTAAAAGCTCATTTTTATCAAAAACGAGGCTGAATACAAACGTTACTACAACAACCGCTGCCGTTGCTTCGATAGCGAACAAAACCCATGTCACATAAGATACAGCAGCAACTTCAGGTAAAACACTCACAAGAAAAATCGATACAGCAGAAATTAATGCAGCAACAACTACCCTCTTAACAAACACCATAAAACTTCTTTCCAATATATTTTTAGAAAGATACCAGGCATATTGAACCGTTCTGAAAACCATTGCAGCAAGAGTGCCTATTGCTACACCTACTATACCCCAAATGAACACACATATAACAGAAACAACCACATTTATTCCTGCTTCAGCAAAAGCTCCGTTTCTTGTTTGCTTATAGTGTCCTGCTGCAAGTGTCAGCGTATTATAAGGAGAACGGATTGCATAGGCAGCATATGCCAATACTATAATATATGCAAACGCCGGTCTGATGTAATTCACATCTGTGATACCTGCCGTATAAACCTTTATGAAAGGCAGAATAAGAATTCCGGCGCAAGTAAACATTATTGTAACTACGGTATAATAGATAAACTCGTACAATGCAAATTTCCTGTTGAGATTTTCTTTCTCGCCATTTGCAATCATGTTGCCAAATCCAGCTTCCATTCCTGCTGAAAACGAACTTGTTATATTGACAATTCCGTAGACAACTGCATGGTAAACTGTATAAACAGAAACCTCGGCAATCGAAAAAGCAGATGAAATTTTTGAAACAAGTGTAAGAATAACAACGTCTGCATTGAGATTTACAAAAAATGCAATATGATGTCCGAGACCGTCCCAACGCTGTTTAATTGCTTCGTTATCGGGTTTAACGGTTTTGTCGAGCTGATACTTTCGCCTGACATACAGATTAAGTACAATCGGACGCAATACATAAACCGCCGCTGTGCCGAGCTTCAACCAATGGATTGACGCACCAAGATTTGCAAAAACCACAACAAGAACCGCATTGAGAATGACTGTAAAAATCTGCAGGAAAGATGTAATATATCTTTTCTGGTCGGCATAGATAAGAACGGTATATGTCATACCGAAATAATACTGTGCAAAAGTACTGATACCGATTATCACAACAAGAGATGCCGTAAACGCCCAGTCAAAGCTTCTGTTGACGAGAACCGGAAATACACCTGCAAGAACAAGCATGTATCCGACAAAAATCAGGGCAATTTTTCTGAAAAAGTTTTCAGTTGCTTTTACAATACCGCTAAGCTTTGTCAGGTCGTTATGGGCAAGAGGCTTGTACATTGCCGCACGGACAACGCCGCCAACACCTGCTTCAAAGAGTGCGATATAGCTAAGAAATTGTGTTATTGAGGCCGTAAGACCGTTAACTTCCGAGCCGTAAGTGCCGATAATGATACGCGGAACTATAAATCCGCAGATAACGGATACGAATTGCAGCAACAATGACGTTGCAGTATTCATTAATGCTTTTTTACTGCGCACGGTCTCACCTCCGAATTATGATACCTGAATATTATAGCACTATTTTTTAAAAATTCAATACGGGCTTGTATAGAAAACTGAAAGCACCTATGAGGGTGCTTTCAGTTTTAGATGATATTGATTTTGGTTCGCCCATGGGAGTGAGTACCCCCATGGGATTTTGATTTTTAGGAGAACACAAAAGAACAGTCCATTTGTGTTCCGATAATTTCATTTTTACACATAAAAACAGCAGCAGGAAGCATATACTTCCCAATGCTTGTTTTAATTATGATTTTGAAAGATAATTACAACGGTTTATGCTACTTCTTTCCAGAGTCCGTCCTCACCCATAACATAATGAGTTTCTTCGAAAACAGAAACTTCTTTGCCGACCATTTCAAAAGTTACCGCTATTTTTTCATATTGTCTGCCTGACTCGGTTCTGTAATAAAAGCTCATAGCGAATGTACCGTCTTTAATATCTTCAGGCGGCAATACGAACTTATAAGTGCGTTCGTGCATATTGACAAGATCGGGTAAACCTACATATCGGTTACGGTCACCATTCTGCGGAGAATAATCATATTCATGCCAATAGCAATCTTCAACCTCTGTAATAGCTTTTACGGTATACTCAAAAACCGCACATTCACTTTCTTCGTAAATATCCATACCGCCGTAAATCAAAGAAACACCGTCAAAAGAATTTAAACCAAAATCCACCATAGCGTAATATGTTTTTATATTACCGTCTGCATCAACAAAGTATATGTCATCTACAAATTCATCGTTCTGATAAGATTCAGGATTGCCGTCTTTAAGCATCCCTTTACCCCTGAATGTGAAGATTTGCTGACCGCCTTTCGTTGTTGTTTTGATGCAATCGATAAAAGCCACGTCACCCTCTTCATATTCCCATACTACTCCGTTTTCAGTATCATAAGGCAAGGCTACTTTTTCTGTACCAATGCCAAACACTGTGTCAAAAATGCCCATAAATAACATAAACGGTAACATAAGAGGTAGAAGAAAAATAGCTGTAACTGAACCCATAAAATCACTCCTTCATTTTTTGAGGGTATCCCTCTGTAAACATTCTCCCCCCCCCCCGAAAATTTTGTCAATACTCTTTTTTATGTTACTGCTAAAAACTTTAAGTTTTATTACTCAATAAATATTGAAATAAAAAAAGTTTAATGTTATAATTAATCGATTATATCGCACGGCGATAGGTTAATTTAAAAGCGAGGAGCGTAATTATGGCGAATGAAGCAAAGAAGACCATCCCCTCAGTTGAAGGTATGGAAGCCCATATCGACACCTGGCGTGGTCTTATCAAAAACAAACAGCGCGGTATTTTTGCCTTTGATGAGCTTGCTGAAATCAAGCTTAAGACTCTCAAAAAGAGAATCTACACTGATTTCGAGCTTACAGACGCATGGAAAATGCGTGAATGCAACTACAAAGATATCGGCGAATACGAATTTTTCTATGACGAGTGGAAAGAACTCAACGTTGGCGACTATTGGGGCGGTAACGGCGTAAGTGCTTTCTTTAAGAATAAAATTGTTATCCCTGAGAAGTTTGAGGGCAAGAAAGTTTCTCTCTATGTTTACTTCGGCGGTGACTCTCTTGTTTCCGTTAACGGTGTCCCCTTCCAGGGTCTTGACCCGTTCCGTAACGCAGTTGTTCTTACAGACTGCGCTAAGGCAGGCGAAGTTTTTGATATTGATATTGAATCATACTTCGTATGGCACTCAAACGAGAGCACACTCAAGAAGCTTGAATGTTCATTCATCGCAACAACTGACGATGAAATCAACGAAATTTACTGGGACTTCAAGGCAGTTTACAATGCACTCTTTATGCCGGGTATGGGCAACGACTACGCTACTCTTATCCGCGAGTCTCTTAAAGAAGCTTTCTGTTATGTAGACTTTGATGAGCCTGACTTTGATGTTTTCAAGGCAAAGCTTCGTATGGGTAAGAAAGTTCTCTACGACAGAGTTTATAACAATCCTAACTATAAATGTATGGGTAAGCTTGACCTTATCGGTAACTCTCACCTTGACATGGTTTACATGTGGGCTTATAAAGAGTTCGTTCGTAAGGTCGGCCGTACACACGCTACAATGCTTCGTCTTATGGAGCAGTATCCCGATTTCATTTTCTCACAGAGCCAGGCGGGTATGTACGAGGAAATGAGAGTTCACTATCCTAACCTCTTCGAGCAGGTTCAGCAAAGAGTTAAGGAAGGCCGCTGGGAATACATCGGCGGTATGTGGGTTGAGCCTGACTGTAACATCATTTCAGGTGAATCCTTCGTACGTCAGTTCCTTCACGGTGTCCGTTACGCTGAAAAGTGGTTCGGTGTTACTCCGAAGACTTGCTGGCTTCCTGACGTTTTCGGTAACAGCTACTGTATGCCTCAGATCATGAAGAAGGCAGGAATGAAATATTTCGTTACTCATAAGATGGGTATCTGGAACGATACAAACCCGTGGCTTTACAATGCGTTCTGGTGGGAAGGTCCCGACGGCTCAAAGGTATTTGCAGCTGTTCCTCCGACTCACTTCATCGGATCAATGGAGCCTGACTCACTCAAGACAAACTGGGTTAAGTTCTCTGAAAAAGATACAATCGGTGAATCAATGTACTGCTACGGCTGGGGCGACGGCGGCGGCGGTGTAGACAACGAAATGCTTGAATACACCAAGAGATATAAGAGCTTCCCGGGTCTTCCCGAAACACAGATTTCAAAGATAGAAGATTCTCTTGAAAATATGCGTCAGAAGGCAGTTGCCGCAGGCGATAAGGTTGTTACATGGAAGGACGAGCTTTATCTTGAAGAGCATCGTGGCGTTCATACAACTAAAGCAGCTCTCAAGAAGGCTAACCGTTACTGTGAAAACCTCTTCCGTGAAGCTGAGATGTATGCTTCAATCGCTGAGAAGTACGGTTACGAATATCCAGTTGAGGAATTGAGCCTTGCATGGAGAAAGATTCTTACAAATCAGTTCCACGACTCACTTCCCGGAACACATATCACAGAAGTTTTCGGTAAACTCATGGGCATCTATGACGAAGTTATCGCAACAGGTGAAAGAGTTCGTAAAGAAGCTCTTGACATCATCGCTAAGAACATCGGCTTTGACGCTGATAAGGGCAAGCCGTTTGCACTCTTCAATTCACTCGGTGTTGCTTCAACATCAAAGGTTGAGCTTGATTGGCAGGATGTTGATATCCTTGACGAAAACGGCAACAAAGTTCCCGTTCAGCTTTATGAAAAGTTCAACGGTGAAAAGAAGCTTGTATTCATCGCAAAGGATATCCCCGCTGTAGGTTACAAGGTATTCTACAAGGTTCCTGCAACAGACAAGCCCGCTTATAACGAGTCCAATGC
>JAZSID010000124.1:0-7180 GCA_045533625.1 Acutalibacteraceae bacterium | reverse complement strand
AGCTCGAGATTTAAGCCAAGAATAACATGGGACTGTATTTCACCGTCCTCGACCTTATTTGCATCAACATCGTGACCGTTAAGCAAATTAATGGTTTGCGCTATCATTTCCATATGACCTAGCTCCTCAGCGGCAATATCAAGAAAAAGGTCTTTGATTTCCGGGTCCTTGATTCTGAAGCTTTGAGACATATATTGCATTGCAGCCTTAAGTTCTCCGTTGCCGCCACCCAGTTGTTCCTGAAGCAGCGCCGCGTATTGAGGGTTTGGTTTTTCTACTGAAACAGGATGAAAAAGCATTTTTTCGTGTTTAAACATTTTGTTACCTCCACATGTTTTATATAATTACTTTTTCCAGTTACTGTGAAGATATGCAAATTAAACCTTAAAAGTAAAATCCCATTCGCTAATACGAACGGGATTTTTGTTTTAACTGGTCGAAATGACGAACCGTTATTTATTGTTGTTTTTTGCAGTATTGAGTGTTGCAACTAAAATACGTTTGATTTCAAGACAATCGTTTAAAAGCGATTCGCCTTCTTTTTCAGATATATATTCTGATAATATCAGCAATCTCAACCAATATTCCGTTTCTGCGGTTTCTTTAAGAGAAATCTGTAACTTTGCTATAAAATCAGCTTTACTTGAACCGTAAACCGCTTCATTTGCATTAGCACCTATAGATGTAGCACTTCTGATAATCTGCTTTGAAATAATTGCTTCCTTCTTTTCTTTTATAAGATACTTGTTCAATTTAATTATTCTTGCTGCAAACTGAAGTGTTTTGTCAAGCAAGATACTACTTTGAGCCATAATTCTTTCTCCTTTTCAGATAATAAATAAGAGATAACAGATAATAGAGAATAGAACAAAAGCGGCAAAAAAATGCTCACTTAACTATTATCTATTCCATATTATCTATTATCTCTTATCTTAGGCAAGTTTTCTTGCCGCTTTTGGCTGGGATGGCTGGATTCGAACCAGCGAATGCAGCAGTCAAAGTGCTGTGTCTTACCGCTTGACGACACCCCATTATTAAATTTAAAAGATAAGTCTGCAAGAGGGACTCTTGCAGACTTTTAAGTGGGGTGGATAGTCTGATTCGAACCGACGGTCTCCAGTGCCACATACTGGCGCTTTAACCAACTAAGCTATACCCACCATATGGCGCGCTTGAAGGGACTCGAACCCCTGACCCACTGCTTAGAAGGCAGTTGCTCTATCCACCTGAGCTACAAGCGCATATTGGTCCCCTCGTTGCTATTGCAGAGGTTTAGGGGAATTTGGAGCGGGTGATGGGAATCGAACCCACACGACTAGCTTGGAAGGCTAGAATTCTACCACTAAACTACACCCGCGTGTCTGCAACGTGATGTATTTTAACATAAGTTATCCGTTTTTGTCAATAGCAAAAAAGGATATTTTTTATAAATTTTACCTTTATTTAAAAACAATAGTCACACATATCAAGCGCACGAGAATTTTGTGATTTAAAAGCAGCTCTACAAACCAGAATTTATTGTTATGTTTTTCTTCATTTTCTGTAAACAGGTAACATTGCGTCAGGAATTTCACTATATGCTTGCATTTTTGCAGTGACATCCTCCGAACGGCTTTCATACTATAACTAATGAGGTGTTTACCTCAAAAACTAAAAGGAGGAAGAAAAAATGGCAACGTTTTTTAATCAGGCAACGCTGACTTATAACGGCACTTCGGTTAATTCAAACATCGTTACAGGTGAGCTTGTTGAGGTTCTTTCTGCGACCAAAACAGCGCTTACGGGAGATTACACCACAGGCGACGTTGTAAGCTATGCAGTTAACATTATAAACACCGGCACAACAGACTTCTCAGGTCTTACGATAACGGACGACCTCGGCGCTTATACTTTCGGTGACACAACACTTGTACCGCTTAGCTATATTGACGGATCAATAAGATATTTTGTAAACGGTGATCCGACAGCGGCACCGACCGTAACAGCAGGACCTCCGCTTACCGTAAGCGGAATCACCGTTCCCGCAGGAGGAAACGCAACAATTATCTACTCGGCAAGAGTAAATGAATTTGCGCCTTTGGGAACAGACGGAGTTATTACAAACACTGCAACGGTTACGGGCGGAGGAATCAGCGAAGACATTACAGCTGAAGCAACAATTCCTGCAACAACAGGAATTTCGTTGACTATCACAAAGTCACTTAACCCCACAACTGTTGCCGATAACGGACAGCTGACTTATACTTTCGTTATTCAGAACACAGGCAGTGAACCCGCAACAGTTGACGACGACCTTACCGTTACAGACACATTTGATCCGATTATTGACATCACAGCCGTCAATTTCAACGGCACGGCCTGGACAGAAGGCATAAACTACACCTACAATGAAGCAACAGGTGATTTTGCAACAGTACCCGGTCAGATTACCGTTCCTGCAGCAACCTACACTCAGGACCCTGAAACAGGCGCATTCGTCATCACTCCCGGTTCAGTAACACTCACCGTTACTGGTACGGTATAACAGCAAAAAGGCTATCGCTAATGCGACAGCCTTTGAATTTTATATTGAGAATTAATACTCTACAACACCTTCGTAAACCTTGTGTGTGTCACCGTTTACAAGGATTGTTTCGTCTGTGTAAGTAATTACGAGGTCGCCACCCGGCATTTTAACTGTGATATCCTCGCCCTTATTGCACATTCCGAGCTCTGTTGCAACTACAACACAAGCTGCTGCAGATGCACCGCAGCTGAGGCTTTCGCCGTTGACTGCACGTTCGTAACATCTGAGCTTGATTGTGTTCTTGTCGATGAGTCTTGCAACACCTGTATTGATATATTCAGGAAGAAGGTCAGAGTTTCTGATC
Organism: Acutalibacteraceae bacterium; assembly: GCA_045533625.1. Taxonomy (GTDB): domain Bacteria; phylum Bacillota; class Clostridia; order Oscillospirales; family Acutalibacteraceae; genus CAG-488. The sequence continues at coordinate 4,310 of JAZSID010000124.1, read as the reverse complement.
ATATCGCCGAATTCGTTGAGGTTAACAGAATCAATATCATCTCTGAATACGATACAGTGCGGGTTACCAACCGATACACAGTTGAGTGTAAGCTTTTCACCGTTGATTTCTGCTTCATAGCCGATTGCATTTTCTGCATCGATATTCATCGGGATGCTTGCAGGATTGAAATCGGGCTTGCCGATATCAACAGTTGCTGAACGAACCTCACCGTTGAATGTATAAAGCTTAACCTTCATAACACCGCTGTTTGTTTCGATTGTCATATTTGTCTTCGGAACGATACCGTTATCGTAGAGATACTTTGCAGCACAACGGATGCTGTTTGCAGCCATTCGTGTCTGTGTACCGTCTGTGTTGTAAACTACCATCTTTGCATCTGCGATGTCAGAACCTTCAAGAAGAACAACACCGTCTGCACCGATACCGAAGTGACGGTCTGTGAAGTTAACTGTAAGTGATTCAGGTGACGGAATGATCTTGCAGAAGTTGTTGAAGTAGATATCGTCATTACCTGTTGCCTGCATCTTTGTGAACTTGAGCTGCATCTTCTCTTCGCGGAGATTGTTAATATCAACAAGTTCTGTATTTCTCTGTGTGAAACGGCTTGCAAGAATATCGCAGAGCGCGTTTGCAGTATCAAGAGAAGTAAGAGTACAGATTGAAAGCTGAACAGCACGTCTGTGAACCTTGATGAAGTTCTGGATTGTAGCCTGCTTTGTTGAACCTGTGTAAACGATATAGTCAATCTTACCTGTTTCAAGAACATCAAGCACTGCACTGCAATCGTTGAAATCGCCGATTGTTTCAACTTCGATACCTGCTGCACGAAGGCCAACACCTGTCTTTGCAGTTGAGTAAATCTTGAGACCGAGGTCTGCAAACTTCTTTGCAATACCTACGATTTCGGGCTTGTCCTTGTCGTGAACGCTGATGAGAACACCTGCGTTATATTTCTTGTCGTGGTATGTGCTTTCAAGACCAACCTTGAAGCCTGCAGAAACAAGACCCTTGAAGAGTGCCTCGTTGAGAGTTCTGCCGATACCGAGAACTTCACCCGTTGACTTCATCTCAGGACCAAGCTCTGAGTTGATGTCGCTGAGCTTCTCAAATGAGAATACGGGAACCTTGATTGCAAAGTACGGCGGAATCTTGTAAAGTCCTACACCGTAGCCGAGTTCCTTAAGCGGTGTGCCGACCATAACTTTTGTTGCAAGTTCAACCATCGGAACGCCTGTTACCTTACTGATATAAGGAATTGTTCTTGATGCACGGGGGTTAACCTCGATAACATGAAGCTCATTCTGATAAATGAGGTACTGGATATTAACAAGACCCTTTGTGCCGAGCGCAAGAGCAAGGTTTGTTGAGCATTCAACGATTCTGTCGAGCATCTTATCGGGGATGTTATACGGCGGATAAACTGCGATTGAGTCACCTGAGTGAACACCTGCGCGTTCAATATGCTCCATAACACCCGGTATGAGAACGTCTTTACCGTCAGAAATAACGTCAACTTCAAGCTCTGTACCCATCATGTATTTGTCAACAAGGACAGGATTTTCAATCTTCTGTGCGAGGATGATATCCATATAGATACGGACGTCTGTTTCGTTATAAGCGATTGTCATATTCTGACCGCCGATAACGTATGACGGACGAAGAAGAACGGGATAACCAAGCTCGTCTGCTGCCTTGAGAGCTTCGTCAACGTTCATAACAGTCTGACCCTTAGGTCTTCTGATATTGAAAGATTCAAGAAGAGCATCAAAACGCTCTCTGTCCTCAGCGATATCGATACCCTCAGCTGATGTGCCGAGAATCTTGATTCCGCTTTCGTCAAGGAACTTTGTGAGCTTGATAGCTGTCTGACCGCCGAAAGCAACAACGACACCAACGGGATTTTCAACCTTGATAACGTTCATAACATCTTCGTCGTTAAGAGGCTCAAAGTAAAGTCTGTCAGCTGTGTCGAAGTCAGTTGAAACTGTTTCGGGGTTGTTATTGATGATAACAACTTCGTAGCCGAGCTCCTTAAGAGTCCATACGCAGTGAACTGATGAGTAGTCAAACTCGATACCCTGACCGATACGGATAGGTCCTGAGCCGAGAACGATGATTGTTTCCTTCTCGCCGCGTTTGATTTCTCTTGATTCACATTCTGTGTCGTAAGTTGAGTAGAAATACGGTGTTTCAGCCTTGAACTCAGCACCGCAGGTATCAACCATCTTGTAAACAGCATCAAGTGTCTTCTCGGGAAGCTTGCCTGCAAGCTTAAGGATTGTAGCATCCTTATAGCCGTATTTCTTACCCTTGATGTAGTAATCCTCATCAAGATTACCGCTTTCAAGCATTTTTTCGTAGTCTGCAAGATTCTTGAGCTTTGCAAGGAACCATTCGTCAATCATTGTGATTGAGTGAATCTCATCAATGCTTACACCCTCTTTAAGAGCCTTGAAAACTGTGAAAAGTCTTATATCGTCCTGGTCATGGAGCTTTTCAATAACGTCCATATTCTCAGGGAATTTATTGTAGTTAAGTGTGTCAAGACCGATTTCAGCACCGCGAACAGCCTTCATAATAGCCATTTCAAATGAAGGAGCGATAGCCATAACTTCGCCTGTTGCCTTCATCTGTGTGCCGAGCTTACGGCTTGTTGAAACGAACTTGTCAAACGGCCACTTCGGGAATTTAACAACACAGTAGTCAACTGTCGGCTCAAAACAAGCGCAAGTTTTACCTGTGATGTCGTTTCTGATTTCGTCAAGTGTATAACCGAGAGCAATCTTTGATGTAACCTTTGCAATCGGGAAACCTGTTGCCTTTGAAGCAAGAGCTGATGAACGGGAAACACGCGGGTTAACCTCGATAACAGCATACTCAAAGCTTTCAGGGTCAAGTGCAAACTGACAGTTACAGCCGCCCTCGATGCCAAGCTCTGTGATAATATCAAGTGATGCTGAACGAAGCATCTGATACTCTTTGTCTGAAAGTGTCATTGCAGGAGCAACAACGATACTGTCGCCTGTGTGAACACCAACGGGGTCGATGTTTTCCATTGAACAGATTGCGATTGCGTTACCTGCGCTGTCACGCATTACTTCGAACTCAATTTCCTTCCAACCTGCGATATACTTTTCAACAAGCACCTGAGTGATGGGAGAAAGCATAAGTCCGTTATATGTGATAACACGGAGTTCCTTTTCGTTGTAAGCAACACCGCCGCCTGCACCGCCGAGGGTGAAAGCAGGACGAAGAATTACGGGATAACCGATTTCTTCAGCGATTTCTGCCGCACGGTCAACTGTTGTTGCGATGTCTGACGGGATACAGGGCTGACCGATTTTAAGCATCGTGTCGCGGAACATCTGTCTGTCCTCTGCCTTGTCGATAGCTTCTGCATTTGTACCGAGAAGCTTAACGCCCATCTTATCAAGATAGCCGTCCTTTGCAAGCTGCATAGCGATTGTAAGACCTGTCTGTCCGCCGAGACCTGCAAGAATTGAGTCAGGACGCTCTTTTTCAATAATTCTCTTTACTGTTTCAACTGTGAGGGGTTCAAGGTAAAACTCGTTTGCAAGTGCACTGTCAGTCATAATTGTTGCGGGGTTTGAGTTAACAAGAACAACGTCAAGACCTGCGTCCTTAAGGACACGGCAAGCCTGTGCGCCTGCATAGTCAAACTCTGCAGCCTGACCGATAACAATCGGACCTGAACCGATAACAAGTACTTTCTTAATGTCTTTATTAAGCGGCATCAGTTTTTACCTCCCATCATTGTGATAAATTCGTCATAAACGTAGTGTGTGTTCAAGGGGCTGATACAAGCTTCGGGCTGGAACTGAGTTGTAACAAGAAGCTTGTCCGCATATTTCATACCTTCGCAGGTACCGTCGTTCGCATTCACAAAGCTTTCGAATCCGCAATCAAGGCTCTTTGCAACTACTTCATAGCCGTGATTCTGGCTTGTGATGTAAGTCTTGCCTGATTCTGTGCTCTTAACAGGCTGGTTAGCACCGCGGTGACCGTACTGAAGTTTTACTGTCTCTCCGCCGAGAGCAAGTGCTGCAAGCTGGTGGCCAAGACCGATACCGAGCATCGGAGCTTTGCCGATAAGCTTTTTGATTTCTTCAATCGCATCCGGGATATCCTTCGGGTCTGCAGGTCCGTTTGAAAGAACGATACCGTCCGCACCGAGTGCGAGGATTTCAGCGGCAGATGTGTTGAAAGGAACAACGGTTACGTCGCATCCACGCTTTGTAAGCTCAGCAACCGTAGCCTTAGTCTTTCCGAAGTCAACAACTGCAACC